>JAZNSO010000085.1:0-40308 GCA_045591245.1 Bacteroidales bacterium
GCATCGAGCATTGAGCAACAGCTCACAACTCATAGCTCACTGCCCAGAGCAAAAAATACATAATATATGAAAACCTCAAACTTTATATTACTATCAATCACGACTTTAAGTATGATGTTTCTTTTCAGTTGTGATAATAAAGGAAAGAAAACGGCTACCGCAGAGATTCCTAAGATTAGCGTCGCGAAACCTTACGTGATGCCGATTGTCTTGCATAAAGATTATCCCGGTTATCTGCAGGCGAGCAACATTATCAATGTCGTGGGACGTGTCAGCGGCTACGTCACGAAACAGAATTTCAGCTCGGGACAATATGTCAATGCCGGCGACTTGCTTTACATCATCGATCCTTCCATATATGAAAATCAGGTAAATCAGGCGAAGGCGACATTACGTTCCGCAGAAGCTAGTTTGGATTATTATGAAAACAATTACAACAGAATGCTTGAAGCTTCCAAGAGCGACGCTATCAGTCAGATCGACTTGATACAGGCGGAGACGAATGTGCGTACCGCGAAGGCTAATGTGGAAAACGCAAAAGCCGCATTGAAGACAGCAGAAAAGACGCTAAGTTATTGTTACATAAAAGCTCCGATTCCAGGTAATGTATCAACGAGCGGCGCCAGCGAAGGAGAATATGTCGATGGATCTGTCTCGCCAGTTTTACTTACAACTATTTACAACAACAATCCTATGTTTGCTTATTTCAACATAGAAGACAATCAATATCTTGCGATGAAAGTAGCGTCAAAAGATTGGGATTCGCCTTTACCTAAAAAAGTGTATATCAATATGCAGGAAGGTATGTTTCCAAAGATTGAAGCGACACCTAATTATATATCGCCTTACGTGAATTTAAAGACCGGCACTTTGATGCTGAGAGCTGTCTTCGACAATGACAACAGCGACCTTAAAAGCGGCATGTATTGCACGGTTTCTTTGCCTTACGGCGAAAACGAAAATGCTATTTTAATCCCTGACGCTTCCACCGGAACTGACCAGTTAGGAAGATATGTTTATGTCGTAGATAAAAACAACGAAGTGTCTTACAGACACATAGAAGTCGGTGAGATTATCAACGACAGTCTCATTCACGTCACTTCAGGATTGTCGCCCGACGAGAGATTTGTTACAAAAGCCTTGCTGAAAGTCAGGGCAGGAATGAAAGTCGAACCTATAAATCAATGATGCCATGTTTACAAAATTCTTTATCGACAGACCTGTTTTCTCGACCGTCATCGCTATAGTCATCGTCATAGCGGGCTTGGTGACGCTGAGGACGTTACCCGTTGCACAATATCCCGACATCACGCCTCCAACTGTCATGGTATCAGCTTATTATCCAGGAGCGAGCGCCGAGACAGTTGCACAGACAGTAGGCGTTCCTATCGAGCAACAAGTCAACGGCGTGGAAAACATGATGTATATGAGTTCGAGTTCATCGAGCGACGGAGAGTATTCATTGACAGTTACTTTCGAGTTAGGAACCGATATTGACGAAGCCGCCATCATGGTACAAAACAGAGTCAATCTCGCTGAGGCAAATCTCCCATCGTCTGTAAAACAACAAGGCGTAAGCGTCCTAAAACGCAGTCCGAATCAACTGATGTTCATTACATTAGACAGCGATTTAGAACAATACGACGGTTTATTTCTCGCCAATTATGCCAATATCAATATCGTCAATGAGTTGGCTCGACTTAAAGGTGTCGGTGACGTTCACGTTTTCGGAGCATCAGACTACGCCATGAGAGTGTGGTTAGATCCAGAGATTATGAGAATCAGAGACATAACACCCGATGAAGTCTTGGCGATGATAAAATCACAGAATATGGAAGTCTCTGCCGGTGCCGTCGGCGCTCCTCCTACTTCCAACGAGATGGCTTTTCAATATAGCATCAGCACGAAAGGCAGACTTATCAACGAAGAGGAATTTGGCAATATCATAATAAGGACTTTAGAAAACGGTGAATATCTGCGACTTAAAGACATCGCCAAGATAGAATTAGGCTCACAGTCGTATTCAGTCACAACGACGATGAAAGGCGAAGAGATAGCTGCTATCGGTATCAACCAGATGCCAGGCTCCAACGCTTTGGATGTAGCTAAAGAAGTGAAAGCCAAAGTAAAAGAGCTGCAACATTTTCTTCCAGAAGGCATCAATATGAACATCGTGATGGATAACACGAAATTCGTCACAGCCTCCATCGACGAAGTCTTAGTCACGATAGCGGAGACGACATTATTAGTTATCTTAGTGATGTTCTTGTTCTTACAAAACTTCCGAGCTGTCATCATTCCTGCATTAACAATTCCGATTTCATTGTTAGGAACATTCGCCGTGATGCGACTTCTCGGATTTTCCATAAATTTATTAACATTATTCGGATTAGTATTAGCGATTGCTATTGTAGTCGATGACGCTATCGTTGTTGTAGAAAACGCATCTCGACTAATAGAATCGAAGCTACGGAAGCGCAAAGACGTATCGCATATATCTAAGAAAGAAGAACTTGCAATACGTAAAGAAGCTGTAACAGAAGCCATGAAGGAGATACAAGGTCCGGTTATAAGTATAGTTTTGGTCTTACTTGCAGTCTTCATCCCAACAGCATTCATCGGAGGAATCACAGGCGAGCTTTACAAGCAATTCGCTCTCACAATCGCCACTGCCACAGTGATTTCTGGAATAATATCCTTAGTATTCACTCCAGCGATGTGCGTACTTTTCCTCAAAGAAGAAAAATGGAGTCTCAAATGGTTTAACAAATTATACGACAAGACTTTAGGATTTTACATCAGAATAATAAAATCGTTTTTAAGAAGACCTGCCGTAGCACTGACGACATTCGTAATCATCTCAGCATTAACGATGTACGTCTTCATAAAATTGCCTAATGAATTTTTACCTAAGGAAGATTTAGGATATTTCATGGTGACGGTACAACTTCCCAATTCTGCAAGTTTGGAAAGAACAGAAAAGGTTACAGCGGAACTCTCTAAGATGTTAGACAAATATTCAGAGATTGACACTTATTTGGTTATCAATGGATTTTCGTTTGTAAAAGGCGGCAACAGTTCCAACGAAGCGAGTTTGTTCGTAATGTTAAAAGACTGGGATGAGCGTAAAGGCAAAGGTGAAAGCGCGACAGCTATCATCGACAGAATCAATATGGAATCCACTGAGATACAAGAAGCTAACATCTTCGCCATCAATCCGCCTTCAATACCAGGACTTGGAGCTTCGGGAGGATTAGCATTCGTACTCGAAGACCGTAACAACTTAGGAACGACAGAGTTAGAAAACGCCGTCGCCACCTTGATGGAAAACTATCAAGAAGAACCAGCCTTGATGTATCTTCAAAATCAGTTTGAAGGTAACAGTCCGCAGTTTTTCCTGAACATAAACCGTGACAAAATCGGCATGATGGGATTACAGTTAAATCAAGTCTTCGACGCACTTTCATCATATATGGGTTCCACTTTTGCCAACGACTTCGTGAGATTCAACAACATATATCAAGTCATCATTCAAGCAAATCCTGGAAATCGTAATGTTATCAGCGACATCTTGAAGTTAAGCGTAGAAAATCCTAACGGCGAGATGGTTCCATTTTCAGCATTTTGTAATATTGAAGAAAAGATGGGACAGGCGCAGATAAACCGTTACAACCTCTACCCTGCTGCCAACATCATGGCAATTGCAGCTGACGGCTATAGCAGTTCCGAAGCTATGGACGCTCTCGAAAATCTCACAGAAAAATATCTGGGTAATAATTTCGGCTATGAATGGACATCAATAGCATATCAAGAAAAACTGTCAAGTTCCAGTGTCACCATGATTTTCATTCTTGCGATAATATTGGTTATCTTGGTCTTAGCAGCGATGTACGAAAGTTGGACCAATCCTTTCGCCGTCATTTTAAGTGTGCCGTTAGCCTTGTTGGGCGTAATTTTAGGATGTATCATAATGGCTTTGCCTATAAGCATTTACTCTCAAATCGGCATCATCCTACTAATTGCCTTGTCTGCAAAGAACGCGATTTTGATTGTAGAATTTGCCGTTGAATATAAGGCGGGAGGCATGAGCAAAGGTGCAGCCGCTTTGATGGCAGGACGAGTCAGGTTGCGACCTATCCTTATGACATCGCTAGCATTTGTGTTGGGTGTGATGCCTTTATTGTTTGCGAGCGGTGCCGGCGCAGAAGCGAGAATCGCACTTGGAACAGCAGTCGTTTTCGGAATGTTCACCAACACAATATTCGGAACATTGTTCGTGCCTAACTTCTACGCGCTGACTGAAAGTAATTCCCCAAAAAAATAATGTGATTTCAGCATAAAGTTCTTAAAATAAAAATCTGAGAATAATAATTCCCAGATTTTTTATTTTTATTTAATTATTATAAAATACCAAACTCATTCTAATTCATATAATTATTATTTTAAAAACATGGTCAGAAAATAATCATCAGGTCATCTTTAGTAAGTCCGTTGAAATCGCCAGAACTCATAAATCCACCGACAACATTTTCTTTATCAACATCTTTCAGCAAATCCATCAATTCAGCTTTCGAATGAACCACTTTTATATCTTCGCGAGCAAATCCTTTAATAATCCTTTCATCCGTCATCATATCTAACTTCTTGATAGCCACGGCATGTGGATCATAAAAAACAACTGCTTTATCACAATTATCGAGGCAATTTTTATATTTGTCTATAAAGACTTCGCTAAGACTACTGTAAGTATGTAATTCGAAAACAACCAGAAAATATCTGTCATTATATTGCTCTCGCAATGCTTTTACTGTTGCCAAGACTTTTGAAGGCGCGTGAGCAAAATCGCGGAATATCAAATTGTTCCTCTCTTTATTTTCGAACAGCAATTCAAGACGTCGCGACGCACCCTTAAAAGTTGAAATCGCATTGTAGAAAACTTCGTCGCTGATGCCTATCTGCTTGCAGACATTATACGCAGCATTAATATTCTTCATATTATGCTCGCCAAAAACCTGAATTTTTATCTTATTTTCATTAGAAATAATATAAGTTTCCTCACCTTCTCTAATATATGGATGAATATCGTAACCATATTTATTCACCGATGCCTTTTCTGCTATCTTCCTAGTTTCCAAATCGTTATCATCATAAATCAAGCAACCTTCATTTTCTATTGTATCGACGAAAATTCTAAATTGCTCTGTATAATTGTCGAAAGTCGGGAAAACATTGACATGATCCCAGCCAATTCCGCTTATAACAGCGATATGGGGATGATATTTATGGAATTTCGGCACTCTATCGATTGGCGAAGTAAGATATTCATCGCCTTCTATCACCATATATTTAGCAGTCTCGCTAAGACGCACCATAACATCAAAACCTTCAAGTTGCGCTCCAACCATAAAGTCAGTCTCAATATTTGCGGACTTCATAACATGAAGTATCATTGACGTAATTGTTGTCTTCCCATGGCTTCCTCCTATCACGATGCGGGTTTTATCCTTACTTTGTTCGTAAAGATATTCCGGATAAGAATATACTTTAAGTCCAAGTTCTTGAGCGCGAATTAATTCCGGATTATCGATACGAGCGTGCATCCCAAGGATGACAGATTCGTAACTTTCATCCAATTTTTCAGGATACCAGCCGAGTTCCTCCGGTAAAATTCCCTCATCATATAATCTCGTTCTTGACGGTTCAAAAATCTCATCGTCAGAGCCTGTCACATCATAACCTTTTCTGTGCAATGCAATCGCGAGGTTATGCATGGCACTACCGCCTATAGCAATAAAATGAACTTTTCTCATATTGAAATCTTTTTCGCAAATATAATAAAAGAGACGCCACGTTGAACATGACGTCTCCGAAATAAATCCTTATTTTTTATTATTTATTCACAACTATTTTTTGTGAAACTCTGCTTCCGTCAGATGTCTCAACTGTAACATAATAGAATCCGCTTGTCCATGACTGACTATCAATCATAACATTGTTGCTTGCTCCATCTTCTGTATAAATCATCTGACCTACAGCATTATAAACGCTTACATTTTTCATATTATCAGCGACGACGTTAATCATTGAAGTAGCTGGATTTGGATAAACATCCACACTATTATTGTCAATTTCAACAACATTTACGCCTAAGCATGAAATTTCGAGTGCCAATTCATATCTGAAAGGATTGTCGTGATTACTTCCTGAAATCAAAGTCGTACCTTTGCTATCTCTGATTCCCCAGAAACCACCGCCAAAGCCATTACCAACAGTATTTCTGATTGTCATACGATAACAGCCTTCTTTGGGCAAATTAAACTCTTCTGTATATATCTTATTATCATCGTCGTATGTAAATGTATTGACAATCTCACCATCGTCCATGTTTTTGAATTCAATAGACATATTTTCTGGGTCGTCACCTGTTTTAAGCTGAAGTTTGATATAAGAATCTTCAATGATTATCGGTTCTGCAACTTGAATGTTACGAATGTTATCAACTGGATATCCATCACTATTTCCATTAATTTCAACTGCTTCTATAACAATGTTTTCTGCATCATCGAAATCAAATTCTGGCATAACATATTCTGTTTCTTCATTAGCAGCGAGACTGCCTTCCCATTGACTTGTTGCCAACACTGTTCCATTCTCATCCTTAACATCGAAAACTATTGATGACAATGATTCTGTTCCATTATTTTCTAATGTTAAACGTGGAGCCATTTTTCCAGAACATGAACCTAAAAGAACTTCTTCCACATTGTTAATATTTAAATCGTATTGCATTACAAGTTCCGACAAAGGCAACTTAACTGCTTGAAACACTTCTTTATTTCCGGTATAACTTTGTACCCATGCAACTATTTCGCAATTATTTTTGCTGAATCCGGCCATATCGATAGTCGCTTCAAATGTCTGACTGTCTGATGTCAATGGAGTTCCGTTTTGGTTTGGAATCATATCTCTAGTAACGAAATTAACTTCTGTCATACCTTGCCAATTACGTTGAATGTGAGATTCTGTCATAACAACAAACAATCTGACATCAGAACCATTACAATCGCCAACCTTGTTGACAGCAGCAGTCACTTTACATTCTGTTCCTGCTACATAATCAAACGACAACTCAATGGTATATGGACTTGAGACATTGATTCTTTGGTTGTATGAACTTACACATTGATTGTATGAGTAATCAATGCTTGTTTGGTCACTCGACTGACCGCCCACCGATGGTGAAAGTCTGCCATCGACTTTTACTGTTGGATATGCGCTGATATAATAATAGCTTGCTCTGGCGTTTGTTTCTGACGTAAAGAATTCAGGAACAGAGAACGCACTTGTGTGGTATGCCACTGCTGCTATCGACTTGCCTTCATCCAACATTCGTCCTATGGATATAGCTGCTGCTGGACAGTATGGGCAGTTAACGCCTGTAAAGACTTCAAACAAAACGCACTCTCTAGCAACGTTTTGCGCAAAAACAGAACCGGATAAAATAACCGATGTAATAATTGAAAGTAATAATTTTTTCATTGTAAATAATTTTATAATTCCGTCAGCAAATTTACATATTTTATTGATAAAAAACGTACAAAAAAAAGAGACATCATACAAAATGACATCTCTTTTCATAACATTTATGGTATTTAATATTTATACCTTATTATTAATCACATATTACTTGTTAACTACAACTTTTTGTGATGACTTAACACCATCTTTTGTTTCAACGTTGACAAAATACAAACCATTTGCCCATGAATTTGTACTGATTTCAACGATTTCAGAATCTGCATCTTGTGAATAAATCAACTGGCCGAATGTGTTGTAAACATCAACTTTACTTAAATTAGTTGAAGACACATTGATTACTGAAGATGCTGGATTTGGATATACATTAACTTCATCAACGATTTCAACTGCTTCAATTCCAACGTTAGAATATGTTATTTCTATTGGGAATTCATATCTGAAAACATTAACATTGTTTCCGCCCATCACGACCGTTTCGTTATCTTCATTCTTGATTCCCCAGAATCCGTTGCCGCTGATACCATTTCCAGCAGAATTTTTGACAGTTATGCGATAGCATCCATATTCTTCCAATGTAACCTCTTCTTGATATATCTTATTTGCTTCTTCAAAAGTAAGATTTTCAAACACTTCACCTGTTTCCATATTCTTAATTTCAATGCTGAAGTTTTCTGGGTCATCACCAGTCTTGACTTGAATCTTCATATAACCGTTAGGAAGTTCGTATGGAGCTATTGCATTAAATAAGTATGTATTATCGTATGTATAATCGTCTTCGTTGCTGCCATTAAGATTTACGGCTTCAATCTTTACGGATCCTGTTTCGCCGAAAATAATTTCTTCAAATATCAATTCTTGTTCTTGACCTTTCAAAAGATTGCCTGTCCAGTCAACTGAACCAAGTTGTTCGCCAGCACCGTTTGTAATATTGAAAGTGACAGATGAAATTGCTTGTTCGCCATAGTTTCTGAATTTCATACGAGGAGTAATTCTTCCAGAACATGATTCTGTTGGAACATCTTCTACAGAAGTAATACCCAAGTCGTAAACCGGAGCTGCCTCACCGATATTTAATTTAACTGCTTGAAACACTTCTTTTGGACTTGAATCGCTCTGAACCCAAGCAATGAGAGAACAGTTTTCTTTCTTATAACCAGCAACGCTAAACAAAGCTTTAACTTCCTGAGAATATTGAGTAATCTCGACACCAGCTGTAGTTGTTACCATATCGCGAACAACAGCATTCAATTCTTGAAGACCTTGCCATGACTGTTGAATATGAGATTCTGTTAAAGCAATATATAACTTGACTTTATCAGAAGAGCAATCTCCAACCTTATTAACGATAGCTTTTGCATAGCATTCTGTTCCAGAATCATAGCCAAATGTCAAGTCAATTGTATATGGACTTGGAACATTTATACGTTGGTCATAGTATGGCTTATATTGGCCATACATTGATTGTGAAGCCACTCCTCCACCTTCAATTCTATTCACGCCATCAATCAAGACTGTTGGGAAACTATTCACATTGTAGAATGATGCTCTAGCATTAGTTTCTGTTGTTGCATATTGCGGTGGTGAATAAGCTGAGTTATGGAATGCAAGTGGAGCAATAGCCAATCCCTCTTCCATCATTTGAGCAATTCCGTTTGCAGCTGCTGGACAATAACCGCAGCCAATTCCCGTAAAGGCTTCAATTAAAACACATTCTCTGGCAGTCTGCTGTGCAAAAACACTACCTGCAATTAACACTGAAGCAATAGTTGTAAGTAAAAATTTCTTCATTTTCAAATTAAATTTTAATGATTATTCTATTCTATTAAGTGTTGCAAAATTACATTTTTTATTCAAAAAAATGATGATTATTTTCATAATATTTCTCATTTTTGCAAAAAAAATATGTTCGACAAATTTATCATAAAACGATTCCTCGATTACATCAGATTAGAACAATCTCTATCCGACAATAGCGTTGTTGCTTATCAACATGATATTGAATTATTCAAACAGTTTCTTGAAAGCATAAATACTTCTATATCATTGAAAAACATACATCAAGAAGAAATCGAGAGTTTTTTGGCATATCTTTATGAACTTGGTTTTTCTGCAAGTTCTCAAGCTCGTATTTTGTCTGGACTGAAAAAATTCTTCAAATATCTCATTATAGAAAAAATCGTCGAGGAGAATCCGACAGAACTTATATCAACACCTAACATAGGACGACATTTGCCTGATGTTCTCACGTATGAAGAAATCTGCTCAATAATAGATGCAATTGATTTAAGTTTGCCTTTCGGTCACAGAAACAAGGCGATAATAGAAGTTCTATACGGTTGCGGATTAAGAGTTTCTGAACTTATCTCACTGAAAATAAGCAACATTTACGTAAAAGATGAATTCATACGTATTTTTGGCAAAGGCGACAAAGAACGCCTGATTCCGATTAGCAAGTCAACTCTTAAAACTCTTTTCCTTTATATAGATGGAGAAAGAAAACATCAGGATATAAAGCCAAAGCATTCTGACACAGTATTTATCAACAAAAGAGGAACAGGTTTGAGCAGACAGATGATTTTCATTATGATAAAAAGTCTCGTTGAGAAGGCTGGCATCAAAAAAAACATCGGACCGCACACGATCCGACATTCATTTGCCACTCATTTATTGGAAGGAGGTGCCGACTTGAGAGCCGTACAACAGATGCTCGGACATTCAAGCATAAGCACCACTGAAATTTACACACACATTTCTGATAAGTATCTAAGAGAAGTAATCTCCTTATATCATCCTCGATATTCAAAAAGTTAAAGCATATTCACTGAGTATCAACGAGCACTCCCCAAACAACATCAATAAGTTCACCTTCATTGAAATAAAAATCCATCATCAACTCGTCATATATCAGACAAGTATCGCCTTCTTGTTCTTCCTCATCAAACTCCTTATAACCATTGCGTCTCATCAAATCTATTATCTGATTGCGATTCATTTCGTAGACACGCTCTCCAAACAATGTCGCATCTTCGTTGAATGTCGAAATGCTCGCTACTATCGGTTTCGTTCCCCCTTCAAAACATATTGACAGACCTTCATCCTCATAATCATAGAGAATAGAATTATTTTCACGTCCATCAATTATCGGTTCCAACTCTTCGTTATTAGAAGGTTCGCCAAAGATATCAACAATCTCTTCAACCGACATTCCAAACTTAATGTCGCCAAAACCTTTCAAAGGTTCTATCGTTAAATTTTCCATATCACAAAATTTATTCAAAGCGTATTGATTTAGAAGGATTTATATTATTAACAACCATTGTAGGAACCAACATCATCAGAACCCATAAAATAAAAGTACCGAGATTTAACATTAAGACATAACTGATATTCAATTCGATAGGCACAGATGACAAATAATATGATTCCGGCGATAATTTGATAATTTCAGTATATTTCTGTATAAGACATAAACCAATGCCAAAAATATTTCCAAATAACATACCTATTAATAATATCCTGCGCGAACGCTGCAAGAAAACTTTTCTGATAAACGAATTGCTAGCGCCGAACGATTTCAAGATTCCTATAGTCGATGTGCGTTCCAAGACAATTATCAACAACATGCTTATTATCGTAATACCCGCGACTAACAACATTAAGACAATGATTATAAAGACATTCATATCCTGAAGGTCGAGCCAGTCAAAAATCTGAGGATACAATTCGCGGGCTGTATATGAAATCAAATTTGGTGGAATACTATAATAAATGACATTGTTCACATCTTCAACTTCGAAACCTTCACTCACTTCTATTTCCAGATGCCCGACCACATCTTTTTCCCAGCCATTTAAACGTCTGATCTGATTCAAGTCGCAGTAAATGAAGCGTTCATCACATTCGGTAAGACCAGTTTCATAAATTCCCTTAACGGTAAATTTTCTTCCTCGAGTTTTCATATCCTCGCCGACAAACCATAGTCTCACATCATCACCTACATTCAACAACATCTTATCGGCAATTATCTTCGAAACAACAACATCGTTAGAACGTTCATTTTCAACATATTGAGGAACATTTCCAGCAATAAGATTCGCATCAATGTAATTCCAATTGTAATCTTTATCAACACCTTTTAACACAACCCCCTGAATCTCGTTGTCTGTCTTAATAATTCCAGCCTTATTAGCAGTCGAATACACAGACTTAATAAAAGGCAGCGATAATTTAGCTTTCAAGGTGCTGTCATAGACAAAAGGAGTCTCCTCTATCGATTCATTCTGATTAAGCACTTGAATCTGAATTGGAGACACAAAACCCACGACCTTATCCCTAATTTGATTCTTAAAACCAACGACAACTGCTATAGAAACCAACATAATAGATATTCCTAATGCAATGCTAAGAATTGCTATTTTCATCACCACCGAAGAAAGATTTTCCTTCGACAGAGAAAAAATTCTCGATGATATAAACCGCGTTGCTTTCATTTTTTTCTTATCATTGCAAAAATAATCATTTATTTAAGAGTATGCAAAAGTTTTTTTCATTTTTATTAGTAATCGCTATTATTTTCAATAATAATGCAAGATGCCAAAACAATGACATTAAAATTTTAAAGGATGAAGACGCTATCGTAGGTGCTTCACGTTTAGAACTATATATCAACAAATTACATAATAAAAATGTCGGTGTTATTGCAAATCAGACGAGTATCTTCAACGACACTCATCTTATCGACACTCTTTTAAGCAAAGGAATTACCGTAAAAAAAATTTTCACGCCTGAACACGGATTTCGAGGAACTGCCGACGAAGGTGCTTTAATTAATAGTAGTATAGACGAAAAAACACAGCTGCCTATCATTTCATTGTATGGAAACAACAAAAAACCAAACAAAGAGCAATTAGAAGACATAGACATCTTACTCTTTGATTTACAAGATGTTGGAACACGTTTCTACACATACATATCGACAATGACATACATAATGGAAGCTGCTGCAGAAAACGAAATTCCTTTAATTGTCCTCGACCGACCCAATCCGAATGGCTTTTACGTTGACGGACCTGTTTTGGAAAAAGAAAACAAATCATTCGTCGGGTTACACCAAGTGCCCATAGTATATGGACTTACGATTGGAGAATATGCCAAGATGGTCAACGGAGAATATTGGTTAAGTGATAGTTTACAATGTAACTTGACAGTAATTCCTCTCGGCAATTACGATAGAAACGCAATTTACGAACTCAGCGTAAAACCTTCGCCCAACCTCCCAAACTGGGAATCTATATACCTCTACCCTTCACTTTGTTTCTTTGAAGGCACCATTGTCAGCGTCGGACGCGGAACCGAGATGCCATTTCAAGTTTATGGACATCCTTCTATGAAAGAAGATTTTGTATTCACGCCAAAACAAAGCGACGGTAAAAGAGCACCACTTCTTTGCGACATGAAATGTCATGGCGAATACTTAAAAGACTATGCCCTTGATTATAAACATAATGAAAATAAAATCAATATCAATTGGTTGATAAACGCTTACAACCAACTTAAAAGCGATGAGAAATTTTTCAACAATTTCTTTGTAAAGTTATCAGGAACAAAGGAATTACAACAACAAATTGAGGCTGGATTAAGCGAAGATGAAATACGCGCAAACTGGAAAGAAGGACTCGACAAATACGAGAAAATCAGAGAAAAATACTTAATTTATTAAAAAATTGACAAGACTGAAAAACAGAGGTTCAAATATTACACACGAGCCTCTGTTTTTATTTTAAATTAATTACTTAATTAATCTACACGTCCAGGATATGCTTTAAGAGCTTCATTCAAGATGAACATTGCTTCTTTCAAATCTTCCTTTTTAAGACAATAGCTAATTCTAACTTCTTGTTTTCCACGACCTTCTGTAGAATAGAAACCACTTGCAGGAGCCATCATCACTGTCTTTCCGTTATAGTTATAATCTGTCAGCATCCATTTACAGAATCTCTCGCTGTCATCAATAGGAAGATGAGCTACAATATAAAACGCACCTTTAGGCACAGGGCAATATGCGCCTTCTATATTGTTAATTGCTTCAATACAAACATTTCTGCGTGATTCATATTCTTTAACGATTTCTTCATAATATGACGGAGGACTGTCAAGAGCAGCTTCTCCCGCAACCTGACCGAATGTTGGTGGTGAAAGACGAGCCTGTGCAAATTTCATAGCAGCACTTATCAACTCCTTATTTTTAGAAATCATACGACCAATACGTATGCCACAAGCACTGAATCTCTTTGATGCAGAGTCAATTAAGACAACATTATTTTCAACACCTTTAAGATTCAATGCAGAGTGGTGAGTTGCCTTTTCGTAACAGAACTCCCTATAAACCTCATCAGAAATCAAGAAAATATCATATTTTAAGATAATTTGACGCAACGTCTCCATTTCCTCAGCCGAATATAGATAACCAGTTGGATTATTCGGATTACATATCAAAATCGCCTTCGTTTTAGGAGTAATAGCATTCTCGAATTCAGAAATATCAGGCAAAGCAAAACCTGTTTCTATAGAAGAATAAATTGGTTTTACGTTGACACCAACGTTTCTTGCAAAACCATTGTAGTTAGCGTAAAACGGTTCAGGAATAATGACTTCATCATCAGGGTCCATAATTGTCAAGAAAGTCATCAGAAGTGCTTCAGAACCTCCTGTTGTGATAATCATTTCGTCTGGTTCAACATGAATACCGACCTTTTCGTAATATTCGCACAATTTCTTTCTGTAAGACATCGTGCCTTGAGATGGCGAATATTTCACGACTTTTTCGGTATAATTACGGACTGCTTCAAGAGCCAGACCTGGAGTCTCGATATCTGGTTGACCTATATTGAGATGGAAAACATCAACACCTCTTTCTTTAGCGGCATCAGAGAAAGGAACGAGCTTTCTGATTGGCGATGCCGGCATATTTTGGGCTTTTTTTGAAATACTTGGCATAATTAAAGATAAAAAAAGCCATCAATAAATGACAGCTTTAGGTTATTTAATAATTTGAATTATTTACAGGAGATGTATTGTTCATGAAACTATCTTTCATAGGAAGAGCTTCCGTTTGTTCTTGCAACACCTTACCTTTTATATAAAGTTTCACTTCTTTATTTGTCATCGCATTAGAAAAAATAGTCACATATTTACTGAAACTACCTGGACGATTTGTGTTTTTATATGTGACTTTTATCACATCTGTCTCACCTGGAAGAATTGGTTTCTTAGGCCATTCTGGAACCGTACATCCGCAAGACGACTTTGGTTGCGACAAAATCAAAGGTTCATTGCCGGTATTTTTGAAAACAAATTCGTACGTTCCATTACCATTGAAAGGAATTTCACCAAACTGATGAGTCGTTTTCTCAAATGTTATTTCAGGACCATTTTTAGCAACTTCCTGAGCCTTAATCAGTGACGTCATTGTAACCAAGGCAAAAATCAATACAAATATTTTTTTCATCTTATTAAAATTTAGATTAATACAACCTTATTAAATAGGTTTCAAAGATACATATTTTTCACAAAAAAACATTCGAAAATATTTTTTTATTTTTTTCATAAAAATGTTTTTTTTATTAAAAATATTACTATCTTTGCACTCGCAAAACGGCGAGGTAGCTCAGTTGGTTAGAGCGTCGGATTCATAACCCGGAGGTCATGAGTTCAATTCTCATCCTCGCTACAAACAAAACATTGGAAAGTAGCGGCTTAAAGGTCGCTATTTTTTTTATCGTGTCCGATTCGGGTCAGGTCGAATAAATATACGCCATAACTTTTGAAAAATCCCTTCTCTTAATATCTTCTGGATTTACAATAATATACAACATTCCCATATCCATAAACATCAAGTTATAGTCATCGTCTTCATCAGAATCAATCTGTAGCAAATTCATCCAGCCTTCACAAGGATGTTCCCAATCTTCATATTCAAATTGATATGGTTCTCCCAATAGCTTATGCCCGTCTTTATTATCTTCTACCAATTCGAAGTCAATTTTACGTTCCTTTATAACAGGAAAATAATCATCGTCAAAGATTATCTGCGCAAAAGAATCCTCATCAACTTCTTCCACATAATAAACTTTAACATATTCACCATCCCACAAACTCCCACCAGGCGGATCAAATTCTTCATAAAAACCAAGATAATATGCCACATCACAGAAAAAATACAACATCCCCTTATGCGGCAGATTGTTTTCATTATCAAAATCAACCAAATCTTCACAACGAATCTGACACAAAAACATCAGCGAATCATCAAAATCAAATTCAAGAGGAATATCTGGATTGCCCCACCATTTGCTCCTACAGAACAAATCTTCTTCCGTTTTAGATAATTTTATTTGAATTGCAGACATTTTAAACATTTTATTTAACGCAAAGATAATTTATTCTACGTATCAATCAGTCTCTAACAAATATTTTTTCTTATTTTTGCAAAAAGTTAAACGAGCATTATTTTAACAGATGTCGGCATTCAAATTAAATTTGAAGCATCCATTTTTGTATGTTATCCCTATTATGATGTTTTTCATCGTAAATCCATTCATAATCAAGGGTCAAGATACTATTGCCAATAACCGAAATCTGTATAGAATTGTCACCGACACAATAACAAAAATTGACACTACATACGTCATCGACACTATTATTAATAGGTACACTTACGTTACTACAGACACCATATATTTCAACGACGAACAGTTTTCGGAATCAATCGAAGACGAACAACCTTCACCGCATAAATTTGAAGGCAACGTTGGCATAACGTTGAATCAGTTGGCAATAACACATTGGGCAGCTGGTGGTGAAAGTAACGGCAGCGGAAAAATAACTTCCAATTTCACGTACCGATATGACAGAAAACTATTCAATTACGTAGTAAACGGTATTTTTGCTTATGGAATGTCGAATTACACAAAAGACAAACGTTACGAAAAAAGCGAAGACCGCTGCGAACTCTCCATGACAATGTCGAACAACAACAATAGCGATCTTACTTTCACAGCAATTGCGTCGTTAAAAACTCAGTTTACAAACGGTTACTCCTACCCTAACGACTCTATACCAATCTCTGGATTTTTCGCACCAGCATACTTAACATTATCAGCAGGTTACAATTACAACATAAAAGATTTTATTTCTTTTTACATAAGCCCTATCGCTGGCAAAATGACATTCGTTATGGACCAAAGGCTCGCCGACCTCGGTTCTTACGGCGTGGAAGCTGGATATTGGAACATCTATAACGGCGACAGCACTTGGGTTCAAGGTAAAAACATATTAAGCGAGTTGGGTATCAATGTATTAATAAAATACAAGCAAAATTTCAACAACAATATCTCTGTTTTCTCCAATCTCAACCTTTACAACAACTACATGGATCCAAACAAGACGAACAGATGGAATATCGACGTCGATTGGGAAACCGGATTTAAATTTACAATCAACAAACAGATCTCGGCAATCATAAATATACACCTTATTTATGACGACAACATCAAATTTACCATAACGGAAATTGTAAACGGAACAGAAATCACAAAACAAATTCCAATATTACAGTTTAAAGAGTCGCTTGGTATTTCTTTTTTATATAAATTTGCGACAAAATAGTTTGTATGAATATACTCGTAACAGGTTGTAACGGACAGTTAGGCAATGAATTCAAAAAAATTGCCTTGTATGAGAATGAATTAAATTGGATTTTTACGGATATTGACACTCTTAACATTTGCGATGAATCTGCTGTTAAAGATTTTTTTAGCAATAATGCCATAGATATTTGTATCAATTGCGCAGCTTATACGGCAGTTGACAAAGCCGAAGATGAAGAAGACATTGCAAGATTAGTAAATGCGACCGCCGTCAAATATCTGAGTGACAACTGTAAATCAAGCAATTCTCTTCTTATTCATATATCTACAGATTATATTTTTAACGGAAACTCTGAACGACCTTACGTAGAAAGTGACACACCTTCACCAAACAGCGTTTATGGAAAAACCAAAGCAGAAGGCGAACAAAACATAATAAATTCAGGTTGTTCGTACATAATTGTCAGGACATCGTGGCTGTATTCCTCTTTCGGCAACAATTTTGTCAAGACAATGATGCGTTTGGGTTCGGAGAGAGAATTCGTCAACGTCGTTAACGATCAAAACGGCAACCCGACTTGGGCATACGACCTTGCCTACACTATCATGATACTTATCCAACGTTTTGACAATAAACACATTAAGGAAATTTTCCATTACTCTAATGAAGGTACAATTCCATGGTGCAATTTTGCTGAATCAATTTTTCATATTAGCAAAATGAATTGCGAAGTAAGAGAAATTTCCACAAAAGAATACGGCAGCAAAGCAAATCGTCCTGCTTTCAGTGCGTTAGACAAGACAAAGATAAAGGAATATACAGGAATAAAAATCCCTTTTTGGAGGGACAGCTTAATAAAATGCATTGCTGAAATCAACAACAATATTAACTAATAAACTTTATTATGGAAAAAATCTCAAAAGAAATCATCGAAAAAGCAAAGGTTTGGTTATCTGACAAATACGATACCGATACCAGAAGACAAGTGCAAGAACTTATCGACAACAACCCAAACGAATTACTGGAAAGTTTCTACAAAAATCTTGAATTCGGAACTGGAGGTCTAAGAGGAATAATGGGTGTTGGAACAAACAGAATGAATACCTACACCGTAGCTATGGCAACTCAAGGTTTCGCCAACTACATTAGAAAAATGTACCCAAATGTTGAGCAACCAAAAATAGCAATTGCCTACGACTGTAGAAACAACAGCAAAGAATTTGCAAGAACGACAGCAGAAGTCATGTCTGCAAATGGATTCAAAGTATTCTTATTCAATGCTTTGAGACCCACACCAGAACTTTCTTTTGCGATTCGAGAATTACAATGCCAAGCTGGCGTTGTTGTAACAGCATCTCACAATCCAAAGGAATACAATGGCTACAAAGCATATTGGGAAGACGGCGGACAATTGGTAAGTCCACACGACAAGAATGTTATCGCTGAAGTTGAAAAGATTACAGACCCTTCAATGGTAAACTTCAACGCAAACGAAAGTCTAATAGAATATCTTGATGAAAAATTCGACGAAATATATCTCAACAAAATTTTAGGATTGTCATTGTCGCCTGAATTAATAAAGAAACAAAAAGACCTCAGATTCGTGTTTACACCAATACACGGCACTGGTGGTCAGATAGTTCCTAAATTATTCAAGAAAGCTGGTTTTGAAAACATTGACTGTGTCGAGGAACAAATGGTTGTTGATGGAAACTTCCCTACCGTTGTTTCTCCAAATCCTGAAGAAAAAGCAGCTTTGACAATGGCTATTGAAAAAGCCAAGAAAGTAAATGCGGATGTCGTTTTAGCGACAGACCCAGATGCCGACCGAGTCGGTATTGCCGTTAAGGACGAAAACGGAGAATTTGTTCTATTAAACGGAAATCAGACTGCTGCTATTTTAACGTACTATCTATTAAGACGTTGGCACGAATTAGGCAAAATAACTGGTAAAGAATATATCGTAAAGACAATTGTCACGACAGAACTTTTATGCGACATTGCCGACAAATACAACGTTAAGAAATTTGACGTTTTAACAGGATTCAAGTTTATTGCTGATACAATTCTCAACAATCCAGAAATGACCTTCATAGGCGGTGGCGAAGAAAGTTACGGTTTCTTAATCGGAGATTTTGTACGCGACAAAGATGCAAACAGCGCATGCTTTATGATAGCTGAGGTTGCAGCATGGGCAGCAGAACAGAATAAGACATTATACCATATTCTTAAAGAGATATACAAAGAATTTGGTTTCTACAAAGAAGGACTTATATCATTGACAAAAAAAGGAATAAGCGGAACTGAAGAAATCAAGAACATGATGCATAAGTTCAGAAACGAACCACCTACACACATCTTAGGTTCTAAGATAATTGAAGTAAAAGATTATAAATCAAGTATCTGTAAAAACATATTAACAGGCGAAGAGAAAGCAATAAACCTTCCAAAATCTGATGTTTTGCAATTCTTCACAGAAGATGGAACTAAGATTAGTGTCAGACCTTCAGGAACAGAACCTAAAATCAAGTTCTATTTCGGCATCAAGGCTAAACTTAACGATATAGCAGAATTCAACGCCGTCAATGACAAACTCAACAGCAGAATCAATGAATTAGGAAAATTGTTCTCAGAATAAAGCTCCTATTCACCTATACGGTTAACAGCATCTACCGCCAATTGATAGTCAGGATAATTCCTCAAAATTTGGTGGTAGATTTTTTTTGCATTGATATAATCACCCATTTGTTCGTAAGTTCTACCTTTATTGAACAATGCGTTTATAGAAGTTGGATCCAACTCCAAAACAGTATTAAAACAGTCTAAAGCCTTTTCATTATCACCGATATACACAAGATATACATAACCTTTGTTATAGATAAAGTTAGGATTATTTGGCATCACTTCCAACAATTTATCGTAATACGTAATTGCAGTTTCCGGGAAACCATTATCCTGCAAATACATGGCATAATCATAATACAAAGTATAATCTTCCGGAGAAGACGCAATAGCTTCTTCGAAGAAAGCCTTAGCTATCGTATCACCTTGCGCTGCATAAATATGAGCAATCTGTACCTTAGGTTCTATAAAATCATCTTTCTGAACTCTTGCAGTCATAAAATTCTTCAATGCCACGACCGTGTCATTTGCAGACAAAGCAATCATTCCGCGCATAAAATAAGCTCGTGGATTAAATCTATCCAATTCCAATGCCTTGTCTATGTATGCATTAGCCAACTGAGCATTGCCTTGCAAGAAACTAAGTTCAGATAACTTAACAATCGGTCTTGAATCTAAAGGCGAATATTCACAAGCTTTATTCAAGGTCAACAATATATTATCTTCATCACCAAGAGCATAATAAATATCTGCCAACACCAAAAGCGCATCTATGTTCTTTCTGTCGATAGACAATGCCGTATTGATATCTTTTATTGCAGAACTCACCTGTTCATTCGCCAAATTCATCGTCGCGCGTTGAATATACAAGTTCACATTCAGCGAATCCTCCGCAATTGCCTTATCTATATCATCAACATAAGATTGATTCTCGGCAACAACCTCCTGTGTTTTAATATTATTATCGACTTCCTTTGCTTTATTAACTTGAACATTCTCAGAGCAGCTTGCTAAAAGCAAGCCACCCAAAAGAACCAAAACCAATTTCTTCATTATCAATTTATTATAATTCTTGATTACTATTATTTAACGCTTCCATAATCTTTTCGTACAACTCTTCACACAACTCAGGATTTTCATCGAGCAATTTCTTCAACGTATCTCTACCCTGACCTAATTTTGTTTCATTGTAACTGAACCAAGATCCACTCTTCTTAATGACACCTGTTTCTACACCTAAATCAATGATTTCACCTGTCAACGAGATACCTTCACCATAAAGAATATCAAATTCAGTCTTTCTGAAAGGGGGAGCAACTTTATTCTTAACAACCTTAACTTTCACGCGGTTACCATATATATTCTCGCCATCTTTAATCTGACTTACTTTTCTAATATCAAGTCTTACAGAACTATAGAATTTAAGAGCATTACCGCCAGTTGTAGTTTCAGGATTACCGAACATAACACCCAATTTCTCACGCAACTGATTGATAAAGATACAAACGCAACCAGTCTTACTAATCGTCGCTGTAAGTTTACGCATTGCTTGAGACATCAAACGAGCCTGCAAACCCATTTTGCTGTCACCCATTTCACCTTCAATTTCACTTTTTGGTGTCAAAGCTGCAACAGAGTCAATCACAATAACGTCAATTGCTCCAGAACGAATAAGATTCTCAGCTATTTCCAAAGCCTGTTCCCCGCAATCTGGTTGAGATATTAGCAAGTTACTAACATCAACACCTAATTTATTGGCATAAAAACGGTCAAATGCGTGTTCTGCATCAATAAATGCAGCAATACCACCTTGTTTTTGAGATTCCGCAATTACGTGCAAAGCCAAAGTTGTCTTTCCAGAACTTTCAGGTCCAAAAATCTCAACAATTCTACCTTTTGGCAGACCGCCAATTCCAAGAGCATAATCAAGACCTAAAGAACCTGTAGAAACACTTTCAACTTTCTCTGCCGCAGATTCTCCCAAACGCATAATACTGCCTTTACCACAAGCTTTTTCAATGTTTCCTATCGTTGCTTCTAATGCTTTTAATTTTTCCTTTCTGATTTTTTCTAATTCCTCCGCTGTAACATTCTTTTCCATACTCATAATTTATTAAATTCCAACTACTTATTTTATTTTACTTCAACTTATGATAGAATACATAAAAAAACATAATTTCCACACAATTCCAACACAAATCAAAGACGATACAAAAATAAGAAAAAGTGTTTCTCTTGTCAAGGTTTTTAACTATTTTTAACTTTTCGACTGATGATAATCACATATATTTTTAACACCACATTTATCACATTCTGGTTTTCTTGCTTTGCAGACATATCTGCCATGCAAAATCAGCCAATGGTGCGCTTTGGGAATAATATCTTCTGGAATATACTTTATTAATTGTTTTTCAGCGTCTAAAGGATTCTTTGCATTACGAGTCAAGCCAATTCTAGCGGAAACCCTGAAAACATGCGTGTCAACCGCCATTGCCGGCTTATTAAAAGCCACAGATGCAACAACATTAGCAGTTTTACGACCGACTCCTGGCAAAGTCTGCAAATCATCAACATTATCTGGTACAACACCATTAAAATTAAGAACCAAAGATTTCGCTAATCCCAATAAGTTCTTGGATTTATTATTCGGATAAGAAATTGATTTAATATAGGAATATATCTCTTCTACACTCGATTTAGACAAAGTCTCAGCATCTGGAAAACGTTCGAAAAAAGCAGGAGTCGTCATATTCACCCTCTTATCAGTACATTGCGCAGAAAGCACAACTGCCACAATAAGTTGATACGGATTCTCAAAATTCAATTCAGACTCTGCAACAGGCATATTTTTCTCAAAATAAGCTATAAATTCACTAAATTTATCTTCAACCATTAGTAAACAATTTTAAACAAAATTATGATTTTTTTGTTAATATTGCAGAGCAAAAATGTAAATATAATGAAAAATGATTTAGCAAATATATTTGTAGGCTCAGATATCGAGGCTAATTACATAGCTTCCATATTGACAGACAACGAGATAAGATACATTGTCCAAAACACATTTGGAGAAAGCATTTCCGCAGGATGGGCATCTGGTTCATCATACAACGGCAGCATAATCCGTGTAAATATCGAAGATGCTGAAAAAGCTAAAGAATTAATCAAAGAATTCCTTAAAGCCAGAAATAGCTCATAAAAAAAGGATTCTAAATAAATATTCAGAGACATTTTACAACCATTTATTGATTTTTGCGAAAAAAAACGCTAAAAACAATCAAACGAACTCTTTTTTTTCAGATTTTTGCACAAAATTATAAATAATGGGAAATTTCACATTATACGAAGTAAAAACCAAGAAAGACATCAAGCAATGGCTTGATTTTCCTGCAAAATTATACAAGAAAGACCCCTATTACGTTCGACCATTAGACAACGAAATAGAAAGCGTTTTCGACGACACTAAGAACAAATTATTTCGTCACGGCGATGCTGCGAGGTTCATATTAAAAGATGAAAAAGGAAATGTCGTCGGAAGAATAGCAAGTTTCTACGACGAAAAAACTTCCAATACATACAAAAAAGAAGAAAATGGGCAAGCAACCGGAGGATGTGGCTTCTTTGACTGCATTGACAATCAAGAAGCTGCGAATATGCTTTTCGACGCTGCTAAGAAATGGAATATCGAGCACGGACAAGAAGCTATGGATGGTCCTATAAACTTCGGAGACAGGGACTATTTCTGGGGATGCTTAAATGAAGGCTTCACCGAACCTGTTTACAATATGCCTTATAACTATCCATATTACAGCAAGTTATTCGAAAATTATGGATTTAATGTATTCTTCAAACAGCTTACTTACCGTAGAGTTTTTTCAACAGAAGGCATCGATCCTATCTTACATGAAAAAGCAAAACGATTCTACGGGAAACCAAATTACAGTTTTGAGATTTTAGACAAAAGAAACATCGACAAATACGCCGACGATTTCTTGATAATATACAACAAAGCATGGGGGTCAATTCCAGGCTCAACAAAACTGACTCGACAACACGCAATAGGACTCTTGAACAGTCTGAAACCAATCATAGATCCTCGATTGATGCATTTTGCGTATCATATTGATGAACAAGGCAATAAAGAACCTATCGGATTCTTTCTCCTAATGATTGACTTAAATCAGATTTACAAAGGACTCAACGGGAAAATGAACTTACTTAACAAATTAAGAGTATTGTGGCGAGTAAAAGTAGCAAAAGTATGCGACAGAGCAATTTCTTTAGTATTTGGCATCGTACCAGAACACAGAGGCAAAGGACTCGAAGCAGGACTTGTCTGCTCATTAGAGTCTCAACACATCAAAAAAAGATTCAAATACAAAGACCTCCAACTCAACTGGATTGGTGACTTCAACCCGCCGATGATGAAAATAGCTGAAAGTGCCGGAGCAACAATCTATAAAACACACATTACATATCGTTACCTATTCGACAGAAACAAACCTTTTACACGAGCTAAATTACAGAAAAACAAATAAATATACACTTTAAATCAAAGTATCACATTAAATCAAGAAACAACAATAAAGGAGGCAAAAACCTCCTTTATTAATTACCTCCAGACGCTTGAAAATATCAAAATAATTTGCTACTTTTGCACAAATTTAAGAAATGATAAAAGTCAACAATATATACAAATCCTTTGGCAATGTAGAAGTGCTGAAAGGTGTAGATTTAACTATCGAAAAAGGCAAAGTAGCAAGTATTGTAGGAGCATCTGGTGCTGGAAAATCAACTTTATTACAGATAATCGGGACATTGGAAAAAGCCGACAAAGGTTCTGTAACAATTGATGGTCAAGATATTATTGGATTAAATCAAAAGAAATTAGCCGAATTCAGAAATAAAAAAATAGGATTCGTTTTTCAATTTCACCATCTTCTGCCAGAATTTACTGCCCTGGAAAATATCTGCATTCCAGCATTAATCGCTGGCATTTCTCAAAAAGAAGCAAACGAAAAAGCGATGCAATTGCTTGAATACCTTAATCTTACAAACAGAAAAGACCACAAACCATCTATGCTTTCAGGGGGCGAGCAACAACGTATAGCAGTCGCACGAGCTTTAATAAACAATCCAGCAGTAGTTCTGGCAGACGAACCGTCAGGCAATCTGGATTCTCATTCCGCAAAGGAACTCCACCAATTGTTTTTTGACCTTCGTGACAAAACAAACCAGACTTTCATCATCGTCACTCATAACCAAGAACTTGCAGAAATGTCTGACGTGATTTTTACAATGAAAGACGGAATTATTATATAATCACAATAATAGTATCAACAGATCGTTGATGTATAAAATTAAGTTTATGCGTAAAATATTTTTTATTATATCCTTAACAATCAGTATATTAACAACTACATCTTACAATTCATCGGCTCAAGAATCAGACAATTACCAATCACTGATAAATATGGGCGACAAGGAATTCAATAACGAGCAATACGTTAAGGCAAAATCATACTATCAAGAAGCTTTAAGACTTAACAAAGACGACGCAACAGCAAAAAACAAACTTAACAAGACTTTGCAGAAAATTAGAGAGCAAAGCGAAAAGGAAGTCATTTTTTATCAATATATTGACGAAGCTGATGAGCACTTCGACAATGGAGAATACGAAGATGCTTTGAGCATGTATAACAAAGCTAAAAAAGTTTTGCCGAAAGATGAATATGTCAATGAACAAATCTCCACAACAACGCAAATAATTAATGACGAGAAAGACAAAATCGCTACTTTCAATCAAATCATAAAGACGGCAGAAGAGTTCATGGCAGCGCAAAAATACACAGAAGCAGTGCTACAATATAAAGCAGCATTGGAACTTTATCCGAACAACGAAACAACAAAAAGCAAATACGAAATAGCGAAAACAAATAAAGAAAATTACGACAAGCAAAATTCTAATTTTGAACGACTTAAAAAAGAAGGTAAAGAATTTACTTTAAGAAAAAAATATAACGAAGCAATAGCAAAATATGAAGAAGCTTTAGCAATTTTCCCTAACGATAGCGATTTGGCGGAACATATCTCTTCCTTAAAAACTACAAAAGAAATATACGAAAAATACGATTCTGCAATTAGCAGAGCTGATAGTCTTTACCTTGAAAAATCGTATGAAAAAGCCAAGACTGCATATTCAGACGCGCTCGCCGTGATACCAGACGACTCCTATTCTGCAGACATGATATCAAGAATTGAAGAGACAATGAACAGCAGCGAATACCAAGCATTAACTAAATATCTGAATATCATAGAAGAAGCAAAAGCATTAGAAAACGGCAACAACCTTAACGCAGCTTTAGATAAATACAAATCAGCTCTCAGCGCAAATCCAGGAGACGAGTTTGCGACACAAAAAATAGAGCAAATAACTAAGCTCATCGATGTCAAGAACAACGAAATAGCTCTTAACGCACAATACGAAAACCTTATCAAAAACGGTGACAACGATGCAAACAAAGACGACTTCCATTCTGCATTGGATTATTACTCACAAGCCTACAATCTGATTCCTAGCAGACCTGAAGCCAAAGAGAAAAAAGAATTCGCACAAAAACGCATAGACGAAATAGAAGCTCAATTAGCACTGGAAAAAGAAAAATGGGACGAATATTACAAGTCTGCCATGAATGATGCAAAATCATATATGAGTGCCAAAAACTATCCAGAAGCAATCAAGGAATACAATAAAGCTTTGAGATACAAGGAAAACGACAGTGCTGCCACACAAGGTCTAAACAACGCAACAAGACTAAATGACGCAAGAATTGAAGCTTCATTGACAGAATACAACCAATATATTGCAAACGGAGACATTCAGTTCAATGCAAAGAACTACGAGAAAGCTATCGACTTTTACACAAAAGCAAATGCCTTAAATACTGGCAAAACATACCCTGTTGAAATGATCAACCGCATCTTTTCCATTCTAGATGAAAACACGCTCGAAAAACTCGTCAGCAGCAACACTACAATATCCTTAGGCGAATCAAAAAAATTCACATTCAATCCTATAGATATGAAATTACGTAAAGGTAACTACGTAGTTCTAAAAGCAAAGAACCTTTCAGACAAGAGTCATACTATATTCCTTTCGTACGGAGATAAAGATGGTAATAACGGAAGACTCACAATCAAGATGCATAACAATCAAGATGTTAACAATTACATAGTTAAGATTGGTTCCCAACAGAAATGGTTCACCTACGACAACACATGGATTGAAGTCAGCGCAGAAAACGGCAGTATCGAAATTGAATTATTAGAAATAACAAAAGGCAATTAAAACCTTTGTTTTTACTATAAAAAGCGTATATTTGCAAAAATAAAAAATTAAAGAAAAATGATTAAGACAGACAACTACTACAATTTGTATATCAACATTTTAAAAGAAGAACTTGTACCAGCAATGGGATGTACAGAACCTATATGTCTTGCATACGCAGCAGCTAAAGCGAGAGAAGTATTAGGTGAAATGCCAGATAAAGTTGATATTTTAGCAAGTGGTAATATTATCAAGAACGTGAAAAGCGTTATCGTGCCTAACACTAACGGCATGAAAGGATTAAAAGCGTCTGTTGCCATCGGTATTGTTGGAGGAAATCCAGACAAAGAATTGGAAGTAATAGCAGGCGTGACAGCTGAAGAAAAAGAAGAAACAAAAAGATTCCTCGAAGAGATTCCTATGGAAATAGTTCATATTGAATCAAAAGAGCAGCTTGATGTCACAATAAAATTGTACAGAGGAGAGCATTCTGCATCAGTAAGAATAGCAAATTTCCATACAAATATCGTTCTTATTCAAAAAGACAACGAAGTTTTATTTGAAAGCGATACTATCGCAACACCATCAAAGGAACTCACCGACCGTTCAATCTTGAATATGGAAACCATCTATAATTTTGCAAATAGCGTTGAAATTGAAGATGTTAGACCAATTCTTGAACGTCAGTTAAAATACAACAAAGCAATTTCTGATGAGGGACTCAAAAACGATTGGGGCGCAAACATCGGAAGTTTATTGTTAGAAAACTACGGTAATGACGTTAAAATAAAGGCAAAAGCTTGGGCAGCCGCTGGTTCAGACGCAAGAATGAACGGATGCGAAATGCCAGTCATCATAAATTCAGGCAGTGGAAATCAAGGAATTACAGTTTCAATGCCAGTTTTGGCATACGCAAAAGAATACGGCATTGACGAAGAGCGCATCTATCGTGCACTTTGCGTATCAAATCTTACCGCAATTCATCAAAAAACAACAATAGGCCGTTTGTCAGCATATTGCGGAGCTATAAGCGCAGGTTGTGCAGCAGCTTGCGGAATTGCATATCTTTTAGGAGAGGACTTACAAACCATTTCTGAAACATTATCTAACTCATTAGCAATAACATCTGGTATAATCTGCGACGGAGCTAAAGCTTCTTGCGCCGCTAAAATCGCTACTGCTATAGAAAGCGGCATCATGGGTTACCAAATGAGCAAGAATAAAAAGAATTTCTGCGGCGGCGATGGAATCCTAGGAAACGACATTGAAAAAACCATCAAGAACGTTGGAACTCTCGCTAGCAAGGGCATGAGAGAAACCGACAAAGTCATCATCGAAATTATGACAGAATAAAGATAAAACACTGATTATCATTAAGGTGATTTCTATAAATTAGTTTTTAAACATACTAGAAATCACCTTAATTGATTTTATGAACTTCCAAAACGCCATTTATTGACTTCAGTTTTCTTAACAACCTATCCAAAACATTGGCATTATTAACCTGAACAACCATCTTTGCAACAGATTTGTTCTCTTTCGTCTCGAAATTTGCATTTAAAATATTTACATGAAAATCTTTTATTACATTCGATACCGAGCCTAACAAACCTAATTCATTATTAGCCACAATCTTTATCGTGACCTCCTTCATTTCTGACGAATCGTTATTCCATTTGACATCAATAATCCTGTATGGGAAACTCTTCTTCAAGGCAATAAGATTGCTACAATCCACACGATGAATCGTCACGCCGCCGTTGATAGATATGAAACCGACGACCTGATTTCCTGGAACAGGATGACAACATTTTGCGATTCTAAAAGCGAGATCACTCAAGTTATTTCCAACAGAAACCTCCCCTATTTGAGCATCAACACTACTATCTTTAACAACTTCATTATCATTCTTTTCACCACGATTATCTCTATTATCACTCAAAGACAGAATAAAGTCCTTCAAACGAATCACATCGATTTTTTCAGTCGCTACCAAATGATAAAATTCGATTCCAGACGACAAATTATACTCCTTTAAAATCTCACTTAACAATTTGTCAGTATATGGGATTTTCCAATTTTTAAGTCGTCTATAAAACAAGGCACTTCCAATCTCAGCTTCTTTCATTTCCTGATCTTTCAGGTAACGCTTGATTCTGTTTTTTGCTTTTTCTGTGGTAACAACATTCAACCAGTCCGACTTAGGCACCTGCTTTTTATTTGTCAGTATCTCAACTCTATCACCACTATGCAGCACATAACGAATTGGCTGCAACTTTCCATTGACATTTGCACCAGAACACTGACTGCCAATCTGCGTATGAATATCAAAAGCAAAATCCAAAACCGTTGCACCAACAGGAAGTTGTTTCAAATCGCCATTTGGAGTAAAGACGTAAATCTTATCCAACTTGCAACTATGTGATAATCTGTCATCTAATTTACCATAATCAAGGCTTTCAAGAATTTCTCTAACTTGGTTGAGCCATTCATCTGTCGTTTGTTTTTTATTTTTTCCCTTATACTGCCAATGCGCAGCACTACCCTTTTCGGCAATCTCATCCATTCTTTCTGTACGAATCTGAACCTCAATCCAATTCTTATCCGCCCGCACTGTAGTGTGCAGTGATTCATAACCAGAAACTTTAGGAGTTGTTATCCAATCCCTCAAACGCTTAGGATTCGGTTGGTAAATATTTGTAACTAAAGAATATACACGCCAACAGTCCGACTTTTCTTCACTCGGTTTGCTATTCTTGATAATAATTCTTACCGCAAAAATATCGTAAATATGCTCAAATGGAAGATTATTAGTCTTCATTTTCTCATATATCGAAGGTATCGACTTTGTTCTCCATTTGATATACGACTCAATATGTTCATCTTCAAGAGATTTTCTAATCGGAGCAAGAAAATTTTCCATCAGTTTCTCCTGTTCAGATGAAGAAACTCTGATTTTGTTTTTAATTTCTTCAAATTCAAGAGGATTTTCGTAAATCATTACTTTTTCCTCAAATTCCTTCTTTATTTCATAAAGTCCCAATCTGTGAACAATTGGAATACACAGATATTTAACCTCTTTTAAACATTTCTTAAATTGCTTTGAATCAACGTCTTCCCTATGACGCATATCATAAAGTCGATGTATTATCTTAATCAAGACAACTCTAATATCGTCAATCAATGACAAATACAGTCTTCTGAATTGCTCCGATTGAAACGAAACATTACTTGTTTGAATATTAGATATTTTGTCATAACCTTCAACAATCAACGACGCTCTTTCTCCAAAATTTTCTTTTATATAATCGAGGGTGACATCTGTCTCGCTTGTTATTCTATGTAAGAAAATGCCAACAATAGTCTTACTTCTCAGTCCTATCTCATTCGCAGCTATATCAGCCATTTCAATGAGACCTAAAAGGTACAAACCTCCTGATAATGTTTTCCTTCCATTATATTTTAGCAAAGCCAGATTATACGCCTTATCGATAAAACCAATCTGCTCGGAATCCATAACCTTGCCTATCGACCTTAAAAAAATCTTGTACGCAGCGTCAATTATCGCCAGTTCCTTATCTGAATATTTTGCCATAACTATTGAATCTTTGCGTAAAGATGATGATTAAGTAAACTGATATAATATGGTTCTAATTCTTCGTAACTACCTGATTTTACAGTACATTTACCTTTATAATGCGTTATCATGGCACAAGTTTCCGCTTGCTCTAACGTATGTCCGCAAACTTTCATAAGTGTCTCTATTACATAGTCGAAAGTATTGACGTCATCGTTCAACAACAGCAAACTTTTTTCTTCATCTAACAGCTCTACCGTTTCTTCACTATGAATATGTTTTTCCTGATTCATTTCTTGTAAAATTCTTTTGCAAATCTACAATTAATATTCTTAACATTCTATTTTCAAAACACTATTTTGATACTTTTTATTGTATTAACAAACAAAAAATAAAATATTCTCAACCTTAATAAAAATTAAGAAAAATACGTATCTTTACAACTTAATTTTTAAGATTTCGCTTTAGTCAAATAATGAATAATCGCTTTTTAAAAAATATAATATTCTTACTGTTTATCAACCTTTTAGTAAAGCCTTTCTGGATTTTAGGTGTTGACAGAACAGTACAGAATTTGGTTGGTGATGCATCTTATGGTACTTATCTGGCGATTTTTAATTTCTCATACCTTTTCTATATTATACTCGACATCGGTCTGACGAATTATAATAGCAAAAACATCGCGCAAAACAATCATCTTTTATCCAAACATTTTATTGGCATCAGCCAAGCCAAGATTTTTCTTAGTATCGGTTATTTTATTACGATATTTCTCATAGGATTCATTATAAAATATAATGCAGAACAACTCAAACTGCTTGGAATCGTTGGACTTAACCAGGTACTTCTGTCATTTATACTATATGTTCGCTCAAACATAGCAGCATTGCTATTATTCAAAACAGATAGCATCTTGTCTGTTTTAGACAGAGTTTTGATGATATTGATTTGCAGTTTCTTGCTCTGGTCAGGAATATTTCCTCAGTCTAATTTTAACATTTATTGGTTCGTATATTCGCAGACCATTTCATACATCATCACATTAGCAGCCGCAATTTTCATTGTCCTTAAACACACTGGAAAACTTACCTTTAAATTCAATTTTCCGTTCATATTGTTGATTATCAAGAAAAGTCTCCCCTACGCCTTATTAGTTCTGCTAATGAGTTTCTATAACAGACTCGAACCTGTTCTTATTGAGCGAATCTTGCCGAAAGACACGTCAGCCATACAAGCTGGTATTTACGCGAGAGCATACAGATTATTCGATGCAGGAAACAACATATCTTATTTGTTCTCAGTGATTTTGTTGCCTCTTTTTGCTGCCGTAATCAAAAACGGAGAAAACCTTCAGACATTAGTTAAACAAGCTTTCAGTCTAATGCTGACAATGACTTGCATCATAGCCATAGTTTGTATATTCTACAGTCACAATCTGATGGAAATGCTCTATCCTCAAGGCGAAAACGAATTGCTATCAACATACAACAACAGAATTTCAGAATCTTCAACCATTTTACAAATATTGATGGGAAGTTTCGTATCTATCTCTGTAACATATATTTTCGGAACGCTTTTAACAGCGAACGGAAATCTTAAATATCTCAATATTGTCGCTGCTGTCGGAGTTGTCATAAATCTCACATTAAACTTCATCTTCATCCCAATTTTTGAAGCAAAAGGCGCAGCTTTCACGAGTTTATGCGTTCAGTTCGCTACATGTGCAATTCAATTCTTCATTTCAAAAAAAATCTTCAAACTGAAAATGGGAATCTCTTTCTGGATTAGCGTATGTTCTTTCATCACATTATTGACAATCACGACATTTGCATTGAAATCGCTTGAAATTTATTGGCTATATACTTTTGTCATCTCGTTAGGATGCGGTTTGATTCTAGCATTTGTCACAAAAATGTTAGACTTCAGGGAACTTAAAGATTTAATAATATCTTCCGTAAAACACATCAAAAAATAAATAAGTCAAAAATAACCACAACTTAAATTTATTTATTATCTTTGGAGAAAATTTCACCAGGATCTCTGGCAGAGATTCATATTTTTATTATTTTAATAACCTACTGAAATTCAGAACAAAACACATTCAAAATGGATAAATATTTTAACAACGATTCACTTATTAAAGTTATTTTTAAATGGAAATGGCATATTATTGCCGTGACAATAGTTGCAGCTGCTCTAGGCGCAGTATTTTCAGGACCAAAGTTCATCACCCCGAAATTTAAGTCGGAAGCGATTGTTTATCCTAACGGTTTATCCGAATTCTCTGATGAAACATATACAGAACAGATGCTTCAGGTTATGGAATCACAGGAAATAGTTGATTCTGTCGTCAAAATATTTGACTTGATGAGTCATTATGACATCGATAAGAATTATAAATACGCAAAAACAGCATTGATGGGAGAATATCACAACAGAATTTCTATCTCAAAAACCCCATACGACGCTGTGAAAATCAAGGTGTTAGACAAAGATCCTCAATTAGCTTGCGACATCGCAAACGAGATCATTCGTCTGTACGACGTTAAATTCGAGAATTTGCACAAAACAAAGAAATGGGAAAATGTGAGGTCTTTTGAAAGACAATTAAAACAAAAAACAGAATTCATAGATTCTTTATCAAAAGAACTCGCAAAGATAACAGACGATGGCGACATTCTGAATTATCAGTATCTTTCAAATGGCAATTCTACCGCTTACTTCACTGGCAGTTCCAATAACGAAAACTCTAAAAACATATCCAAAGCAATCGCCTTAGTAGAGTTAATCACTACTGAATCAGAATCATACAGCGATGTCAAACAATTCTACGAAGAAGAATTACGCCAGGCACAAGGCAAAATAACTTATTCAAATATCGTTTCATACCCTTCAGTAGCAGACAAGAAGACAACTCCCGTCAGATGGATTATTGTTGCATTGAGTGGAATTAGCGCGTTCTTATTATCAATTTTGGTAGTCGCAGCATTCGAAAAGATTGAAGTAAAATAAGTAATTCTCAGAACTTTGCAGAAAAGTCTTAAAATAACAAGTTTCTACCTGATAGTATTGTTTTTCATTGCTATCAGCCTTTTCTTAGTTGTAGAAAAGAACATATATTATATGTACGCACTCCCAATCTTATTGGGCGTTGTGATGTTATATTTTTTCTCATACAAGAACGTAATATACTTAATAGCTTTTCTGACACCATTAGCTGTAAATCTTGAAGGATTAGGACTAAACGGATTATCGCTGTCATTACCCGTAGAACCTTTACTCTGCGGAGTATTATTCTTTTTCATAACAAAACTACTTTTCGAGAAAAAATTTGACAGAAAAATCGCAAGCCATCCTATTTCCATCGTAATTTACATGATGCTAATATGGATTTTGATAACAACAATAACCAGCGAACTTCCATTAGTATCTATAAAATACTTATTATCAAGGATTTGGTTTATTATACCAGCATATTTTATATGCGGGAAATTATTTAAAGATCCTAAAAACATAAATAAATTTGTCTGGCTGTACATCGCTGGGCTTATCATCGTAATCATATATACGACTATAAATCACGCCATAAACGGTTTTTCGGGCAATTCTGCTCACTGGGTTATGACACCTTTCTACAACGACCACACGGCATACGGAGCTGCCTTAGCAATATATTTGGTTCTAAGCGCAGCTTTCATATTCCTTCCTAATATAAAAACATCAACAAGAATCATCATAATAACTTGTTTTTCAATAATATGTCTTGGCACGTATTTATCAGCTTGCAGAGCTGCTTGGTTAAGTATCGTCGCTGTTATCGGCGTATTGGTTTGCGTTCTTTTAAGAATAAAATTCAAATATATTTTAACGATTGTAATCGCCTTAGTCGTATTATTTTTCACATTCCGTCATCAGATAATTGATGTCATGGAACGTAACGAACAAGACTCATCAAACAACTTATTAGAACACATTCAATCAATTACAAATATTTCAACAGACGCATCAAATCTCGAACGATTAAACAGATGGAGTTCAGCTCTCCGTTTATTTGAAGAAAGACCGTTCTTTGGATGGGGACCAGGAACTTATCAGTTTGTTTATGCTCCTTATCAGTTATCGACTAATCAGACCATCATCACCACAAATTACGGTGATGGCGGCAATGCTCACAGCGAATATATCGGTGCTTTGGCAGAAATGGGAGTTATTGGTTCGTTTTTGGTTATATTATTGGTGGGAGTATCTGTTTATAAAGGTCTTACGGTTTATAAGAAAGCTAAAAACAAAGAATCCAAGATATTGGCACTCGCCTCCACATTGGCAATCATAAGTTATTTCACTCACGGAGTACTAAACAATTTCTTGGATACTGACAAGCTCGCTGTTCCAGTTTGGAGTTGTCTTGCCATAATAACAGTCATCGACGTTTATCATTCTGGCAAGACAAACTATTACGAAACTAACGCTGAAGATCAACAAGCTCTAAATCAATAATAAGCGTCGAGTTTGCTGGAAGATTATCATCTATTTTAATATCTCCAAAACCTAATCTGGAAGGAACAACGATTCTAGCCTTGCCACCTACTTTCATATATCCCACAGCCTCTTCTATTCCAGGAATCATTTGATTTTCACCATAAACAAACGGCAACGGCATATTATAACCGTAACTGCTTTCTATCAATTGATTGTCTGTATTATAAATTGAATAATGAATCGAGACCATATCACCTATTTGAACAGATTCGCCAGAACCAGATTCTGTCTCAATAAAATACAAACCAGATTCTTTGGGAGAAACTTTTATATTATTATCTTTCACATATTTTGCAATCTTATTTGGTTCATCCTGAAGTCTCTTTGCTTTTTCAGCATTTTCTTTCTCCATTATCACTTTCTGTTCTGCTTCATATTCGTCAGAAGTCATAATATCAAACACTTTTAAATTAAATCTGAAAGGAGTGTATGGAAGTATCGTTCCTTGAAAACCTTCACTTCCCCAAGCCAATGACGATGGTATAACATATTCAGCTTCACCACCTTTAGCAAGAAGGCTCAATCCTTCATAAAAACCTTGACCAAGTGCCATATCTCCAAAAACCAATTCGTACGGTTTGCCTGTGTTAAAGTCAAGCAATGTATCACCATCTAATGTCTGGAAAGTAAAATAGACCTTCATTATGTCACCAGCTTTTGGCTTTCTTCCAACACCTTGATTAATATTAACAATAATCAAGCTATCTTCTGTCATTTCATATTTATTATCATAATACGGAGTCAATAGAGATATTTCATTTTGTTTTCTCATTATCAACTCATTACGCAATTCTTGCTCTAGAACATCCTTCTTGATTATTTCTTTCAGCACAATATCCATTTCAGTCATAGTTCCTGGTTCAATAATAGAAGGCATCTCCTCTCCTATGCCAATAAACATGGAATCGATAGGGAAAATAACAGAAGCATGATCATTGAGATGCATACTCATGAGAGCGCACATTATGTCACCGACAAAAGTTGGTTCCTCAATCAATATTTCAAAAGGTTCGCCCATTGTCTCAGAACTGAATAATACTGAATCTGCAATTTTCTGAGTAGCGTCAATTACCACTAAATCACCAAGTTCTGGTTTCTCATTATTTGCATTAACGCTATAGAACTTCATCAAAGTTCCGTTTTCTGTTCTTTTATATTCATTCTTATTACACGAAAAAAACATGGTACAGATAAGAACCAATACCATCACAGAGAATTTGTTTTTCATAACATTTATTATATTTCAAATTTAACAATAAAATGAAGATAATGTTCACACATACAAAAAGATAATATCTTCCTGATTCTCTTATTTAACGGCAAAACCAAGAAGAAATTATCTTAATTATTGATAAACAATTAAAAATCAACTAATTCAACTTCAAAAATCAAAGTAGCAAATGGAGGAATTGCACCAGCACCTCTATCACCGTAGCCCAAATAATATGGGATATACAACACACCCTTCTCACCTTTTGACATCAGTTGAATACCCTCATCCCAACCAGGAATGACCTGACCTACTCCTAAATCAAATCGAATAGGCTCATTTCTATCTATAGAAGAATCAAAAACAGAACCATCCATCAATTTTCCTTTGTAATGAACTTTCACCATAGTTCCAACCTGAGGTTTTTCACCATTACCATCTTTTATTTTGTCATAATAGAGACCTGAAGGAGTTGAAATTGGTTTGATATTATTCTCTTTAAAATAATTTTTCAATTCTGTTTCAGCGACTTCTGTTTGTGTTTTGTATGTTTTCTTCATAAATTCGATTTGTTTTGCAGCAAACTCAGATTCTGGATAAAAATCATTCAGTTTAACATCAAATCTCATAACGTCATTAGCCGTAAATTCTGCAGGAAGTGTAGGAAGTTGAAATATAGTGTAGAATGTAGAATCCGTACGAACTATAAATGACGCGGAATCACCTTTGTGCATCATACTCAATCCTTCATAAAAGTCACCTGCAAACAAAGGTTCTACAATTCGCACAATATTGCTATGATTTGGAATAATGACAGCTGTATCATTTATGGTACATGCGAACTGCACATTCAGAAGCGACATCATTTGAGGAGTTTCTCCACCATTGTTAGTATGAAACTTGTAATACAAACCAGATTCCGTTTTCTCAAATCCGGCAAAAGTTTGTTTTTTGTCATTCTGACAAGATGTAAAAAATACACCTAAAACCAATGTTAAAAATAATAGTCTTTTCATCTTTTAAGAATTTAAATTATTTAATATCAATTACTTTCAGTTTATACACCAATGTCGCTCTTTGCGTAATTCTATTCCCGTCTCCAACCAACCCGTGTGCCAGATAAGACGGTATTATAATAGTAGCAACGCTATTTTTACGTAAAAAAAGAATCGCTTCCTCCAATCCGCTCTCTACTCCGCCTCTACCGACAACAAAAGTCTTAATTCCATCTTTATCAGAAGAATAGACCAATTTACCATTCAAGAACCTGACTTCATATTCAAGAGAAACTCTATTTCCTTTGACAATCAAATCACCCTCACCTGCTTCCTCAATATAATATCTTAAACCCGTTCCCGTCTTTATCACATTGAGATTCTTATTATTAACAAAACTATCGATAATGGCAGATTCCTGCGACAACATATTAATATTCGCTTCTATTAGCAATTCTTCAAGTTCTTTTTTGTCAACAGTTTGAACACTCTTCTGCGTCTTGTCATTATTATCGCAAGAGACGATTGTCTGTAAGGTCAAAAGTATGACAATCAATATTTTGAAGATATTTTTCATTTCTTAACTTGGGTAAAATCAATTAATTCCAATTCAAAAATCAAATTAGAATAAGGAGGTACCAATGGATTTTCCATATCATCATACGCAAGATAGAACGGAATTATAGCCATTGCCTTAGAACCTTTGTTCATCAACATCAAAGATTCCTCCAAACCTTTAATTATCATACCATTACCTAATTCAACTATCAACGGATAAGGTTTGTCGTAAGAACTATCAAACACTTCTCCGTCAAGGAAATATCCCTTGTAATGAAACGCAACTTTATCACCTGTTTTAGGACAATCACCCTCGCCTTCAGTCAATTTGACGAAAGCCAAACCAGATTGATTAATTCTTGCATCTAGTTCATTCTTATTGACATACGCCAGAATCTCTTCGTCAGCACCTATCTTTCTCGTGGAATACGTTTCAATTGAGCATGACGATAATAGCAATATCAATAAAATCAATATGTTATAAATTAAAAGCCTCATTTGTTCAACATTGTTTTATATTCTGGCAAGACAGATAACAGTTTTTCTATCGCCTCTTCCAATGTACAATTCAACGTTCCTCCCGCAGCATTAAAATGTCCTCCTCCATTAAAATGTTTATTTGCTAAATCATTAACAGAAAAATCGCCTTTAGACCTGAACGACAATCTAATACAACCCTGACGTTCTGTAATCAAAACAGACATTTTAACATTTGCGATTGAAAGAGGATAATTCACAACACCTTCTGTATCACCAACTTGATAATTAAAAGACTCTAAATCAGCTTTTGACGCGTAAATGTATGCTGTATTATAATCGTTCAACACAACCATTCTGTCATTTATCAAAAAACCCAACAATCTCAATTTATTTTCAGTTGAATTATCATAAATGTTCTGATGGATTTTCATGTAATCTACGCTAGTCGCAGCAAGAATCTCTCCGCACAAACTGAATGTGTTTTTAAAAATCGAGTGAGTAAACGAGCCTGTATCTGTAATCATTCCAACAAGTATGCACGTAGCAATATCATTATCCAAATATTTATCAAATCCTTGATACTTAACAATTTCAGCCACCATTTCTGATGTACTTGATATTTCTGTTTCAGAAAAAGTAACCGAGAAATAAGAACTGTCGGCACCTATATGATGATCTATAAGCAGTTTAGGAGTCTTATTAAAACGACACAAATCGCCGCACATCAAGCCAGTGCGTGATGGCGTATTAAAATCAAGGTAACAGAACAACTCTGCCTCATTCATTATTTCCAAGGCTGTTTCTCTATTTTTATCAAAGATTATAACATCTTGAATTGCAGGCATCCATGAAAGAAAACCTGGATAATCGTTTGGTATTATTACCTTAGGTTCCGCACCATATTTTTTCGCCAGCAAACAAAGTGCTAAAGAAGAACCCAATGCATCACCGTCTGGATTTACGTGAGAAACAATAACTATCTTTTTATATTTGTTTAAATTATCTATTAAAGACTTATAAATCAATTCTTTAAACATATCCACACTTAGAGTTAATATGTCACAAAGATACAAAAAAATAATTGATTTTAAAACCTTAAATATAACTTATTTGCACAAAAAACTACTTCCTGATATTATATACTTCAAACGTATGATCTTCATATACATAAATGATTTGCTTCAGACCTTTTGAAGAATCGGTCTCGTTATTAATAGGAAGACATGTTTCTTTAACTTCAACATTATCATGTATTTCATTAAAAACGACATCAGATTTGTCAGCAGCATCCTCTTCTTCTAATTCAAATAATTCGTTTTTAAAAGGACTATCCGGCACAACATTGGTTATCGGTTTTTTACCTAATATAATCCAGTCATAATTGTATTCCGGAAATATTTCTTTAAGTTTTATTAGAAAATCCAGACTAGGTTTATTCCTTCCGCTCAAAAGATGTGACACATTGGAAGGTTGTATTTTCATCATCTCCGCAAACTGCGTTGCAGTCAAATTCTTCGCCCTTAAAATGTGGGACAATCTATCCTTGATATCATTTAACGAATCCATACTATAAACCTTTATAAATTTATCCACTAAAAACACAATTGCCTAATAGCCTAAAAAATGAATTTTTAGATTCTTTCGGTTTACAAAAGTAAAAATAAAATTCTTACAATTGTAATAATTTATCGTTTTATTTTTGTAAAAAAAGTGATTTTGACTTACAACTTCATTTATCAATGAAGATTTAACATAATAAATATTTATTATACAATAATTTAACTTAATTTTTATTAACTTAATATTTTTAACT
>JAZNSO010000086.1:0-2220 GCA_045591245.1 Bacteroidales bacterium
GAAATGCCGGAGATATGTTTCAGCGACCGATTTATGATCCTATATTCAAGACGGACACGGCTTTGGTTTTGTTCTCTTTTGATGAAGGTAAGACGATAATTTACAATCATCTTGGAGAATATATTGTTGATAAACCTCTTGTGTTTCATAAATATAAACATTGGAACGGTAAGATGAAAGTCATCCAGAAATGGAATAAGAAAGTTATTCTTGACGAAGCGACTTCAATATTCTATACCACATTCGTTGAAGACGGGATTACCACGATTAAGAGAATCGATGTTGAAAATGGAACTGCTGAAACCGTTTCTGTCTTAGGAGGATTTCCTTTTATCGAGAATCTGAGAATCCACGGTGGCAAGGCTTATTTCCTGTTTGCCGATGATAATTCCAAAAATAAAAGATTGTATGAGGTTAATTTATAAGACTGAGAATATGAGAAATTGAAAATCTGAGAATTTGGTTTAAGGTTTAATGCTTAAGGTTTAAGGTTGGATTTAGATAAACTATAAAACTTAAAAACTCTCAACTATAAAACTACTTTAAACTTTAAACCTTAAACTTTAAACTAAATAAATGTGGACAAAGTCTGTTGTCTGTTGACCGTTGACTGTTGACATTTAAAAATAAAACATCATGAAAAAACTGCTTTTAATAATCATTCTCTTGAATTGTTGCGTCGCTTTTTCGCAGCAGAATTATTCTGTCGTGAAAGGAAATGTCGGAGAGAAGAATGTGAACATCTCTATTATCAATACTAATTTCGGAGTAAGTTCCGATGATAAAGGTGATTTTATGATGGCGTTGCCTAAGACTGAAAAGCAAGTCGGTTTGCTGTTTTCTTGTATCGGTTACGAAGATACTTTAGTGAGCGTGATTCCGAATCGCGATACTATATATCTTAACTTCAAGATGAAGGAAACGTATTATATGTTGGATGCTGTCGGCGTAAGTGTAGATAAGATAAAACGTTACAGCGAACCTAATTATGTGATGTATGATTTCGAGATTTTCGATGATAAGGTTTTCGTTCTTCAAAGAAAAGGCAATACATTAAAAGAATGTAGGATTTTGGTTCAAGATTTATGGCTCGACCCGATAGATACGATTTCTGTCCCGAAGCATATTGAACCTGAAAAGATAGTAGTGGATTGTACGGAAAGTTGTCAGCTGATAGGAACGGATTCCGTCTATCAAGTGGTGAAAATGAATTCTTCATACGAACTGATGTTTCCAGCGGAGAAAGAACGTTATGATAAGGTGTTGAAGGATATAATTTTCTTTACTGATAAATATATTTATTTCAATAAGTTGAAGATTGACGGATATTATTCTGAATTCTTCAGGATTGGAAAAGAATCTAAAGAAAAGGAGATGATGTTTGTTTGCGACGATACGAAATCTTATCGTAATATTGGAGAGGAAAAACAATGGCATAAAGAATATCTTGAGCAACTTCCTCCAACTTTTTGTGGTGCATTTCCAACACCAGAAGAATGGGCTGTGTTTGTGAAAGTTGCATGGTTCCATACCAAAGACAATCATCTTGATGTAATTGATGATACTTTGTACTATTTCGATCATTTTAACGGCAAGATTCTTACATACGATGAAGGCATGAATCTTCTTAATGAATGTGAAATTACTTATCCTACTGAAGAAGATTTCTGGCAACATAAGGTTTATAAAGACAAAGCATTCGGAAAATTCTATACGATATTTGGTTCTGTTGTAAATGAAATTGATGTCACGACGGGAAAGACTACTTCTGTAGCAAATGCGAATCAATGGATGACAGAAAAGATAATCATTTATAAAGGAAGTCTTTATGCTGTTACGAAAAAAAGAAACGCCATGAATATGTTTGAGTCGTATATTGAAAGGATTGAAATTAAATAACAATTAATAATGTATAGTTAATAGTTAATAATTCTTTTGTAGACTTTAAAAACGTTAAAATCTTTTATGAATTAATTTCTTGACAAATTGCTTTTAGAAGTGTACCTTTGTAAGGTAATTAAATCAAGATTTATGAAAAGTAATAATATAGAAGCGGCAGGTTATGTTATTGAAATGCGAAGCAAAAGAATCGGCGATTTTATTTCCTTGACGGATATCGCAAAATACAAAACATCTGAAAATCCAGGCTACGTAATACAAAACTGGATGAGAAATAGAAATACGATAAGATTTCTAGGACTTTGGGAAAGTTTTCATAAT
>JAZNSO010000087.1:0-50383 GCA_045591245.1 Bacteroidales bacterium
AAGATAGCGTATAAGATGTTACCTATATATTCAAAGAATAGTGACCAGCTCGGTCCGTTGAGCGGAAACATCTCGGCATTGCCACGTATGTCGTAGTTCGCTCCAGGATAAGCCGGAATAAAGAATAAGGTCAAGACGAAAGCTATCAATGTCCAATGAATTGGTGTTGAACTGCCGTCCCATTTCACGCCACCTTGAAGCAAGAAACATATCAGTCCGATGAACGCTCCCATGACTAACATTGGATGTAATCTGATAAGACGACGCTTAAAGAAACTCCAGATGGTTAGTTTTTTGTTCGTCGAACTTTTGTCATTAGACTTTAGACTTTTGTCATTAAACCATCTATCATCGTACGCGTAACTGATTACGAAACCTGATAACAAGAAGAAGAAATCGACGCCAAGATGTCCGTGATTAAAGGTCTCTATGACAGAACCTTTAGCGAAGGCAAAACCTTCAAAAACGTGATACCATAAGACCATGAGAGCCGCCACGCCACGAAGTCCGTCTAACAGAATATAATGAGGTTTAGTGTCGGCGAAACCAACAGAAGCATTGAAAGTGTTTATTTTTGACATAAAATTAATCTTGACAAATGATTTGCAAAGATACGATATGAGGATAAATAAACTTTTGCTTTATGGCAAAAAAACTCGTTTATCGATGTAGGAATTTTGTAGCCAATCCAATCTGAGAAATCTGAGAAATCTGAGGTTGGAAAAACTATCTCGCCGAACGAATCCTGCTGAGGGTGTAGATTGAGATACCGAGAAACTCCGCCACGTATTTTAGTTTCACTCTGTTGAGGAGTCCTGGGAAATGCTCCATGAAACATTCGTAGCGTTCCTTTGGCGAAAGCTGTAGTCGTTCCACGAAAATGTGACTTAACAATCTGTTGGTATCCTGATGGACGACGCGTCCCCAATTAGCGATGTCGATATATTTTTCGTATAAATCGTTAAGACGTTCGATAGGAATGACATAGATGTCGCATTCGGTAAGAGTCTGCACGCTTTCAACGGAAGGCTGATTGTGATAAAGCGAATACATCCCGAAAGTGATGTCACCTTCCATACTAAACCATGTCGTAGTGTCGATGCCGTCTTTATGAAAAATAGAACGCGTGACGCCATTTTCAATGAAATAAACATTACGGTCGATGGAGCCTGTCGTGACTAAGGTCGTGTTCTTCGGATAATGAACGAGACGCATCTCACTTTGAAGAGCACGAAGGGCCTCATCAGAAACAGAGTGATACGACTTTATTCTTGCGACGATGTTTTTCATTTGGGGTTGTGGAGGGTTAAAGGATTAAAGGTAATTGCTTTAATCAACTGTTAATTGTTAACTGTTAATTGTTAATTGTAAACTTCTTCACTTCCTTATAGATTGCTCCTTCGGGTCGTAATATGCTTTGAAATAATATTATCTCGTTTACTTCTTGCTTGATATATGACTTCTGTTCTATGCCAGATACTATCTTTTGAAAGTATTGTTTCTCGCATAATTCTTTGATTCTGCCGAGTGTGATATGAGGCACGAAATTTTATCGGTCGCGGAGATAGCCTATGTTATCGAATGCTTTTAAAGTATCTTCTTCTAAGTCATATAGTTCTTGTGGAGTATTCTGCATTCCCAACCAAAGTACACGCGGAGCATAGCGGCTGCCGAAGATACCCGTTCTGTTAAAGTCCATAGTGAAACTCTTATGATTTTTCAACATCTCTCCTACTCCATCGATAATCTTCGGGACATCTTCGTTGGGAGTATTACCTATGAATTTCAACGTAAGATGAATATTGTCAGGCTTCACCCAGTTGATACGTTTCTCATGAGCGAGCTGGCGTCTCAATCCATCGAGAAGAGGAATGAAACCACTATCATTTGTCTTGATAGGTATCGCAAGGAAAAGTCGCTTCATATATTTAGCATTTTAAATATGAAAAAATGAAAACCTGAAAACCTGAAAAAATTTTCAGTTTCTCAGATTCTCAGGTTTTCAAGTTTTTAAATCAAAGGTTTGCTTTAAAATATTCTGTTATCTTAGTCACGAGATGCGCTCTGTCAGGACCATAGACGTTATGGTCGTGGCCAGGATAGACGAAATAGTCTAATTGTTTACCGTTGTGGATACAGTTTTCAACGAAAACTAACGAATGCTGCCAAAGAACAACAGGGTCGGTGGTGCAGTGAATTATCATCAACTTACCTTCTAATTTATCGGTTTTGTTTTCCAAGCTTGTGAGTTCGTAACCTTCTGGATTTTCTTCTGGCGTATCCATATAACGTTCGCCGTACATCACTTCATAATATTTCCAATCCATCACAGGACCGCCTGCTGTAGAGACTTTTACGTCTTCTGGATAGTTTATCTTCATGTTGGTACTCATAAAACCGCCGTAGCTCCATCCGTCTGTTCCGATACGTTCAGCATCAACGTAAGGAAGTGATTTCAAATAATCGATGCCGACTTTTTGATCGCGCATCTCTGCTTGTCCGCATTGACGGTGAATGACTTGTTCGAAAGCCTCGCCTCTGTCGGCAGAACCTCTGTTATCCAAACTGAAAACGATGAATCCTTCTTGTGAGAGATAATGTAAATAGATGCCAGCGCCAGCTGTCCACTCATCGGTAATTAATTGTGCGTGAGGACCGCCGTAAACATAAATAATGACAGGATATTTCTTGTTAGGATCGAAGTTGTAAGGTTTTATCATACGTGTGTATAAAGTCTGACCGTCTTCTGCCTTCAAAGTTCCGAGTTCTATAGTACCTATGTTATATTCTTTCAACGGATCGTCAGCTTCGTGCAAACGTTTGACGAACTTACCGTTAGCATCCATAACATCGACGTTTCTTGCGACATCGGTGCTTGAATATGAATCGATAAAGTATTTTCCTGATGCACTTGGTGTTACGCCATGAGTTCCATGTTCTTTAGAAATCTTAACTTTTTTACCGCTCTTGAGATTATGTTTGTAGAAATGACGTTCCAAAGGACTTACTTCTGTTGAAGTGTAGTAAATGTTATCGCCTTTTTTGTCGAAGCCTTCAAAAGCAGTGATGACAAAATCACCTTTTGTGATTTGTTTTGCTTCTTTTGTTTCTACGTTATGTTTCCAAACATGATAGAAACCATCGCGTTGAGCAAGCCATAAGAATTCTTTTGTATTGTTCGGCAAGAAATGAGCTGGACCTACAGGTTCAACATATTGCTCGTCTCTGTCTTCAAAAACAGTTTGGATATAATCGCCGCTCAATGTGCAATATTCATTGAATTGAAGATGATTTTGACCGCGGTTCAAGATACCGATGTAAACTCTTTCGCTATCAGGATTCCATGTTATTGATGTAAGATATTGGTCTGCAGGTTCTCCTGTCTTGATAGTTGTCTCTTCAGCGTTTTCTGTGTTATAGACTTTCAACGTGACGATGTGACTTGTCATGCCTGCCATAGGATATTTTATTGGTTTTGCAGTAGCGACGCGTTCTGTAATATCTACTAAAGGATAGTCTGACACCATGCTTTCGTCCATTGAATAATAAGCCAATTTCTTACCGTCTGGCGACCAGAAAATTCCGCCGTTGATAGCAAATTCGTTACGGTGAACAGACTGACCTGCGACTACGTTTTCCGGATTATATGTTACTTGAACCTGATTTTCGCCATCAGCATAATACAAATTATTATCAATTGTATAAGCCACTTTCAGAGAAGGTTCTGTAATAGTGTAATTCTCAGCGTCTACAGGAAGTGATGTCACTTTCTTGATGCTCTTGGCTTTTACGTTAAGAAGGTTTAAGTTGATGCTGTTGTTTTTCTTATCGTAGCTGTAGTAATAAGCTTTGTCAGCGTCCATCCATGTGAGGTTTGGCATACGTTTTACGCTATCCATTTTTGCCTGATTCAAAAAGGCATTCACTTGGTCTAAAGTCAATAAGACCGTTGCGCTTTTTGCTGTAGCGTCTTGAACCATAAGATTGTTAGGATTCTCGTTGTCAGCGAAGACATATTTGTCGGTGTTTGGTAACCATTTTACGCTTTTGCCTACAGGGTAAACACTGCGATTTTGATAAGCAGCGTCAGTAGGAGTAAGCATTTTCTTTTCCTGTGCGAAAAGTGATGTCAATGAAAGACAGAATAAAACTGTCAGCAATAATGATTTTCTCATAGTATAATAATTTTAATAGTTTCGATTTTAATATTAATCTCTCTTATGAAGACGCACAATTACAAATCATTTATTTTCTGGCATAATCAAAACAACTCCACATTGTCAATTGTTAATTGTTAATTGTTAATTGTCAACTGTCAACTGAATTATGTACCGCGTCAGCAAATTCCTGTAAATTCTCTATGCTTTTTTCCAGTGCGTTACCGACGACAATAATATCTGCTCCTGCTCTAGCACATTCGGCAGCTTTTTCTGGTGTCCTGATGCCGCCACCAACTATAAGAGGCACGCTGATAGTATTTTTCACTTTGTTAATCATTTCGTTAGAGATAGGATTGACAGCACCAGAGCCTGCATCCATATATATGATTTTCAGACCGAGCATCTCGCCAGCAAGAGCCGTACACATCGCGATGGCATCTTTGTCGTGAGGAATAGGAGTGGTATTGCTCATATACGACACCGAAGTCTGACGACCGCCATCAATCAGCATATAACCTGTCGGGATAATCTCGTTGCCATATAATTTTAGATATGGAGCTGCAACGACATGACGACCGATGAGCATTTCCGAATTACGACCAGAAATTAGCGATAACAATAAAAAACCGTCGCACCACTTGCTTATCTGCAAAGAGTCGCCAGGGAAAATCAGAACAGGAATATCACAATGTTTTTTTATCAATTTTATACAATGGTCTAAACTATCGGTAAGCAAAAGGCTGCCTCCGACAAAGAAAAAATCGACTCCCACTTTTTTAGACTTCTCGACAATCTCAACAACTTGCTCGTCAGTAGGTTTGTCAGGATCTATCAGAACCACGAATTTCTTTTTGGATGTATCTGATAATGCACTATATACACTCATATTTATTTTCTTGTAAAGAGTTTACAAATATAATGTTTTTTTCTTTCACTAAAAGTAAAGGAAAATTTATTTTTACTTCTTAATCGCTATCTTTTTTTGTACTTTTGCACTATGAATGGCATCTATATCCACGTTCCTTTTTGTATAAGCAAATGCGCTTACTGCAACTTCTTTTCCTTGGCTTCGGAAAGTAAGATGAACGACTATGTCGAAGCTTTGAAAAAAGAAATAATTTTCCGTAAGGATTATCTCGGCGGCGAGACTGTAAAAACGATTTATTTCGGCGGCGGAACGCCCTCTCTCTTACCGACAAAATCGATAGAGGAAATCATCAATCTTATTCGTAAGAATTTTAACATTGACGACAATCCTGAAATAACTTTAGAAGCGAATCCCGATACTATCAACAAGGAAAAGATGTCGCTGCTGAAACAGATGGGTGTCAATAGGATTAGCGTAGGCATACAGAGTTTCTTCGACGACGACTTGCAATATCTCGGACGACGCCACGATTCAAGACATGCTCTTCAAGTTATGGAAGACTTAAAAAATGTTAACTTCGATAAAATAACCCTCGACCTCATCTACGGAATTCCGACTTTGACAGAAGAAAAATGGAACAAGAATCTCGATACATTCTTTTCGACGGGAATATCTCATCTCTCGGCATACGCTCTTACTGTCGAACCGAAAACAATTCTTGGACATAAAATAAAAAATGGTGATTTACAAGATATTAACGAAGACAACACAATACGTCATTACGAGATTTTAATCGAAAAAACAAAAGAACAAGGTTTTGAACATTACGAAATTTCAAACTTCGCGAAAGAAAACTGCCGTTCTCAACACAACAGCATTTATTGGACTGACGAGAAATATCTTGGTTTGGGACCTTCCGCTCATTCTTATGACAAAACTTCGAGACAATGGAACGTTTCCAATCTCACAGAATACATAAAACTCGCTGGAAATTCCGACAATTGTTTCGAAAAAGAGATTCTCTCTAAAGAAGACAAATACAACGAATATGTAATGACAAGTCTAAGAACATCATGGGGTTGCGACTTAAATAAAATCGAATCAGACTACGGGATTTCATACAAAAACCATTTCTTAAAAAACATTAAGAAATATCTCGATTCACAAATTATGCAAGAAAATAACACGAGTTTCATTCTCACCGATGAAGGTATGCTTTTCGCGGACGGAATAGCCTCCAATTTATTTTTGTAAATATAAGAAACGTACACTTTTTTTTCTTAACTTTACAGACGATTTAAAAAATTGACTGTAAACTTTAAACTATTAATTATGAGCAAGTTCCGTAAATTCTTAACCATATTTATTCTGCTTATCTGTATCGTTATAGCCGCTTTTGAATTTTATAGGACAATTGCTTATGCTATCAACGCTACGTCAAATCAGTTATATTCCGGATATTTATGGGTGTGCGTCGGCTTTGTCGTTTATGCCATCATGCACAAATTTGTGTTCAGAAAAAACATCGACATAATGCAGACAATGTCGCACGAAGGTGCTCACATGCTCATCGGAGCTCTTCTTCTGAGAAGAAAAATATACCAATTCAATGCGAAATCGGCCGACTCTCTTTCATACGGCGACAACACTTTAGGTTTCGTCAGCAGTTCAAGAAAAAACGGATACGTCAGCATCATGTCAACTCTGGCTCCTTATATGCTGCCATATCTCACTTTCCTCCTGCTGCTCTTCCGTCTTATGATTAAAAACGAATGCCTGCCAATAATTGATGTCATCATCGGATTCTCACTGATGTTCTATTTCTTCTGCTGGAAAAAAGACACCCGCCGCGACCAAAGCGATATTCAGCTGTGCGGCGTGTTCTTGTCATATCTATATATCATAACATTCTTACTTTTCAATATATCATTGATAATCTATTCGGTAAGCGGCGGAATCTCTGATCCTATAAACATTTTCGGAGCTATTAAGCAATATTTCGTGCAAACATGGAACGATATAATGATGGTAATAAATCTATTTAAAGCATAAACATGGATAAAGTCTGTTGTCCGTTGACTGTTGACTAAATTAAAAATTTAATAAATATGAAAATTAAAAACTTAGTAATGATTTTAACGTTAGCTTCAGTGTCGTTAAGCTGTGCTTCATCATCAAAATTAGCTTCAAAACAAGAAGCCAAGACCAATTATTCTGACCTTACAAAGCAATATGCCAAGGTTCAATTAACATCCGACATCAGTCATTTGTCCGACAACGAAAAGCAAATGTTGAATTATCTTTATGAAGTCGGCAATATCATGGACGATATTTTCTGGACACAGAACTATGGCGGCGACAAAGAAGAATTCTTAAATTCTATTGAGGATAAAGACGCTCGTCTCTTTGCTGAGATTAACTATGGCCCTTGGAATCATTTCGACAACCTTGCTCCTTTCCTTCCTGAGTACGGAGCAATGCCGGCAGGCGCAGGTTTCTATCCAGCCGACATGACTAAAGAAGAATTTGAGGCTTGGGATAACCCTGACAAGACAAGTCAATACACATTGATCACTCGTGATAAAGACGGTAAACTTCAAGCTGTTTGGTTCCATGACGCTTACGCAGAACAAATCAACAAAGCAGCTGACTTGTTATTGAAAGCTGCCGACCTCGCCGGTGATGAGGAGTTTGCCAATTACTTACGTCTCAGATCAGAAGCTTTGTTGACTGACGATTATTTCGAGAGTGACATGGCTTGGATGGATGTCCGTAACAATAACGTTGACTTCGTTGTAGGTCCTATCGAAAATTATGTCGACGCTCTTTATGGTTACAAGGCAGCCCACGAATCTTTCATCTTGATAAAAGACCAAGACTGGAGCAGCAAACTTGCACATTATGCTGAACTTCTTCCTGAATTGCAGACACAGCTTCCTGTAGCACCGGAATATAAACAAGAAAAACCAGGTGCTGACGCCGACCTCGCAGTATATGACGCCGTATTTTATGGCGGCGACTGTAACATGGCTGGCAAGACTATAGCTATCAACTTGCCTAACGACGAGAGAGTACAACTCCAAAAAGGAACTCGTAAGTTACAACTGAAGAACGCCATGAAAGCCAAGTTCGACAACATCTTAGTTCCTATTTCAGATGTACTTATGACACCGGAGTCACGCAAGAATATCAAATTCGACGCTTTCTTCGCTAACGTCATGTTCCATGAAGTGGCTCACGGTATGGGAATCAAAAACACCTTAGATGGCAAAGGCACAGTGCGTCATGCTCTTAAAGAACAATATTCAGCCATCGAAGAAGCTAAAGCCGATATTCTCGGACTTTATCTTGTAACTAAACTCTCAGAAATGGGTGAATATACAAATTCAACATTAGAAGAAAACTACACCACATTCATGGCAGGTATCTTCCGTTCGGTACGTTTCGGAGCATCAAGCGCACACGGTAAGGCTAACATGCTTACATTCAACTTCCTTGAAAAAGAAGGCGCTTTCACACGCAACGAAGAAGGTCTATATGCAATCAACTTTGAAAACATGAAAGCTGCTGTCGCTAAACTCGGCGGCGAAATCCTTAAAGCTCAAGGCGACGGCAACTACGAATACGTAAAAGAATGGATCGCTACAGACGGCGTCATCAAACCAGCTTTACAAGCCGACCTTGACAAAGTCAACGGCATGGGAATTCCAAAAGACATCTATTATGAAATGTCACCAGAACTCCTGATTAATAATTGAAAATTGAAAATTGAAAGTTGAAAGTTGAAAACATATTTGGTTTAAGGTTTAATGATTAAGGTTTAAGGACTTGTCGGAAATTGATGACTTAACTACTTTAAACATTAAACTTTAATCCTTAAACGTAAGAAATTAAATAAATAACAAACATTAATTTAATCAAAACAATGAAAAAAACATTCTTATTTATTGCCCTCGCGATTTTCTCACTAATGGGCAAAGTACATGCTGACGAAGGTATGTGGTTACCGATGTTCGTCGAGCGTTTGAATTATGTAGACATGCAAAAGATGGGTCTTCAACTTACTCCTGAAGAACTTTACAGCATCAACAACAGCAGCTTAAAAGACGCTATCGTAGGTCTTTCAGAAGGTGCTACACCACGTGGTTTCTTCTGCACAGGCGAAATCGTTTCACAAAACAGCCTTATGTTCACCAACCATCACTGCGGTTATGGTTCAATCCAAAAACTCAGTACCGTTGAACACGATTATCTCACCGACGGTTTCTGGGCTAAAGACTTCAGCGAAGAACTTCCAGCAGAAGGCATCTCAGCTTCTTTCTTAGTACGTATGGAAGACGTCACAGAAGAAGTACTTTCTGTTGTAAACGACACAATGACATGGGAAGAACGCAACGCTGCTATCAAAGCTAAATCTACAGAGTTAGAAGCAGCTGCATCAGAAGATGGCAAATACAACCCTATCATCAGCGCTTTCTTTGAAGGTAACGAATATTATATGTTCGTTTATAGAGTCTATACCGACGTTCGTCTCGTAGGTACACCTCCTTCATCAATCGGTAAATTCGGCGGCGACACCGACAACTGGATGTGGCCTCGTCACACAGGCGACTTCTCTATCTTCCGTGTCTATGCTGACGCTGAAGGCAATCCAGCTCCTTATTCACCAGACAACAAACCTCTCACTCCAAAACATCATCTTCCTGTCAGCTTAGACGGCATCCAAAAAGATGACTTCACCATGATCTGGGGTTTCCCAGGCTCAACAGAACGTTACCTCACTTCTTACGGTATCGACTATAACGTAGAGTCATTCTACCCAACAATCCACGACATCTTCAAACTCCAGACAGATGTTATGGACGAGTTCATGCAAAAAGACGCTTCTGTCAATATCATGTACGCCGACGACAAAGCTGGTCTCGCTAACACATGGAAAAACTTTGAAGGTCAGATGTTGATGCTTCGTAAGAATAAGGTCGCTGAAACAAAAGCAGAACTTGAAAATCAATTTACAGAATGGCTTAACGCTAATCCAGCTAAGGCTGAAGAATATGGCGATGTCTTGAATACTTTGGCAGAAAGCTATGAGCTCGTACATCAAATCACACCTTCTATATATTACCCTAACTACATCGCTATGACAGGCGCTATAGGAATAGCAGGAGAATTTGCAAGTTACGTAGGCACCGACAAGAAAGATAAAGAAGCTGTCGCTGCTGCTGAAGAAGCTCTTAAAGCTATCGACGTTGACGCTTTCTTCGCTGAGACTTACAAACCATTAGAAGACAAGATGTTGGTTGAGATGTTGAAATTATATTACAACACATTCGACGCTGAAGCAAATCCTAACTTCTATAACTTGGTAGAGAAGAAATACAAAGGCGATGTTGTAGCTTTGGCAAATGACATCTTAGAAAACTCTATCTTCGCTACACCTGAGTCAATCAAGGCTTTCATCGAGAAACCTAATGCTAAGAAAGTAGAGAAAGATCCGGCTTACGTAGTTATGAATACTATGATAACTCATCTTGTCACTAACCTCGCACCTTATCGTGCAACAATGCAAACTATTAGCGAAAACAATCATCTCTTCGTAAAAGGCTTACGCGAGTTCTACGCTGCAACACAACCAGAAAAAGACTTATATCCAGATGCTAACTCATCATTACGTATGAGCTATGGTTCAGTTCAAGATTACCAACCAGCTGACGCTATCCACTACGATTACATCTGTACAGCTAACGGCATTCTCGAAAAATATGTTCCTGGCGATTATGAATTTGATGTTCCGCAAAGATTGTTAGACCTCATCGAGGCAAGAGACTTCGGTCAATATGCTGACGAAAACGGCGAGTTGGTCGTATGTTTCCTTTCAACAAACGACATCACCGGCGGTAACTCAGGCAGCCCTATCATGAATGGCAAAGGCGAACTCATCGGTCTCGCTTTCGACGGCAACTGGGAAGCTATGAGCGGCGACATCAACTTCGAGCCTAAATTACAACGTACTATCAACGTTGATGCACGTTACGTCTTGTTCGTCATCGACAAATTCGCTGGCGCTACAAATCTCATCGAGGAATTGACAATTGTCAAGACTCCAAAATGCTGCAAAGAAGGAACTCATACATGCTGCGAAAAAACAGCTGAGACAGAAGAAGCAACAGAATCCTAAGAGATTAATACGACAGAAGATATTACACAAGAAAAAGTTGAAACTAACATCGAGGAACAATTCGGAGGAAGAAAACATTGTATCAACCACAACAGAGTTTCAAAGTGTAATAGTTGACAATATAGAGGAAAAAGCATTAATGTCATTAAAGATAAATATGGCAATGGTGAAGAACGTAAGATTAAATTAGGTTCTGAAAATTCCTCAATTCAAAGCAAGGTTAATGAATTGTTAAAGAATTGAAATAAAACATCATAATTAATTCTAACAAATTAACCACATGAGAATAACCCCATAGTTTGAATCAAACAACTGTGGGGTTCTTTTATCCATATATCCTTCTCTTTACAAGTATTTATCGTTTCGACAATAACGTGACTTGTCCTGAAATAAGTTTATTTTTTGCGTAAACTTATTTCAGGACAAGTTATATTTTAAAAATGTTATTCTCTTGGTTATTATCTGTGCTTTTTTTACTATATTTGTCGCTTGTATTTAAAATTATTACTGTTATTTAGATAATTGAAAATGAGAAGATTATTGCTTTTGTTTTTTGTTTTGATTTCACTGAATATGGGTGCTCAGTCAATATCTGAACTTACCCCTGAATTCATTAAGGATAGTGGCTATTATTTCTGGGGACAGAGTGCGGTGTGCGATAGCTACGAAAACGCTGAGAAAAATGCTACTAAAGCTATGTTCAAGAATATCGTCAATATGGGTGAATTCGACCTTATCGAGTTCGGTACAGATAGAGACGAACATGTTGAGAAAATCATAGAGTCGTTCAAATTTAGAATTGATAATAATAAATACAAAAAAATCATAGATATTGAGAATGACATCAAAAATGATGAGTATTCATGCTTGGTTTACATAAGTAAGGAGGATGTTGATGAATTGTGCAACGACAGAACTCAAGAGTTGCAGCGTCGATACAAACTTGCCCAAATGAAAGAAGAAGATGGTATTATGGTCGATGCGCTGAGAGAATACTACTGGGCTTTGATGATTTGTGTGGCTCACCCTCAAGGTAACAAACTGACCGTTGATGTCAATGGCGAAGAGTTACATGCATACACATATCTTTATGATCATATCACAGATGTGTTGGATTCTTTCACTTTTGCAATATCAAAGGACAATCCAGGAGAAATACATGATGATGGCATCTCGGTCATCCTTAATGTTAGATCTTATGGTAACGACGTGTCGGAACTGAAAGTCAAATATCACAACGGATTAGATAATCGTATCTCAACTACCGTCAGGAATGGTAAGCTCCAACTTGAACTCGCCAATACCGAAGTGGATAAGATAGACCTCCAAATTGAATATGACTTTGCTCATGAATTGGTGGCGCATCACGGCATGAAAGTCATTATGGATAACGTTGACAAAGTTATTCTCAAAAGAAACGTAAGAAAAGAGATTGATGTGAAACCTTATCTTAAATATTTCAAAGGAGCCGATCAAATCAAGATTGGTGAGGTAGCGGCTGGCACATCGTTGAAGGAAAACGAGAAGTATTATCTTGCTGTGATGCAAAATATAGAGACTGCTTTCCGTGCACAAAACTATAGTTCCGTAAGACAATATTTCACACCTGAAGCTTACGCTATGCTCGATACTCTCGTGACAAGTGCTAAGGTGTCGGTGGTAGGCATGCAGGAATATAAATTCTTGGAGTTGGATAACAGAACTATGTGCTACGATATAGATATGAAGTTCGAGTTTAGAAACCATGCTTCGTTCATTAGAGAGGTCGTGTTCCGTTTCGACAATAATACACGACTTATCTCTTCGTTGGCATTCCGCCTCTCTTCCATAGCTGAAAACGACATCACGTCAAAGTCAAAATGGCCAGCTGAATGCAGACTCTCACTTATCAGCTTCTTGGAAGATTATCAGACAGCTTACGCCCTGAAACGTTACGACTATCTGGAGAGCATCTTCTCCGACGACGCTCTCATCATCGTAGGTCACATCGTGGAAAAACCAAAAACAGAGATGACAGATATAAAAGAACTTAACTTGCCAACAAAAGAAGTCGAATTGATAAGGATGAATAAAAACCAATATTTTGAAAGAATGTCTAATGTGTTTAACTCACAAGAATATATCAATATCAGATTTACAGAGACAGTGTTTACCAAACAGAAGAGCAGCTCCGATGAAGGTAAAAATGGTGAAGACATCTTCGGTGTAAGACTGCTGCAAGAATATACATCAGCAACATACGGCGATGTCGGCTACCTTTTCCTTATGGTAGATCTCAGAGACAAACTTCGCCCTGTGATTCATGTGAGAGCTTGGCAGCCAGATAAGACAGACATTAACACTTTGGTTGGATTGAAGGATATAAAATAAAAATTAGCTTTATATGAAGAAAATTTTACTTTTGTTTCTGACATTTATATCGTTAAATGTCATTGCGCAGAATGATTATTTTAAAATCAAGGAAGGCTCGTTCAAGCATATTAGCATGGCTGTGTGGGACGACAATAAGGAAGATCATAGAGACATCGACAACAACCCGATGGCTCTGTTTAAGATCTCCACGGAGAATATCAATGATGAGCAACGCCGTAAGCTGTATTTCACAGGCAACAGGGTTACGGAGATCAGCGACAAGGTTTATAAGACAGGAGCAGTATGGATCTATATCACCGCCCAAAACTCTGACTATTTAGAGATACGCCATCCCGATTATGGCATCACGAGATTCTATTTCCCGGAAAGTCTGTGCGACTTCTGTACTTACGAGATGGTGCTTCAATACGTTCCTTTAAGTGAAGCTATAGTGCAAAGTAATTATCTCATTATAAAGTCAGATCAAGCAGATGCACGTATTTTTATCGATGATACTTTGGTGGGCAAACAATTTATACATAAACAATTTAATCTTGGTTCGTCACACACATGGAGAGTTGAATGCGACCTTTATCGTACGGAAACCGGTGAGGTGGAGATTGCTGCAGAAGAAAATTATATAGACTTAAAGATGAAACCAGAATACGGTTTTATCAATATTACAAGTGTTCCAAATTTGGCCAAAGTTTATGTAGATGATAATTATGTTGGAGATACCCCATATAGTTCCGAGAAGATGAATATCGGAAATTACACCATACGCGTAGAAAAAGACGAATATCAATCAACTGAGAAAAATGTTGTTGTTAATGATAAGCATACTACGAAAGAAAGTTTCTACCTACAGTCGAATTATGTCGACATTACAATAAACGCAGACAAAGACTCTGATATTTATGTTGATAATATCTACAAAGGAAGAGGCAGATGGGAAGGAAAACTTCTTTATGGAATACATGATGTAGAAGCAAGAAAAGCGAATCATAGAACAGTTAACCGTAATGTAGAGCTCGTAATAGGAGAGACAAAGGCCATAACATTAGATGCTCCGGTACCGATATATGGAATGTTGGAAATAAGCAGTAATCCAACAGAAGCGAGCGTTTATATTGACGGGAAATATTGCGGACAAACACCAATGCAGTTAGCTCAGATAATAATAGGCAACCACGAGCTTAAACTTGAAAAACAAGGTTGTGCTTCGTTGACTAAAACTTTTGCTATCAAAGAAGGTGAGACATTAGATATTAACGAAAGTCTACAAACTGGAAAGGCAATCACTATTTCGACAGAAGAAACAGGCGATAAAATTTACGTTGATGAGAAATATATTGGAGTTACTCCATTGACGGTAAATCTCTCATATGATACTCACTTGATAGAAGTTGAGCGCGGTAACATGATTGTTAGCAAGACGATAACCGTCTCTCAATATGGAGGTGACGATAGTGTGAAGCTGTCTTTTGGTGAAGTTAATGGCCATGAATACGTTGATTTGGGCTTAAGCGTGAAATGGGCAACGTGCAATGTAGGAGCTAACAAACCAGAAGAATTTGGCGATTATTTTGCATGGGGAGAGACTACGCCGAAGAGCGAATACACAGAAGACAATAGTCTTACCTATCGCATTGCAGAAGATAAGATGTATGCACAATGTATTGTAGATAAGAACGGCAATCTCACACCATGGAACGACGCGGCTACAGCGAACTGGGGCGGAACATGGAGGATGCCTACGGAATCTGAATTAGAAGAATTAGTGAATAAATGTACATGGACTGAGACTACGCAGAACGGTGTTAAAGGCTATACGGTGACAGGACCTAACGGCAATAGTATTTTCTTACCTGATGCGGGCCACTATACCAACAGGGGAAGAAACAGTATTAGCCTCTATTGGGGTTCGAATCTTATAGTAGACGACAACCGTCTCTACACTGAAGCGGCAAACCTCTACCTCGGCTACAAAGAAACTGCTGTGAACTATACGTATGTCAGTCGCGACGAAGGTGGGTCTGTACGCCCTGTTAATGAGATGTTGCAACATACAGTGGATAACATACAACAGGTAAGTGGCGCGATTAACGGCTATGAATACGTTGATTTAGGATTAAGTGTAAAATGGGCGACACGCAATGTTGGGGCCATCAAACCTGAAGACTTCGGCAATTATTACGCATGGGGCGAGACCACGACGAAGAGCGAATACACAGAAGACAATAGTCTTACCGACGAAATTAAAATATCTCGATTACAGAAACGAGGCATTATAGATTCTATCGGCAATCTCACATCATCGTACGATGTAGCCACAGCGAATTGGGGCGGAACATGGAGAATGCCTACGAAATCAGAATTAGAAGAATTAGTGAATAAATGTACATGGACTAGGACTAAGCAGAACAACGTTATAGGTTATAAGGTAACGGGGCCTAACGGCAACAGTATCTTCCTTCCTGCTGCTGGCCTCCGTTTCAAAACAAGTCTCATCTATGATGATTACGACTGCTACTATTGGAGTTCTACGCCGGACGAGAGCTATAACTCTTCATACTACCGCCCGTACTTCTTTCATGAAAGCGAGCATAGCATGAGCACCGGCCATAGTCGCTTCAATGGTCTATCCGTTCGCCCGGTCTCAGAATAAAAGCGCTTAGAGGTGATTTTTTTGAAGAGTGGTGATGGTTTTTACCATCCTAAGAACCTTTGTTATAACTACCTCTGTACTACCGACTGCATCCTCGAAAAATATATCCCTGGCGATTATGAATTTGAGACCCACAAAGATTGTTAGATCTCATCGAGGCAAAAGACTTCGGTCAATATGCTGACGAAAACGGCGAGTTGGTTGTTTGCTTCCTCTCAACAAAACTCTGCAAGTTCCTCGACGACATCTCTTATCCTTTATATATAGTACATTATCCCGTGATGTATCTTTTCTACGCATGGCTCATCGACAACAAGTTATACACTCTTGGTGAGACTTGGCAAGTCGTAATCATTGTCATGGCAATAAACATTGCGTTGGCATACGCTTGTTTGAAACTCTATGACGAACCGATAAGAAAACGACTTTCAAAGAAAATATAAGGATATAAATATCTATTATTAAACTTTAGTCTATTTTTATTATCTTTGCGTGAATAAAAACGCAAAATCGTGCAAACACTAAAGTCACAGATAAATCCAAACAGCAAGGAATTTCAGGATAACAAGAGCGCGTACATGGAATTAATGGCTCGTTATCGTGAAGGAATGGCAAGAAGTATGCAAGGCGGTGGCACTGCCGCTGTTGAGAAACACAAGAAACGTCACAAGTTGCTTGCCCGCGAGCGCATCGACCAGCTAATCGACAAGAACACTCCATTTCTGGAGCTGTCGCCGATGGCTGCCTTCGACACTTATAACAACGACTTCCCTTCGGCAGGCATCGTCACAGGTATCGGAATAATCCAAGGCAGAGAAGCCATCATTGTCGCCAACGACGCCACAGTGAAAGGCGGCACCTATATGCAATATACTGTCAAGAAACACCTTAGAGCGCAGGAAATTGCGATGGAAAACAAACTTCCATGCGTTTATATGGTTGACAGCGGTGGTGCTTTCTTGCCAGAACAAGACACAGTGTTCCCCGACAGAGACCATTTCGGACGTTTCTTCTACAACCAAGCTCGCATGTCGGCAATGGGCATTCCTCAAATCGCCATTGTGATGGGAATGTGTACGGCAGGCGGCGCATACGTTCCTGCGATGAGCGACGAGACCATCATAGTGAGAAACCAGGGAACGATTTACCTTGGAGGTCCGCCGTTGGTGAAAGCCGCGACAGGAGAAATTGTCACTGCCGAAGAACTTGGCGGCGCAGATATGCATACGTCGGTGTCGGGCGTAGCCGACCATCTCGCAGAAAACGACAGCCACGCAATGCAGATATGCCGCAACATCTTCAAGACTTTAGAAAAACGAGACAAACAACGCCTCGACATCTTGCCGATTGAAGCACCATTATACGACCCAGAAGAATTGTATGGCATCGCACCTGTCGATCTCAGACAACTCGTTGACCCGAGAGAGATAATAATGCGTATCGTTGACGGCAGTCGTTTCCAAGAATTCAAGGCTCGTTATGCAACGACGATAGTCTGCGGTTTCGCACATGTTATGGGATTCCCGGTAGGCATCATCGCCAATTACGGTGTTCTCTTCTCAGAATCAGCACTCAAAGCGACACACTTCATCGAGTTATGCTGCCAACGCAACATCCCGCTTGTCTTCTTACAAAACGTAACAGGTTTCATGGTTGGGAAACAATACGAATGCGGCGGCATCGCCAAAGACGGAGCCAAAATGGTTCACGCCGTCAGCAATGCCAACGTTCCTAAATTCACCATCATCTTCGGCGGTTCTTTCGGCGCGGGCAACTACGGAATGGCAGGACGCGCCTACAGCCCACGACTTCTATTCATGTGGCCTAACGCCAAGATTTCAGTCATGGGCGGCGAACAAGCAGCAGGCGTCCTTACAACAGTGAAAGAAGAACAATACAAATACAGAGGACAAGAGATTTCTAAAGAAGAACTTGCCAAGATAAAAAACGATATTCTGGCGAAATACGACTACGAAGGCTCCGCTTTCTATAGCACGGCTCGCCTATGGGACGATGGAATCATCGACCCTGTTGACACACGTAAGATTCTGGCAATGGGAATCGCATCGTCATTGAACCAACCGTTCCCACCGCTTCAATTTGGCGTATTCAGAATGTAATTTTTAAAATATGAAAATCTGAGACTCTAAAAATTCTCAGGTTTTCATATTCTCAATTTTTCATACTTAAAACAATGGATTTCACGACATTACAAATAGGAATAGAAAAAAATGTGGCTCGTATCGCCTTGAATCGTCCGGAAGTGCGCAACGCCATGAACGCTCTTATGATTAAAGAAATGACAGAAGCCATCGACTGGCTAGACTGTCGCGACGACATAAGAGTGATAGAAATTTGCGGCAATGGAAAGTCATTCTGCGCAGGTGCCGACCTTAACTATATGAAAGACATCGCGTCTTACGGTTACAACCAAAATCTAGAAGACGCTCAACGTCTTTCGAAATTATTTCAAAAGATATATTTCTGCAACAAGCCCGTCATCACTCTAGTTCATGGCGCGGTTATAGGCGGCGGCAACGGCATAACTGCAGCCTCCGACATAGTACTCGCTGAAAAAGACACAGTATTCGCTTTCAGCGAAGTAAAACTCGGCATCACGCCAGCAACAATCTCTCCATTCGTCATCGCAAGATGCGGCGAAATGCCAGCACGAGAACTCATGCTCTCTGGAAGAAAATTCACCGCACAAGAAGCAATGAATTACAAACTTGTCAATTTTGTCGGCGACATCGACGAACTAAATCACAGACTGGATTTCTTCATCGATAATTTCCTACAAGCATCGCCCGACGCAATAAGAGACTGCAAGCATCTAATCAGGGGCGTTTGCGGAAGAAGTAATCCTTACGACTCAATCTTCCAGACTACCGCCATGATGATTGCGCAAGAAAGAATGTCGGAAGACGGACAGAAACGCATGAAAGAGTTTCTTGAGAAAAAAAGATAATATACCTAAAATAAAAAATCCGCAGATCGAGTTCATTCGTGTTCTGCGGATTTTCTTGTCTTTCAAAATTATTATTTCATACTCTTCATAATCTTCTCTATCTTGCCGCGAAGTTTCTTGTTGAAACACCATTTCACGTCAGAAATCCATCGTCTGAGAAATTCTTTGAAATCGACGAAATAGATATACGAGAAGAAATAGAACACACTGCATAGCAACGCCAACTCCCAAGGCATATAACAGAATGTCAATATTATACACAACAATGTCAACAACGGATGCAGTATCGTCTCCACTGCAAAACTGACAGTATTGCCCCATGCCTTATCTTTGAAAACATTTTTAAGAATCATTGTGACCAACCATATCGGCAAGGAGGCGACAACTGATGCTGCAAACAAAGGAAGTCCCAAAATAGCGACTAAAGTCTTCCATAAAACCGTTCCCAAGATATTTTTCTTTGTCACTGAAGTCACAGAAATACCTTTCTTATTACGTTCCTTTATGAACTTCTTGACTTTTCCGAACGTCTCTTCTGCCTTCTCAGGCTCTTTTTCTTTCCATTCGAGAATTTCCTTTATCACCTTTTGGTTACGTTCTAAACGCTGTTCCAAATCGCCTTTCAATTCAGATTTTATCTTTATCATCTCCCAGATAGCGTCATAATTTTCTTCGTTATCAGGAACAAAAGAAATCTGTTTCGCAAGACGTTCCGACAATAACTCACGCAATCCGTTCATTATGACAGCTTCATTTTCGCCCTTACGCTGGTTCACATATTCCGTCACATTGATTGGTTCGCCGAAGTTAACAAGAGCTGTTGAACGGTAGCGGAAATAGTCGCCGTATTCGATTCCTGTCGGGATGATATATACAGGTTTTTCATGTCCGAAGTCGGCGTTAGCTTTCATTGCGATATGAAAGATTCCCTTACTCAACTGACGCAACGAATGCTTTGTCCTATGAGTTGCTTCAGGATAGAGGAACAATTTCACTTCATCGTGAACTACATCGGCTGCTTTCTCAATGATTTCTGCGTTGTTATCTTTCACGCTCTTATAACCGTCACGGATTCGATAAATAGGAAGAATGCGAAGGAAAAACATTATCTTCGCTATTGCTGGCTGCTTGAAAATATCGCCTCTCGCAATGAACACCTTCTTCTCTCTGTTGATACAAAGAAGAACCAAAGCATCCATCAAAGTATTTGTGTGATTTGCGCCGAAAATACAGGCTGCATTCTGCGGAATCTTATCCATTCCAACGACTTTATAACGACGAAAAGACTTACGTACATGATAGTCAACAAAAGGTCTTAGGAATGTATAAAGTTTATTATCGTCCTGAATTTTTTTCATAATAATGACATTAATGTTCAAACTACAAATTTAAAGAATTTTTTATTTTATCATAAAAAAAACTGCACACCATAAGTCTTCAAAAAAAGCAGGCGTGCGGTTATAGTTGTATCAATTCTTTATACATTCGTCTTTAAATAAATTGTGCTTCGTTTATGACGACGCATTGTTTACAACTTAGTCTTTTAAAATTCATATTTAGTCTAAATCACCTCGAATTGGCGTCGCGTAACGGCATTATTATATGATTAACAATGAAAAAATAAGAATGTTTTTCTTCATATAACCTTATAAGTTTATTAATAATGCCATGTAATCATAATCAATTGAGAATCTATTTATTATGATACACGAATAAAAAAGATGTATCAATAAGTTTGTAGAAATACATCTTTCCGAGAATTTATAATAAATATTTTTCTATAAAAATCACAGCAAATTCATCATTCTGAAACACTTAATCTCATTCCTTCTGAATAAGCCGAAAACTCCGGAGAATATATGCATTGTATCAAGGCGTAACCGTTGCTGAAATTTCCTTCTTTAGTGACGAACATCGAGTAACTCACGCGATGTTTTCCTTTCGGTAGTCTGTCAAAATAGAATCCCATGAAAGTGTCGCTATTGCTCTGATAATAAGACATTCCGTCAGAATAATTATATCTCGACATCTGCTCCGTCGGCTCAAGACATGCCGCCCTTAAATCTTTCAAGAAGACGAACTCCATAACTTGCGATGCTTCAATGGTGAGATTTACAACTACTTTATCCCCGACTTTAAGTTCAGTTTCTTTTATCGGAACAAGATACGAGCCGTTTTCATCGTTACGTTCAACAAACAATTCTCTATCTACATTCAACGGACTTTCGTGTTTTCTTACCTCGTCAATAGAAACGAAATACTGACGGAACAATCCGCCCCAGACTAAATTATCCGTTTTATTTTCGATTGTAAAATCTTTGAAATCAGCCATTTCATCTGCGTTCCAATATTTCTGAATGAAGATGTTTTCATCTGTGTTTTGAGACGTACGTCCGTACGTCTTTACAGGAGATTGTATTATTACAGAGTTTTTCATAATGCTGACCGCCGACATCTGTTCGCCGACAAACGACAATTCATAAATCGCGTCTACTGTAGTGGCAGCGTTTTCCCACATATTGCAGCGTTTGTTGCATAAGAGCCAAATCGTCGCCTCTTCAAGAAGCTGCTCATCAGGTGATATTTCCCTGAACGCTTCCATGATAAGCACCTGCTCTTTAACATCTGAACTCCAATACATTCCGACATCTTCCTTCTGACGAGCTCTTTCTCTCAACGACTGCATTATCAGTTGAGCGGTTTCGTCTTTTCCATTTCTATACAAGACAAGAGCAATCTTAGCCTGCATTCCGAAATCAAATCGCTGCCAGTCTTTCTGAAGTTGACTCAAGAAAAATTCTTTCGCTTCATTATATTTTTCATTTCCTCCAAAATCAAAGAAACTCAATGAATAAAGTTCATCAATTATATAAGGTGCAGAATGATATTTGCCTTTATCCTTTATATCATTATAAGCTTCTATGATTTCATTTGTCAGATATTTTATAGCTTTATCACATATATTTTTAACAGTTGATTGTTGTTGCGAATCTAATATATTGATAACATTCATTTTATGAAGTTTGCCAAATCCGCTCAGAATATATTGCGTTATGAACGAACTTTCTGGCATATTCGGAAGCCACGACCAACCGCCGTTGACAGATTGTTTCTCGCGAATGAGATTCAACGCCTCATTGGTTTTATAACTCATCGCATTGACATCAAACAAGTTCGCTAATCGAGACTTTTGTTCCGCTTCGCTCTTAGCTTCCAAGACCCAAGGTGTTTCTTCCAACATAATTGCTTTAAGATTCTCATCTTTCTGCAGCTGCGACATCAACTCATCTGGCGCTTCTATCTGCCATTTCTTAATATAATTTAACAGATTTGTAGTGTTATGAGCTATGTAAGAAGCGAGACTATTCGCATAGAAAATATTAAAAGCAACATCCGCACTCTCGCCGATTTCTTGAGAAAGATATGGCAACGATTGAATTGCGTACCATTTCGGATTAGCACAGAAGTTCAACGTAAGTCCTTGATTTCTTTCATTTTCATTATCAAAGTTGAAATCGAAGGTTTTTGAAGAATGTGGTTCTATCGTCAAAGGATAAGTCTCCGTCATAAAGACTTCATCACTTAAAATAGGAAGCAGATGTTGCTCGGCGTCGGAGAAATTGTCTGAGGTGACACTAAATCTAAATGCCAACAAATCAATGTCAGAACTAACAGCCACTTTCCATCTCACGGCACGACTTTCGCCCGATGGAATCTCATCAATGATTATTTCTTTTTCAGAGAGAATCAGATCTAAAGGCTGCATCGTCAGCGCATCGAAAATTTCTAATTTAGCAGCAATTTCTCCCTCTTTCGACTTTAGACTTTCGTCATTAGACTTAATAACATTCGCCACCATCCAGAGCGTATCGTTTTCATAGCAGAAACGCGGCATATCGCTCATTATCATAAGAGGCTTCGACGTAGTGAACGTTTTGTTTAATCTTCCGGTTTTCAAGTCTTTAGTATAAGCGAGCATCATCAGATTCCAGCGTGTCAGAGCATCTGGCATAGTGAAAGAAAACGTAAGACTTCCGTCCTCATTTGTTATCAGATTAGGATAGAAAAACGCCGTCTCAGTAAAATTCTCTCTCAGAACAGGCTCTTGGTTTTCAATATCTTTACTAACAAATTCCTCTATATTCTGATTAGATTTAGTTGCAATTTTCTCTTCCGAATCAGCTACGCGATATATTTCTACACCACCAACAGAAGTCGAAATTGCATCTCTGTCACGTGCCGACATCGACATCAATTGTTTTGCGGTAATAACACTATAATGACGAGAACTAACAAACGGAGTTAATGTCATATCAGACATAAGAGTGTAGACGAACAGACTATAATTTCTAAAACTTTGATTATTAGCAGTACAGAAGAAGTTATCGAAACTGTTGTCGTATCTCGGTTCGGCAGAAAGCATTATATTTGGCTCTACGGGGAAAAACCAACTATTTTTTGCAAAGACATCCAAAGAAGCGTCATACATTCCAGCCAAGAGATTTGCCACAACGCCTTCGTCTTTAAAATTCTTAATGGTGAGATTCCACTTTTCCTTCGAACCAGGCTGCAAATCGTCTCTCTCGACGTCTAATCTTATGTCTAACTTTAAATTATCGTATGGAACAAAAACATCCTGCTGTTCAATATTAATTGTATTATTTTTAACGAAGAAAGCCTGAAACGAAATTCTTCCTCTGTCTTCTTCCTTTATCTTATATGAGAATTTCAGGACTTTGTCACTTAACGTCTTACGTTCATAATAACGAATTTTATCGCCATGTTTTATCATGACATAAACATTGACATCCTTGGCAGAACTTCCTAAATAAAAATTAACATCTTCTCCAGGTTGCGCTGACTTTCTGTCAGAATAAGAAATGCACATTGTATCGTATGGCATTTCATTGCTTTCTAAGTCAATGATAATAATATCCTTAGCAATCTTCGCCATCTCATTCTCGGCAGAAATAAGTTCTACATGATATTTGCCTGTTTCTAAATTTTCATTAACATCTTGGAACAAACCATAATTTCCATTAACATTGATTACATCTTCATAGATCAAAGACATACGTCCGTATGCCTCTACGAGAGAAATTTTCCTAATAATCTTTGCCTCGACGGGATTTTCTTTAAGATTTTTAACATTAAATGTAATTAGGTCCAAACTATCTTTACTGACAATTACATTATTATTATCAATGTCGATTATCAAATCTATTTCAGAAGCTTTCAGGGTATATATTTTTGATTGCGTCTCGCCTTGCGCATTAGTAACATCGACAGTCACAATATATTCATAAACAGGTAATTCACCTTTATCTTTTTCATCTGGAATAAGATTAAAACTTATATTGAAGTTTCCTTTTTCATCAGTAATTCCTTCACCGAAGGCGATTTGTTTTTCATTGTCGCTATAATTTTTAAACCACCAATAACGATATGGGAAATAAGTGCGACGAACGACTGTATATTTATAATTAACATTATCCAATCCGAATCCAGCGTAGGCTTTTACTGAACCCGACAATTCAACATCTTCGTTGAGTTTAAATGACTTATCAGGATTTTCAAAAGTGATTTCAAAAGTCGGACGTTTATATTCTTCCACTTTAAAACCAAGACTTCCGCTTTCGTTCTCTATCTGAAAATAACCGTTTGAAACATTATTTGGAATGACGAAACTTCCATCTAAAGAACCGAATTCATTTGTGGTAAAAGTCTGTTTCGCAACCTCTTGCCAATTAGAATCTTTAAAAACAACTGTCGTTTCTTTTCCTACGAGCAATTCCTTTGTTTGTGAATTTTCATTAAGAATTGCACCTTTGAAATAGACAGTCTGCCCTGGACGATAAATCGCTCTGTCGGTAAAAAAGAACGTTCTTTCTCTTAATTTTTCTTCACCTTTTTCATGATAATTGTAGAAATATGTACTTCTATCAGAAAGAAGTTTGTCATCACCTTTAAAAAGATTGACATTGAATGAGCTTGTCTTTATATATGGTATTAAGGCAGTTCCGTTCTTATCGGTAATCAAATCCGCTAAAGTCGTATCTACATATTTTCTTTGCTTGTAATCGTAAGTTCTCTCAAAGATATTAACATTTACACTCTTTACAGGCTTACCGCTGTCTCTGTCAAGGACATATATCACGAAATCGTCATTTTCCTTTGTCGTGACAAAACTCAGATTGCTTACCTGGAAAAGATGTATCGCTGGAAGTTCATTATCTTTTTTAGAAAACTTATCATCTTTAGAAAACACGATGAAATAAGTTCCGCAATCTAATTTTGGCAAAGAAATAGAAATCTCATGTTCCTGATAATCTTTCTCATCTAAAATTTCAATATGATTTTCAACTATCAGTTCTTTTTTATAAAGTTCTCTTACAAGCTCACTACCATAATTTTTATTAAGACTTTCCAAATCATTCTGCGACACCTTATATATTCTATAGTGAGGATTTATCAGATTTCTATATGTTAATTTTGCTGTAATATCTTTATTCGGAAGTTGCACATTCTGCATCGACAATGACAGTTCTTTTTGTAAAATCTCGGAACGAATTGATTCACATTGTTTCGCGCCTTTACTGTCAGGGAATAATTTTATAGCTTCATCGCAGATTGAAAGAACTTTGGCTGTTGAACTTTGGCTATTGGCTGTCGTCTGTTGACCTAAAATCGCCTCCGCCTGCAACGCCATCACAGAAGTTACCAATGGATTATTGATATTCTCATTCTTAATTTTTTCTAAGGAATTGAAATAAGTTTCAAAATCATCGGTGTTTTTATATTCATATTCTAATTTTTGAATTTCATTATAAATGGCAGCGTCGGTATAATTGTTTTTCTTATCGAAATCAATGAGTCGTTGGTATAAATCTGGAATATTGAAATTTGAATCGCCATAATTTGAGAGAATTATTTTATGAATAACATAATCATAAAGCGTAGGTTCTATATTTAAATCTACATCTGCCATTTTATCGTAAATTGTTAAAATATCTTTGTAAGATTCCGTTGTGTTTTTTTGTAAAGATTCTATATCGGAGAGTGCGTTTTCCCAAAACTCTATGGACGAAGTCTGTTGTCTGTTGTCTATTGTCTGTTGACGATTTTCATAGAGAGAAGCTATTGCTAGATTAAATATCGCTCTTTCAGGTTCTCGGAGATTTGTGATATTCTCCGTCGCGAAATTTATTGAGGCTTCTACAACTTCTTCTTCGCTTAATTCAAAAATCTTGAAGCGGTAGAGATAAGATTTCAGCAGTTCCTTTTGGTTGTTCTCGTTTATAGCTTTTTCTTCAATTTTGTTAAGAACAGTCTCTGCCGACTGAGGGAGTCTGTTATCTAAATTTTCATTAAGATCTTTCCATAAATCGTTGTATGATTGAGCGTTGACATTCGAAAAGAAAGATAAAGCTATTACTAATAATAAAAATTTGGTCTTCATTTTTGTTATATTTTGAGAACATAAGAGTAACAAAAAAAAGACCAAAAATATTGTGAAGGAAGATTATTCTTCAACGAAAAAGGCTGTCTGTTTAGGCAGCCTTTCGTCATATCATCCGACAACGATATTAATAATTTTCTTAGGAACTACGATTACTTTTTTAACACTCTTGTCGGCAATCCACTTCACAGCTTCCGGTGTTGTCACAGCAATTTTTTCAATTTCTGCAGGTGCAAGATTGATTGGCAATTCCAAATCGAAACGTTTCTTGCCATTTATAGAAACAGGATAAGTGAAGTTGTTTTCAACTATATAACTTTCAATGAATTCCGGGAATTTCTGCATTACCACGCTGTCGTTATGGCCCATCTGATGCCATAATTCTTCTGCGAGATGAGGTGCGTATGGAGAAATCATAATTACAAGAGGTTCAAGAATTTGACGTTTGTTGCATTTCAAATCTGTCAACTCGTTCACGCAAATCATAAAAGCAGAAACGACAGTGTTGAAAGAGATACGTTCAATATCGTCTTCTTCTTTCTTAATAAGTTTATGCAACGACTTCAATTCTTCTTTTGTTGCAGGTTCGTCGCTGAAAGAGAATTCGTTATTTTCGTCGGTATATAATCTCCAGAACTTACGGATGAAGCGATATACGCCTTCAATTCCTTGAGTATCCCATGGTTTTGACTGTTCGAGAGGTCCGAGGAACATTTCGTAAAGTCTCAAAGTGTCGGCGCCATATTTTTCCACGAGGTCGTCGGGATTTTGGACATTATATTTCGATTTAGACATTTTCTCGACTTCCCATCCACAGACATAAATAGGATTGCCATCTTTATCTTTTTCGAAAATAAATTCAGCATCTCTCAAATCGTCGCGCCATTGTTTAAACTCTTCAATATCAAGAATATCGTTATGAACCATATTAATATCTACGCGAATTGGGTCGCCATATTCTTCTCTTCCTTCAACGTTCTTTGAGACATAAAGACGAGGTGCTTCAAGTTGTTCAACATCTTCAAATGCAGGAACGTCTTTGCCATTGATGAGGTCTTTTATCTTTTGAATAACTTCTGTAAAATCCTCATCTATAAGAACTTGACGGATTGGGATAAGCAACAATTTACATCCCAAGACATCTGCTATATGTTCGTAAGCGTCAGCCACTTTCTCAAGTGACGAAACTTTCTTAATTTCTATTATGATATTTTTTTCTTGGCAATAGAAGTCGAATCTACGACGTCCCATCTTGTAGTCTCTCACGAACTTAACTCCAAGTTTGCCATCTTTGATAATCTGCCAAGTCTTATATTCAGCCATTTTTTCAAAGTTGACCCGATAAACGAAGTTTGTTCTTCCTTGAATCATACCTTGGTTTATCATCTTTTGGAATGGTTCATCCTTACAAGTTGCACCAATATCGAACAAGAATTTATTCCAGAAACGGCTGTATATGAGGTGACCTGTACCATGTTCTGCGCCACCTATATACAAGTCAACTTGTTGCCAATATTCGTTAGCTTCTTTGCTGACGAACACGTTGCTGTTTTGAGAATCCATATAACGGAGATAATAACCGCTTGATCCTGCGAAACCTGGCATTGTATTGGTTTCGAGAGGATAGCCTTCTTCTGTTGTCCAGTTTTTAGCGCGTGCCAGAGGAGGTTCGCCGTTTTCTGTTGGTTTATAAGCGTCGATGGAAGGCAATTCGAGAGGGAGTTTGCTTTCGTCCAAAGCGTAAGGCATTCCGTCTTTGTAATAAATAGGGAAAGGTTCGCCCCAATAACGTTGACGGCTAAAGATAGCGTCGCGGAGACGATAATTGGTTTTGCCTTTTCCTAATCCTAATTCTTCCACTTTTTTAATCATTGTAGCGATGGCTTCTTTCACGCTAAGACCGTTAAGGAAGTCGGAATTAACCATCACGCCGTCTTTTGCATCAAAAGACTCTTCCCATTTAGATGCGTCGGTTGGTTCTTCTCCATTTTTAGCAACCACTTGAATTATTGGGAGTTCGAAGTGACGAGCGAAAGCGAAGTCGCGGCTGTCATGAGCTGGAACCGCCATAATAGCACCAGTACCATAACCCATAAGCACATAATCTGCCACCCAGATTGGAATCTTCGCTCCGGTAAATGGATTGACGCCGTATGCGCCGGTAAATACGCCAGACACTTTTTTTACTTCTGCCATACGTTCACGTTCGGAGCGGTTCTTTGCCCAAGTGACGTATTCTTCAACAGATTCGCGCTGCTCTTCTGTAGTAATGCTGCTAATAAGTTCATGTTCGGGAGCCAACACCATAAAACTTGCTCCAAACAAAGTATCAGCGCGTGTTGTGAAGACTTCCAATTTAATATCTTTATCGGCTATGTCGAAGAACAAAGATGCGCCCATCGACTTTCCAATCCAATTGCGTTGCACTTCTTTTATCGACTCACTCCACTCTATTGTCTCAAGACCTTCCAAGAGACGTTCTGCGTAGGCTGTGATACGGAGCAGCCACTGTTTCATTGTCTTACGCACAACAGGATGACCGCCGCGAACAGAAAGTCCGTCAGCGACTTCATCGTTAGCGAGTACAGTGCCTAACTCAGGACACCAGTTCACCATCGTATCAGCAAGATAAGCGAGACGATAGTTCATCAATGTTTCTTGTTGTTCTTTCTCGCTCATGGCGTTCCATTGAGCAGCAGTAAATGACATAGGTTTGCTGCAAGCAACATCCAACCCTTCAGATCCTTGAGATTCAAATCTCTTCACCAAATCAGCAATTGGTTGAGCTTTTTTTGTCTGGTTACAATAATATGAATTGAAAAGCTGGATGAAAGTCCATTGAGTCCATTTGTAATAAGCAGGGTCGCTGGTACGCACTTCGCGGTCCCAATCGTAACAGAAACCAATCTTATCCATTTGTTCGCGATAACGATTGATATTCTTTTCCGTCGTGATTGCAGGGTGAGTTCCAGTTTGAATAGCATACTGTTCTGCTGGCAAACCATAAGCATCATAACCCATTGGGTGAAGGACGTTGAAACCTTTGAGACGTTTATAGCGAGCGTAAATATCGGATGCTATATAACCGAGAGGGTGACCCACATGAAGACCTGCTCCTGATGGATAAGGGAACATGTCTAGAATATAAAACTTTGGCTTATTCTTATCAATATCAACTTTATAGATATTATTGTCGCGCCAATATTCCTGCCATTTCTTTTCTACTTCATTAAAATTGTAATCCATAACCGTTTTGTTTAGATAAGGTTACAAAAATACGGAATTATTTTAAATCTTAATAAAAATAAATATTAATAGCATCATTTTGAGATTATTTTGAGAATCATTAAAATTATCTTCATTTTTTGAAGTTATTACATACACAAACACGATTACTTTGTGTATTTTTGTAATGAAACTTTTTTGTAAAACTATTCGAAAGATTTTATGGAAAAAAGACTTAGCATTGATTTATACGCGAGGAAGAAAAGATGGAAGATATCATTGTCGGTCGTCGCCGTCGTTATCGTCATCATTTCCATGTATTATACGAACAATCTCGTGAAGCGTTTTGCGTCGCAGGAGCAACGTCAGATGTCGATGTGGGCTGAAGCTGTTCAGGCACATGCCGAACTGATGAACTATACCGAGTTGTTTTTCAATGAAGTAAGCAACCAGGAGAGCAAGCGCGTCGAACTTCTTGCCATGGCTTACCGTCGTTTTCTCGCTGCCACTTCCGACGAAAACATCAGCGTTTATCTAGATATTATCCAGAGTAATATAAGCATTCCTGTCGTCATCACCGATGCGAACAACAACATTACGTTATCCATCAATCTCCCGAAACAGCATCGCGACAAGCAAATATTCGACTCCGAAATGCAAGACGACTTCGACATTTATCCTCCTATAAAGATAGACATTTACGGCAAAGAGTCTCTACTCTATTATAATGAGTCTCTTATATATACGGAGCTTCGTAACGTTCTTGACGATATGTTCAACTTATTTATCAACGATGTCGCTGATAATGCTGCCGGCGTTCCTGTCATCATTCTCAACCAAACGCAAAAAGAGATTCTCGCTTTCGGCAATCTCAACGAAGATTTGATGAGCAACAGCGATTATGTCACGAAACAACTTTCTATTATGAGCGAAGAAAATATGCCGATAGAAGTAAATTATCTCGATGGAGAAAAAGCCTACATTTATTATAGGAGTTCCGACTTGCTTCGCATAATGAGATATTTCCCTATAGTACAGATTCTCGTCTTCACATTTTTTGTCATAGTGGCTTATCTATTATTCAGTTACGCCCGTCGTTCGGAACAGAATCAGGTTTGGGCAGGCATGGCGAAAGAGACAGCGCATCAGATTGGCACCCCGCTCACCTCTCTCGTCGGATGGATTGAATTGCTGAAGATGCAAGACACGCCTTTCATCGGCACAACGGAGATGGAAAAAGACATCGAAAGGATGAAAACCATTACGGAACGTTTTTCCAAAATAGGGTCCATCCCGACTTTAGAATCTCACGACGTGGTTGCAACCGTCAGCGACACAATGAATTATCTCAAACGCCGCTTCTCGAACAACAAGTTTGAATTTGACATCAAGATACCTGACAGAGAAATCGTTATTCCACTCGAACCAGCTCTTTTCAGTTGGGTACTTGAAAACCTCACAAAGAACGCGCTCGATGCCATGGAAGATCATGGTTTGCTGACAGTTGAGATGGCAGAAGATGCAGAAAATATCTTCATCGACATTACAGATACCGGCAAAGGAATGCAACGCTCAGCCTATAAGGAAATATTCAAACCCGGTTATACAAGCAAAAAAAGAGGATGGGGACTCGGTTTGTCGTTGGCGCGACGTATCATAGAAGATTATCATAAAGGCAAGATTTTCGTCAAGTCGTCAGTCGTTGGACAAGGGACGACATTCAGAGTATCGCTGAAGAAGTCTGTCGCATGATAAGTTATTGTAAAATAAGACGGTCGCCCAGGGAAAAGCGACCATCTATCGGAGTAGTAATGATATGAAAAGGGTATTATAATGAAAAAGAATTTTACCATCGTTCGTTTTTCACAAGTATAAACACGATGGAGAAAAATATGTTCACTTTAGGATAAAAATTATTTATATTTTTCAGTTATGAAGACAGAAGTGTTTAAGAATGAGAAGATTGAGATGTTGAATAGATTTGTGCAAAACACCGATGCTCATATCTTTCTAACAGGTAAAGCTGGAACCGGCAAGACGACATTTCTCAGAAATCTGGCTATCAGCACCTACAAAAGAATGGTGATTGTCGCGCCGACAGGCGTTGCTGCCATCAATGCAGGTGGCGTCACAATACATTCATTTTTCCAGCTGCCTTTCGGACCTATCGTCCCAGACACAGGAACAGAATCTAAATCATTACCCGTTTCAGGTCTTAACGCACAAAAAATCAACAAAACGAAACTGAAAATAATGAGAAGCCTCGACCTTCTTGTCATTGATGAAATCAGTATGGTGCGCGCCGACCTCCTTGATGCCGTAGATTCCGTGTTGAGAAAAGTGAGACGTAACGATAAAGCCTTCGGCGGAGTGCAATTACTTATGATTGGTGATATTCAGCAACTTGCACCAGTAGCGCGACCAAACGAATGGGAATTATTGGAGCCTTATTACAAGTCCGTATTTTTCTTCGACAGCCTCGTCCTGCAAAAAAATCCTTACATCTGTATAGAACTTGACCATATTTACAGACAAAATGACAAAGAATTCATAGAGATTCTCAACCAAGTGAGAAACAACAATATAGATACAAAAAACCTAGAGATTCTCAATTCTCGATATATTCCAAATTTCAATCCTAAAGATGAAGACGGCTATATCACGCTGACAACTCACAACTATCAGGCTGATAATATCAATGAAGAAAAATTGAGGTCCATCGATTCTAAAGTACTGACTTTTAATGCAGAAATAACTGGAATATTTCCAGAAAACGCATATCCTACGAAAGAAATTCTCGAACTGAAAGTCGGGGCGCAAGTCATGTTCGTAAAAAATGACCCGTCTCAAGAGAAACTATATTATAATGGTAAAATCGGGAAAATCGTCTCTTACGACAAAGAAGAAGGCATTGAGGTTCAATGCAGTAACGAAGTGATAAAAGTAACGCCAGTGAAATGGCAGAACTTCGAATATTCCATCAATGAGGAAACGAAAGAGATTGAAGAAAAGGAAATCGGAAGTTTCACGCAGATTCCTCTTAAAACAGCATGGGCTATTACTATTCATAAAAGTCAAGGACTTACATTTGAGAAAGTCATTCTTAATGCAGAAATGGCGTTCACTCACGGTCAGGTTTATGTCGCGTTAAGCCGTTGCACATCATTAAACGGACTTGTTCTTAACTCAAAAATATCGAGAAACGTTTTGTTTAACGACAACATTATCAATACTTTCGTTAACAAAATACCGTCAATGGAGCCAGATAAGGAAAGGTTAGCGAAAGAAGAATTGAACTTTTATCATCAAGAAATAATTGAACTTTTCAACTTCAGCGAGCTAGAACTTAACATGAATCGACTTGCCAAAGTCGTAAGGGAAAACGACAATATTTTCGAGAAAGAAACAGTCGAGAAAATTGCGGAGAAACGACAGCTTTTCAGGACTGAAATCATAGACGTTTCGATAAAATTCTTCCGACAAGTGGAATCGATATTTGCTCATCAAGGCAGCGACGATTTTTCTTTCCTTCAAGAAAGAATAAAAAAAGCGTCAGTTTATTTCTTCGACAAACTCAATGATTTAGAGAATATTAGCGATTATATAAGTGAAACAGACAACAAGACTGTCAACACTTCTGTTAAAGGAGTTTTGGATTTGATAAGAGTGATTCTATACATAAAAACGGCTTGCCTCAATCTCACGAAAAACGGTTTCGATGTAGAGAAATATCTTGAATTAAAAAATAAAAAGACTGTCGAAGCTGAGAATTTGAAGTCTTCCAAATTGAAATCCAAGACTTTAGACAAAAAAGACAAAGCTCTGATGGATGCATTGATGAAATGGCGCGACATGAAAGCAGCCGAACTTGAGGAAGACGAATTTCGCATTATGCCCAAAAGCGTCCTGACGGCAATCGCCCAGAAGAAACCTGTCACTATTAAAGAACTTAAAGAAATCTCGAAACTAGGAACGACACGTATAAAGAGTTTCAGTGCCGACATAATTAATATTGTGCTAGATTTTCAAGGATTTACGCAAAAAGATTTCGACGACGAAGAATCCAAGAGAGAGATGAATCTAACGCGCAGCGAGATTAAGACTTTGGAACTTCTCGATGAAGACCACACGATAGACGACATCGCGAAGGAAAGAGGATTGTCGCGCGGAACCATTGAGAGTCATGTCATTAGAATTGTAAAAAACGGTTTCTACGAAGCAAGCGACTTCATCAGCAAGGAGCATTATGAAATAATGGAAGAATATTTCGAAGAAACCAACGATAAATCAATAAGTTCCGCACGAGACGTTTTAGGCGAAGAATTCTCTTATTTCGAGTTGAAGCTTATGACATTATAGACACTTGCGTGCTGATATTTCCCATCGCGGTGGCTTCCACCTCGCCTCTGATCACCTCGCAGCCTGTATATTCCGCAGCGAGTCTGTTAAGCAGCTGATTCTTAGAGCCGCCGCCCACGATATAAATCTTATTTATCTTCTTATTCGTACAACGCTCCATCTGCGTCTTGACCTCGGCATATTTCTTCGCCAAAGATATGCAGACACATCGCATGAAATCGCCTTTTGTTATTGGAAGCTCTTGATTCTCTTCTTTAAGATAAGAAATGATAGCTTCCGACATCTTCTCAGGATTCATGAAACGAGCGTCATCCACATCGAAAGAAGAATCCAATGAAGAATGCTCAGCCTCTTTAACTAATTCCGAATAGTCACATTTGTAACCCTCTTGTTCCCATTCCTTTACCAATTGCTGTATGAGCCAGAGACCTGTGATGTTTTTTAGGAAACGTATTCTTCCGTCGGTCATGCCCTCGTTGGTGAAGTCAGATTCCAAGGCTTCTTTAGATATTATCGGTTCTTTCGATGGCGTTCCCATGAGCGACCATGTGCCGGAGCTGATGAAAGCCCAGTCGCTGCCATCGTCTTTTATCGAAGCCACTGCACTCGCGGTGTCGTGCGAGCCGATGGCGACGACTTTTGCGTTGCCGCCCACTTCAGCGGCGAGCTCAGCAGTGAGTTCACCTATCACAGTGCCAGGATAGATAATCTCCTGCATCAAATGTTTTGGGAGATTTAACTTCTCGAAGATGACATCGTCCCACTGATGCGTCTTGGTATTCAGCAGCTGCGATGTTGATGCTATGGTAAATTCGTTATAACACTTTCCCGTAAGGAAATAATTAAACAAATCAGGCATGAACAGCAGTCTCTCAGCACGTTGCAGATCAGTCTCGCTCATTAACTGAAACGCCGTATTAATTTCCATGAACTGATTGGCAGCGTGTTGGAAGAACTCTTCCTTAGGCATTTTCTGAAACGCGACATCCATCATGCCCTTAGTCCTGTCGTCGCGATAACAGATAGGGTTGGCAATCAGACGACCTTCTTTATCCAAGAGACCGTAATCCACGCCCCAAGTGTCGATGCCGATGCTTTTTATCTCGTCGCCGTATTTCGCGAAGGCTTTCTTCAGACCTGTTTTCAACTCATTGAAGAGAGCCTCGAAGTCCCAACGGAGATGACCGTCTATCATTTTCTGCTCGTTTCCAAAACGATGAATCTCTTCTAATTCGATGTTTTTGGACGCGGCAAGCCACGTCCCTACGATGACGCGTCCGCTGCCTGCGCCGAAATCTGCTGCTATGAATCTCATATTATTTCTTTCCTGCAATGTAAATACTTAAATCGTCGATGTCTTTCTGACTTAATGTGGAATAGTTGCCGCCCGACTGCACTATTATCCTGCAAGCCATCTCGAAGAAAGTGGCGCGTTCGAACACCTCGTCGAAGTTCTTTCCGCAGACCACCTGTCCGTGGTTAGTCATGAGACAAGAGTTATGTTCTTTCATCGCTTCCAACACTGCAGCTGCGAGTTCAGGAGAGCCAGGTCTGTAATACGGTATCACCGGAATCTCCACGCCGACGTGAATCGGGATCTCGGCAGTGACGTTGAAGTTAGCAGGTTTCTCTTTCATGCAAGCTATCGCGGTAGCGTATTCCGACTGGAAGTGAAATACCACGTTGACATCGGGACGCTGACGCATGATGCCGAGGTGGAAGGTGCTTTCCATGGAAGGCTTCACGCCGTTGAGAACAGTGCCGGTCTCTATATTACAAAGCGAGATGTTTTCTAATTTCAAGGTAGGAACCCATGATCCTGTTCCCGAGACAAGCGCGATGTCGTCATCGACACGCCATGAGAGGTTACCGCTGGAGCATAAAGTCAGTTTGGCATCACCATAACGATGCGCCTGCTTCAAAAATTCCGAATAATGTTTTTCGTCTATGATACTCATGATGTTATTTTTTAGGTCAACAGACAACGGACAACAGTCAACAGACATGGTCCACGTCTGCAAGATTTTTCAATTATCAATTTTTCAGACGTGTCAATTACATTCTTGTTTAATTTTTAAGGTGTAATCGACGCGTCTTTACAAACCTACAATTTTCAACTTTCAATTACTGTGAGCTTTTTCCCTCTCGCTGAGACCGCTAAGACCGCTAAGTTTTTTACTTATCATCTTTTTACTCACTTCACGAGAATACATTTTCAAAAGTTCAACTGCCTTAGCTCAAAGTTCAAAGCTCAAACAATCACCTCACAAAGATACAAAGAACTTGCGTAATAATGACATGATGAGGGTAAAATTTGATAAGAGGTTGGTACATACACCATTTTATGTCATCCACCATATTGCTAATTTCGGCAGAAGGAGCATCTTTAATCTCTTTCATATACCCTACAACAGCCACAAAAAAAACGCTTGTTTTTCTATCATTGCGCTGATAAAGGTAATCGTTTTTTCTCGTTGGAAGAAAAATACGGGAATGAGATTAATTGTCATGTATTTGTTGTTTTGTTCCGCTATGTTCTACATGCCGTTCATTAACTTTGTAAAATTTATTTTTTCAACCCAAGAAATGAGTTATGAATAATGCAAATGTAAAGGTATCGTTCTACTTCAATAAGAGCGAAGCAGATGCCGAAGGCAATTGCCCCGCAATTGCATGGTTGAATGTCAGTGTCACATACGGTGTAGCACTCAGCGAAACACTACCCATACATCGGTTACGGACACAAACTCATGCCACACGAAAACCTGACAGCAGATATTACCGAAGAACAGGCGGATTCTTTGCTCAGAGCTGGCCTATTGGATCGATACAAGTATTTCGACAATATGGGAAAGATGCTCTGCTGCTAATAGTGTTGACCTACAATGTCGGTCACAACAGATTGCTTGGCTATGGCAAACGTCCGAAGAGTAACCTTATCAAGAAAATCGAGTCCGGCGACAGGGATTTTTACGAGGAGTAAATCTCGTATCGTTGCTATAAAGGCAAACCTATCCCCAGTATCGAACGCCGCAGAAAAAGAGAGTTTCAATTGCTGTATATCCCGTAGCCGTTATTTAAGGAGCCTTCCCTTAAGCAATTGAGTGGAGGCTCTTATTGTATCATCTTAAATCATTTATCACGTTTATGGCAACAATTAAAGTAAAACTACGCCCATCATCAGTCGTAGGGCGTGCAGGAACTGTATATTATCAAGTGACTCATCGCAGAGCGACACAGCAGATAACAACCAATATCCGATTGCAGCCCAACGAGTGGGATGCAATGATAGAACAGGTTGCTGTAAGTGTTGCAGACAGATCTATTATTCAGAATCGTATAGATAGCGATACCGTACTATTGAAGCGAATTGTCAAGGATTTAGAGAACAGCGGAGCAACCTATTCAGTTGGCGATATTATCAAACGCTACAAGTCGCCAGAATGTCATGTGTCTGTATTGGACTTTATGCAGAACCAGATACGATTGATGCGTAATGCCAACCGCTTGGGAACTGCACTGAACTATGAGAAAACGATGAAGAATTTCGCCGAGTTTCTTGGCGGAGTCAATATGCCATTTTCGGCAATGACGGAGCAACTTATTGCGGACTATAATGCCTTCCTTGTGCAGCGAGGGATGGTTAGGAACTCTATTTCATTCTATATGCGTATAATGCGAGCCGTTTACAACAAGGCAGTAAGGCAAAAACTTGTTGAACAATCACACCCATTTACAGAGGTCTATACAGGCATTGATCGCACACGCAAGCGTGCTGTTTCAGAGTCTGTAATATCGCAGTTGTATAAACTGAAATTAACAGAAGATACTCCTCTTGCACTTGCAAGGGATATATTCATTTTCAGTTATTGTACCCGTGGAATGGCATTCGTAGATATTGCCTATCTGAAGAAAGAAAACATCCAAAACGGAGTGATATGTTATGCCCGCCGCAAAACGGGGCAATTATTGAGTGTGCGCATAGAACCAAGTATACAACGGATTATTGACCGATATTCATCTGTAATATCTCCTTATGTTTTCCCGATATTAACTTCAACGGAACCCAAACAGGCATACGAAGAGTATCAAGTCGCAATCAACAACCATAATAGACAATTGAGACGATTATCAAAGATGTTGCCTGCCGGTTGCAAATTGACATCATACACTTCTCGCCACAGTTGGGCTACCGCTGCGAGAAATCACAATGTGCCAATTTCTGTCATTAGTGCTGGTATGGGGCATACCTCAGAACAGACAACGCAGATTTATCTAACAATGTTGGAAAACTCGGTGATAGATGATGCCAATCAAGGACTTATCAGGTCATTATTGGAGTAGTTCCACAAAAGAACTATGCACCATTTGCAAAGTTACTAAAAAATGTTCAATGAATAGCAAAAATAGGCGATTATTTTTTCTTCTCCATAAAATTAAATGATAGTGCCAAATAAATCTATATTCATTGAATTATGATAATCCCATCACTTTATCAGGACAAACTATGCAAATTATTTTTGTTTGTAATTTTTTATAAATCAGCAGGCTGTGATTGAAAATGTTATAAAAATATCAGCAAACATTTTTGCATAATATTTTAAATCAAAGACTTGCAATTACTTATAGTTCTTTTGTGGAACTCAAACAATGTAGAAAGATGAAACAAGTGAATCGTAGATATATAGAATCATTAACGGACAAAAAAATTGTTCAGGCAATTTTGAATCGAGACAAGGAAATAACATATCTTTATTTGTACAAGAAGTGCTATCCAATCTTTGAATCCGCTCATAGAAAATATTATACAGATTGTGAAAATCCAACAGAGCTAATAAACGAAATCTACGTGTATGTTCTAACTCCCAATAAGAATACCGGCAAATGTAAACTCGCTGATTTTGGCTATCGTTGCACATTGACAATGTGGCTTAAAATAGTTGTAGAGAATTACTGTCATCAACTCTTTGCTAGAAAAAAATCTATTCCAGAAGATTTCTTAGTTCGTGATGATAGAAACACTATGATAAATGATTCTATTGATATTGATTTCAGTTGTTTGAATAAGGAAGATGTTATGAAAATATTAGACATGATGCCTAATGGACGTTATAGACAATTACTCATACATAAATATTTAGAAGAAAAAACAAATGAGGAAACAGCATTTCTTCTTGATCTGTCTATGGCAAATTTCTATAATACACATCTTCGTGCTAAAGCACAATTTTGTAGTGCGTTACAAAAGGAGGGACTATTATGAAAAAATATGATGATATAATTAGTCGTTTTGATGAAATCCAGGATCTTTCTGTTTCGGAGGAAATGCTTGGTGCTTATCTTGAATGGAATCTTGATAAATATGAAATGGAGAATATTTCAAAAATGCTTCAAGACGATTTGGTATTGCAAACTATTTCTGAGGATATAATGTTAAGTTCTCCCGAACTCAGCCATAATGATTTTTTTGATTCTGAAATGGGAAATGATCCTGCTATATCAAGAATAGAGAATGACACAGCTTTCGGCAATGATTATAATATATTGGATGTTGACGAAAATAATATGGAACTAGAATCATATATTGAAGATTATGATTCCATTGATAATAATGAGTCTATAGAAGACTCGTTATTTGATGATTCCTCTTTTGAATTGCCCGAAATTCCATTTATTTAATGTGTTAAGATAGAAATCTGTATAGGATGAATCTTTAAGAATATAAATAGTTAAAAGAATAATAATATGATTGATGATTTAATTACATTGGACACAACAGGTGATGGTCTTGATGATTCAGTGCTTTGTTTTGATGAAAACGGAGGAATGACTGTAGCAAGCGATTATAACTACGATGGAAATTTTGAACAGATCGGGTATTTCTCTGGTATGGACTATTGGGGAAATCCATCAGAAGTTTTAGTAATGATTGATACAGATAACGACAGTAATCTAGATACAGGATTCGCAGAGTTTTTCAATGAATTCGGTGAAGTGGTTGCACATGCGGAATTCAATGATTACGACCAAGATGGTGAATTTGATATGATGAAGATTTATGAAGATACAACAGGTTCAGGAGAATTTGATATGGTAGCCTCTATACATTCAGACAATTCGGATTCTCCAGTGATTAAGAAAATAGATATAAGTATGGATCAAACAGGAGATCATACACCTGATGTTAGCGTTCATACTGAATTTTTAGATTTAACCAGTGACAATCATCCCGATCTAGTCAAAATTACTATGACTGATTCTCTAGGGCAAGAATTTACTCATGAAATGACTTATGATGAATATCTAACTCAAGGTGATAATTGGGGTTATACTACTAGTGCATTGTCCGCCAATATGCTTGGGGCTACTCAATTTAATCCAGCAATGTCTAATCCCAATCTAGTCGCAGGAAACCCTGAAGTCGATATGGAACATTGGGAGTTTCAGGGGCCAACAGGAAGGTGTGCTATTTATGCTCAGAAATTTGTAATTGAGGAAGCATTGGGGCGTGAAGTCCCTATTGAGGAACTTGTGTCAGTTGCAGAAGAGCATGGTTGGTTCAGTGATGCTGGCGGTGGAGGAACAACAACTTTGAACATGGATAAATTGCTTGAATATTATGGAGTTGACCATCAAATGTCCTTTGACAATGATATTGACTCATTGGAAAATGCATTAATTAATGGAAAGAATGTTATTGTTGGAGTTGACAGCGGACAGATATGGTATGGAGATGAGAATAATATTTTTTCTCCAGAGACTCGTGCAGACCACGCAGTACAAGTTATTGGTATAGATCGTACAGATCCAGAATGCCCTATGGTCGTTTTAAATGATTCTGGCACTCCAGATGGCTGTGGCGAACTTGTTCCTTTGGACATTTTTGAAAATGCATGGAATGCCGGTGATTCTCAAATGATAATTTGTTAAATTTGAAAATGTTAAAGCGATATGAAAATTATAAAAAAAGGCCCGATTACTAGTCTATATGAAACAATTAAGAGTCGAGAAGAGGTTCGACTTTTAATCCCTATGGGGTATGTTCCAAGTATGCCAATAATTACCATAAAAAATGAACAGTTGGTAGCTGTTATTCCTTTCTTAAGGTATAAAGTAACCGGGAAAATTGACCGTACATTAGTATATCCAATTAAGTATGTAATAGAGTATTTAATTCCAGAGGCTCAACTAGTAAGTTTTAGAGATCTTTCTATTGAAGAACATTATGCCAATAGGAATTTTGATAAAGTTCTTGGTTTCTTTAGGCATGAATCAATAAAAGATTTAAATAAACATGAATTCGCTTTTTTTAAGAAAAAAATTCTTCTACAATACGATAAACTTGTTAATTTTTTACTTGGTGAATCAGACTTATTCACCAAGGATGATGAGTTTGAATTCAAAAGCAATTTGCAAACAATTATAGAACCGTTCATTTCAAATTTGTATACAGAATTGGACACTGATTTTTACAACAAATATCTAAGAAAGTAAAATGGCTAAAGTTATAAATACGGACTATTTTAAAAAGTCCTCAGAATCAGTTGTAGACCCACAGTCAGCATCTAATATAGAGCAAAATATTTATACAGAATCTTCAGACACGGTAAGAGAATGCCGTGTAGATAATACTGTAGAGCAAAAGAAAATTGTAGTTCCAAGAAAAGTTCAACTTTCTTCAAAACTTTTACAGATAGTTAAAACTGCAAGTATCAAGTTAAATGAAGTTGGGTTCTCTGGTCTTGCTAATGACATGGCTGGATTATACAGACTTGCAATAAATAAGCGCTTCACGGTCGCATTTGTAGGAGAATTTAGTCGTGGCAAAAGTACATTGATAAACCGTATCATTGATAAAGAAATACTACCTGTAGGAAATCTCCCGACTACGGCTATGCTGACGCGAATAGTTTATGGTGAACAACCTCGTATGACTGTGTGTAGTAAAGATGGGAAAAAACTAAAAGAGCTACCAGTAAGTCAAGATGCATGGAAAGGTCTTACAGCTGCAAATTTTGGAGAGCAAGATCCTGATGGTAGTGTTATCGTGGAATATCCTGATAAATGGCTTGGTGAATTTGCAATAGATTTTATTGATACTCCGGGCGCAGGAGATCTGGAAGAAAAAAGAGCTATGTTAATAGAGCGAGCCATGGTAAATGCAGATGCTGCTATCATAGCAATAGATGCAACAAAAGCACTTAGTCAAACAGAACAACTCTTTATTAAACAAAAAATTATGTCTCGCGGGGTCCCATTTGTTGCATTAGCTGTTACAAAATTGGATTTAGTTAAATCTAATGAAAGGATGAATGTTCTTTCTTTCCTTTTGAACCGCTTAAAGACTCTTAAAATATCTATGCCAATTATAGTTGCCGATAATTCCATTGACATCCCTGATATTGATAGCATCAAGGCTACAAATATCCAAATTGGCATTGATAAATTAAAAAGCTTAATTGTTGCATGGATGGCAAATGAAAATAGACGTGTGTTAACGGAGAAATGGCTAACAATAAATGCATTAGCTATTATTAACTCTGCACATGCATTCTTGCTTCAACAAAAAGAAATTATAGATGCTAAAGATATAGAAAAAGAGAAGCTTATACGTCAACGCAATAATGCATTATCAGAACTTCATAGCCGTTGGGAAGAGATTCGTACTGAAATGGAATTACGTTGTAAGAAGTGTAATGATGCTTTTAATAAAGCCGCATCGGAAGCAGGTCTATCTATGACGGAAAATCTTCAACATGAAGCAGATAAGCAACCAAATCCTAAAGAATGGCTTGAGAAAGAATATTCATATAGAGTGAAAAGAGAGCTATCAGCAATATCGTTATCCTTAGATAATTTGGTTGCAAAATATGTAACAAAGGATTTGCATTGGCTGAACAATGAATTAAATAAACAATTCAAAGAAATTGTCGGAACAGAAGTGGCTGCTTTAATGTCAAAAGAAGATTTTTTGCCTACTGTTGATAATCAAGCTATTCAACTTAAAAGTCTTAAAGACAAAAGTGTAAAAGCCACTGTTGTTACCTCAGTTGTAACTCTAGGGGCTGCCCTTATGTTAGGAGTAGCTGGTGGAGCGCCACTTATTCTTGCAACTATGGGAGTTGGTACAGCTGCTAATATTCTTTCTAGAAAATCTTTAGAGAAGGAGGGTTATCGTCAACGTGAAGCAATTAAAGCAATGATAGCAAAGCAAGTGCCAATTGTTATTGCAGAGGCATCAGCAGATAGTTCTACGAAAATTAAGATTATCTATAATGACATAATTTCAGAATCTCACAATACTGAGGCTAGATGGATGACTGCTCAGAAAAATTTAATTCGAAGTTCGGTAGAGAATCAAGGTAAAGATGCCAAGTTGCAAAATTCCAATAAATTGGCAATAATTGAACAAATAGTAAAAATGTTTACATAATACAATAACATCATGTCAAATTTTCAAGATTATTCCTGGTTTAGGGAAAAGAAAGGCGCATTGGTTAATTTGATTAATGAGTCTTCTTCCACCATAAATGACATATCATTAACTCAATATGCAGAAGGTCTGCGTCAACTTGGGCAAAAAGTCAATAGCGACACGTTTAAAATACAAATTGTTGGTACATTTAAAAATGGCAAATCCACATTCATCAACGCACTTTTAGGAGAAGATATTTTGCCTACAAAGGCTGTGCCTTGTACTGCAGTTATAAATGAAATTAAGTATGGAGAATCCAAAAAAGCTATTCTTAATTTTAGAAATCCTTTACCAGGGACACTTCTCTCTGATATTCCATCGGCAACCCTAGCACATATGAGGGCCCATAATATGACGAATGTGCCACCTATGGAAATTGATTATGATAGAATTTCAGATTATGTAACTATACCTGTAGATGGAGATCCAGATGAAATATCACTTAAAAGTCCATATCTGTCTGTTGAACTATTCTATCCGTCAGAGTTATTAAAAGAGGGTGTAGAAATAATAGACTCTCCGGGATTAAATGAGAATGATGAGCGTACAGCAGTTACATTGGACTATTTGGACAAGGCAGATGCTATTATATTCCTACTTGATGCAACTAAGGCATGTGCTAAAGATGAAATGGAAACTATCGAAGATATCTTGGTTCCAAAAGGCTTTGATGATATGTTCTTTGTTGTTAATAGGTTTGATTTAATCACAGCAAGAGAACAAGCAGATATAAAACGATTTGTAGAGAATAAGGTAAAGGAGTATACTACTAATGAAATATTCTTTTTATCTGCTCTAAATGCACTTGATGGTAAAATTGAACATAATCAAGAAAAACTTTTTGAATCTGGTTTTTTGCAATTTGAAACCAAACTATCCGAATTCTTAACCAAGGATAAAGGCAGAATTAAGTTGGCAAAACCAGCGAAAGAACTTAAAAATGTTTTGGCGACAGAAGCGTTGTTCAATGCAATACCTTCTCAAAGAACACAGCTTTCAACTAATTTACAAATTTTAAAGGAACGTTATGAAAGTGTCAAACCTGAGCTTGAAAGATATGAGAGCCAAAAAGAATCTTTAAGGAAAGATCTTGAGCTTAAAGTTGAACGCAAAGAAAACAACATAACAAGAGCCATTAATTCTCAATTCCGTGAGATCGCAAATTTGGTTCCAGCATGGATTGTGGACTATAAGCCAAAGAATGACCCTGGAATATTTGGGAAAAAGAAACAAGTAGAAAAAGTTGCCGACGAAATCAGCAAACACATATCCTCTAAGGTGAAGGAAAAATTTGCGCAATGGAATAAAGAAGTCTTAATTCCACTTGTGGAAGAATCTGCAACGGAGATATTTGAGACATCTGATAATAAACTGAAGGGAATACTTGATGGTATAGACCAATTACAATCAGGAATCTCAGGAACTCCGAATGTTCAAAATACATCCTCAGGCTGGACACGAGCTTTTGGCGTTGCTGGTATATGTTGTGGATTTGCTTCTGGCGCCTCTTTGTTGGCAGGACAATTCGATATCAAAACAGTTGCAAAGGCTTTAGCGGTTGATTTAGGAGTAGGAACAGGTCTGCTATTGTTGGGTGTTGCAAATCCCATTTTAGCTATTGGCGGAGTTGTAATTGTGGTATGGAATGCAATCCATGGTGGCAAGGAGGTTGTTGTTCAAAAATTGAAAGAACAATTGACACCGGAAATACGAAACTCTATCATCAATGGCTCAGATACGAAATCTGCAGAAGTTGTTGCTAAAATAGACATAGAGTTCCAAAAATCAATAGCAACAGCAATCAAAGCCATTGATATTAAAATCAATGACTTAAAAACACAGATTGAGGCTGTGCTGAAAGAAAAAGAAAGAGGCGAAGCGAATGCTACTCAGAGATTGAACCTTCTTGCGCAAAGCGAAAGTAAACTTCAAAAGTTATGTGGAGAGCTTGATAGTTTCGTGATTAGTCTAGTTGAGAAGTCATGAGTTGCAATATTAATTAATTTGGACTAACAACATAAATCAAAGCAAAATGTAAATATTACAGAATGTTTTGATTTATGTTTTCATACATTGAGAATATGAGAAATGAATCATATGTATATGATCAAATAAATGAATATGTGGACATTTCTGGTCATATAGAGTTTGCTGAGTCACTTATTAATAAATATGAATGGGACTGTGAGTCTAAAAAACGTCTCGTTTCTCAACTTCAGCTCATACACAACAAACAAAAAGATAAATGTTTAAATTTAAGCGTAGTGGGGGAATTCTCTACAGGGAAGAGTTCTTTTATAAATGCTTTATTAGGTGAAAATCTTCTTGTTTCAAGTGTCGTTCAGGGGACAACCGTTGTAAATACAATTATAGAATATTATACTCATCCTATTTTATATATTCTTAAAAAGGATGGCTCCTACGATATTATTAATGCTCAATCGATATCGGAACTTAGAAATGAGTTGTCCGATGTTACTACCAATCCTCGCTCTGCTAAAAAAATTGAATTAGTAAGAGTTGGGGTACCGAGTGAATTATTGGCTGATGGAATAAGGATAATTGATACACCAGGGACTAATTCAACTGAAAGTTGGCATGAAGATGTTACTAGAAATGCGTTAAAAAATCTATCGGATCTTTCAATCATTCTCACAGATGCAATTCATCCCTTGCCACAAACTATGATTGATTTTATTGATGAGAATCTAGCTGATATATATAATCAGTGTGCATTTGTCGTGACTTATTACGATAAAATCAAAAAATCAGAGCGTGATAATACTCTTCATTATATAGAGCGAAGACTTACACAAGAACTTGAAATATTGTATCCAAAAGTATTTCCATATGTGGCACCAGCCATTATATCTGATAAAATAGGCGAAACTATAATGTCAGAACAATCAGAAATGGTACAAATTTCCTTGAAAAGTAAAAAGCATATGTTTGAACTAATGTGGAAGAATCGTCAAATTTCTCAAATTAAGAAATTACTGGCATTAACAAAAGAAGCTTTTGATATTCTTCAAGTAAATATGGAAACTAAAAGAACTCAGTATAATCAGGAGTATCAATTATTGCTTAAAACAAAGCAAACATCACTAGAACCTTTCATAGAAACAGAAAAAAAACGTTGTGTTTCAGAATTTAACAATAAGGCTAGTGATATTAAAGATAGTCTGAATTCTCTTCTTTACAAAAATATTGCGCTTATAAAAGAGAATGTAAGAAAATCAATAATGTCATATAATGGAACAACGGCAGACTCTATCAAAGATTATATAAGCCAAAATATCCCTAAAGATTGTGAGCGTCAGGCCAACATTATAGTACAATCTTCTTTAGCCATTAATCAATCCTTACTTTCTGATTTTTCTGCTATTATGAAGTCGTTTCAGAAGAATTTTGAGAATCAATTTGATAAACTTGGTATAATCAAGATTGATTTTAAAAAGATAAAACTGACTCAGCCTCATACTGTATCAGTTTCATTAGGCAACTTAAAAAGCTCATTAGATTATATGTCCAATGAAGTTTCTAAAGAAAATTGGTTGATGGGAGGAGGTGGTGTTGCTGGCGCTGCTATAGGAACTGCAATTTTGCCAGGTGTAGGAACTGTTGTAGGAGGATTGATTGGGTTGTTTGTTGGAGCAATGGGTACAACAACTCCTGAAGAATTGAAAAAGAACGCATGTGATAAACTTTTAGGTCAATTAGACTCTGCATTTCGTTCAATGGAAACAGATATAATATCCACTTACAATACTAATGTATCTACTTATAAAAATGCAATAATAAAAGAAATTGAGATGTATTTGAAAAAATACAAATCCACTGTTGATAGAAAAATCGCGGAACACAATTCTTTAATTGAAAGTAATAAAAGACATTCTGAGCAGATATCAATAGACCTTAAACTCATCTTACTGAGACAAAAACAATTGAAATCTTTATCGGATTCACTTAACAAATAAATTATATGGAAATTCAAACTATTAAATTTCAAGAACTTTGGGATGATTTCGTGTCATCATTTAAAGGTCTTCTTATAACAGAATCAAGTAAGCAAGAGCTTTCATTTGCAATTGCTAAATTGTCTTTAACGGAGGTTGTGTCAACATGGTCCTCTGAATATACTATAAATGGAAGATGGTTATATAAACTTATACAAGAAGAACCAGAGAAAGGTAAACTTGTAAAAGAGATTCTCACAAAAGACATTTCACTTACGGAGGTGAAATTAGAATATTCAAGTCCTGATAGTTTAAAATATATCATCCCACTTGGAGTGGGGGTTATTGGTTATGGTGTTGCTCATATAGCAGAACTCGCAACTCTTGGAACTGTTTGTACGACTTTAATACCAATAGCCATTGCTTATCCTTTGACAACGACGCATCTCTCAAATAAGAAAGATAAACAAAACGAAAGAATAATCAGTGATTATGTAAATCAGCTCAATAAATATAGAGATGCTGTAATATCAACATTGTTGGTGTAGGTGCCATTACAAAATTTAGTGTTTATGAATGTTTTACCGACAATACAAACATTGCAGAATGTTATTAAAACAAGTCTGTTAAGTGAGAACATTAAGCAATCAATGCTACTAAAGTTGGATTCAATTGAGGACAGATGGAAAGACAAGAACTTGTATGTTGGTATTGTCGGAGAATTTTTAGTGGTAAATTCACATTAATAAATGCATTGATTGGGCAGGATTACTTTGTTACAAATAGTCTCCAAGGTACAACAACTATTATTACTTCAATTCGATATGGAAGTTCTGTAAATTTAGAATTAAGATATAAAAATGGAGATGTTAAAAGTTATAGCAGAAATAAACTTTCTCTGATAGAAAAATATCTCCCATAAACTTATTCTAACTTATCTATTGGCGATAAAATCAGAATTAAGACTAGCGATTTCTTTGGAATGAATAGGAAAGATATTTTCATGTTAAAGATCTTTGACATAATAACAACTTCAAATGAAATATCGAAAGAAATATCTGAAGTTGTAGTATTTTATCCTTCAGATTTTCTTAAAAATGGAATAGTTTTAGTTGATACACCTGGAACTGATTCGTTAATACCTATGCATACGGAAATTACGAAGTGGGCATTAATGAAAAAATGCAACTTAGCTTTAGTAATTATTCCATCAAGTTCTCCCGTATCAAAGACATTGTCAGATTTTATATCTGAGAATCTAGAACATTGTATTGATTATTGTCATTTTTTTATTGACTAAAATTGAGCTACTTAGGAAGGATAATGAACGGGAAGAACTCTTAAAAGTTATGGCTATAAGACTTCAATATAGTTTGGATATTGATGAGCCACATATTATACCAGCCCCAACACTACTCTCATTGGAGGAACGAAAGATTATAGAACCCACAGAACAATTAGCCCATTTGTCTGTAGCACAAAGAACTAATTTACTAAATAATTATAATAGAGATATGGTTCAACTTTTTCATCATCTTAATGAGAAGAAAGAGTCTGCAATCCATACAACAATTGTTAGACTTCTAACGGATTTTTCAGAAGAAGTTACCAATTCATTAAAAAATATCTTAGAAGAGAAAAAAACTGAGCTGAAGGAACTACAGGCTAATCGTACTATTCCATTAGATGAGCTACTAAAGGAATTTGATAGGACTGACCTATCAACTATTCATAAAATTGTTCTTGACCGAATATTAAGTGAGTTTGATAGTTATCGTTCAAATTATGAAAGAGAAATCAATATATTTATCGCTAATGCAAATTCCAAAGATGAGATACAAGGAGTAATGAATTTAGAAGAAGTACGTGTAAAGGGACAAGGATATTATAAATTGTGTTTCGAATATATGGCTGCACAAGCTAATTGGCTCATACAATATTTTGTGATTGCTGTTTCAAAATTTGAATATAGATTTAAAGAAGCATATGGAATTGAACCTATTGAATTCACTCCAAAAGTTAATATTAATTCAATTAGAATTAGAAATTATAGTAATTCATTCAGTACATCGTCTCTTTCTACCTTCCCTTTGAAAAAGGATGTTCATCAAAAAAGAAACTATTCGTTCTGAAATGATACTCACTGTGAAGAATTATCTAGAATATATGTTTGGGAATTTGTATAACCATTATTCTTCTAAAATTGTAAAGTTTGATAATATTTTAATAGAGAGTTTTGATAAGTTGTTTAAACAGTATTTGAAAAAATCTGAAAAGATTATTAATACACGTATTACAAATGAATATAAATACGAAGCTTTTATATCTTCTCAAATAGAATTAATAGAGCAACATATTATACAGATTTCTAATGTATTCAATTATAAGCCTTGACATTTTTTAGAAACACCAACTCTTATTTATTAATATTTATCTTATAATTAAAACCAATGGATTGAACACAAAGATTTTAAAGATTGGAATGATAACTAGAAGTTCTATTGACTATAAAAGAGCCCCTAATGAATAAATTTAAAAACCAGCGGTAAAGTCTCTGAATGATTTTGCCGCTTTCTCCTGACTTCGTCATTGCGTCACCCAAAAATTTTCATTGAATAATCTTTCGATTACCTTGTGACGTTTCATGATCATGACTTTGGAGATGACTTCGTTGTTAAGAGGAAGTCTTATCTGCAAAGTCGTGATTGTTTTTGC
>JAZNSO010000088.1:0-8786 GCA_045591245.1 Bacteroidales bacterium
AAGAATCCTAAGTTAAAAGGATTTAACAGATAATGCTGGATGAGCCATGTGACGATTGTCGCCAAAGTTATGACGAAGATAACGGCGGCACTCATTCCCAACGATGTGGAGATTTTCTTCGAGACTCCGAGGAAAGGGCATATTCCGAGGAACTGTGTCAACACTATATTGTTGACGAATATTGCGGAGATAAATATCAGTAAATATTCCATAGTTTTATATCTTTAAATGTCAATAACTTATTTTGTTTTCTTTAATAATCTGTTCATGATGGCGATGAGATAACCCATTGCGATGAATGCGCCTGGAGCGAGGACAAAGACTAAGATGGCGTCGCCTTCAATGAATTTCCAGCCGAAGATTGAGCCGCTGCCCAATATCTCGCGGATAGAACCTAATATCGTTAAAGCCATAGCAAAACCTAAACCCATGCTGATTCCATCGACTGCAGAATCTAAGACATTGTTTTTTGAAGCGTAAGCTTCGGCACGTCCTAAGACGATGCAATTCACCACGATGAGTGGAATGAACAATCCGAGTGTCTCGTAAATGCTTGGTAAGTAAGCTTGCATCAAAAGTTGCAACACTGTCACAAAGGAAGCGATAACGACTATGTAGCAAGGAATATGAACTTTGTTAGGAATGAAGTTCTTTAGCAATGAGATGCTCATGTTTGATAATATGAGAACAAATGTTGTTGCCAATCCCATTGAGAGTCCGTTGATGGCACTTGTTGTTGTTGCCAAGGTAGGACAGCATCCGAGAAGAAGTACTAAGATAGGATTTTCTCTGAAGAATCCTTTTGTTAAATTATTCCAGTTTGCCATGATTAGAATCCTCCTTTGTTGTTTTCAAATGTTGATATTGCACGATTTACTGCATCGCAGAAAGCTCTCGAGCTGATGGTAGCTGCTGTGATGGCATCTACATCGCCTCCGTCTTTCTTGACGTTGAAGTTGAATGAGTCAGCGTGTTTGTTGTTAAACTGATCTTTGAAACTTGGCTCCGACATCTTAGAACCTAAGCCTGGTGTCTCAGCGTGTTGAAGAACGGATATGTTGTTCACTGTCCCGTCAGCCAATATGCCGACCATCAATGAGATGTTACCGCTGAACCCTTTGTTGGTGAATGTCTCTACAGCAGCTCCTATGAAGTTGTTGTTTGCATCGTAAGCAAGGAAAAATGGTATATCGACATCTTCTAGTGCTGATTTACATGATGTCTCTTTAAGGTTCTCAAATTCAGGAAGAACGTTCTTTATAGCCTCTGTCTTTTTTGCGGTCTCTGCTGCAGCGATAGGTTCTTTTGTAGCATTATATACTACACCTAACACTCCGCCCGATACCACGCATATCACAAACATGGCTACGAACATATTTAATAATGTATCTTTTTTTGCTGCCATAATTCTTATTGTTTTACAGGGTTGTTACCGAAACGTTTTGGTTTACAAATCTTATTGATTAATGGAACGAAGGCGTTCATAATCAGGATAGCGAATGACATTCCTTCAGGGTAAGCACCCCACAAACGGATGATGATTGTCAATGCGCCGATGCCGATGGCGAATATGACTTTGCCGCTTGTTGTCATTGGTGATGTCGCCATATCTGTTGCCATGAAGAATGCTCCTAGCATCAGACCGCCGCCGAAGATATGAATCATAGGATGTACGAATTGAACTGGGTCAATAAACCAGCATATCGCTGAGATTATGCCAACAGTTGCGATGATAATGACTGGAGTCTGCCAATCGATGACTTTTCTGATTATTAGGAAGATACCACCGATTATGATGGCGATGGAACCAATCTCGCCTAAAGAACCGCTGTAAATGAACTGCTGGATGTTTTCGTAAATTACTAAGTCGCTGGCAGGGATGCCTTGAGCGATACCTTCTTTAATATGACCTAAGAGTGTAGGACCTGTGACGGCATCGGTAAGAGCTTCACCGAACAATGGTTTTGGTGTCGGCCATGTTGTCATTGCGACAGGGAAGGAGATGAGCATGAACACGCGACCTACCAAAGCTGGGTTGAATGGGTTGTTGCCCAAACCGCCGAACGACATTTTTCCTATACCTATGGCAACGATAGAACCTACGATAATCATCCACGCTGGGATGTTGGATGGAAGGTTGAATGCCAATAATATACCTGTTATTATGGCAGAACCGTCGCAGATTGTACATGGTCCTTTGATAAGGAATTTCTGAATTAACCATTCGGTCAAGACGCAGGCTGTCACTGCTATTAATGTGACGCGCACCGCATTGAATCCGAAGTAATAAATGGAAAATAAGAACGCTGGCATCAGAGCTATGATGACGCTATACATTATTTTCTTTGTGCTTTCGCCTCCGTGAACGTGAGGTGAGCCTGATATTGTGTAATTATTCATCTCTTTTCTTATTTCTGATTACGTGAACGAATTAATTGTCCTGTCTTGTTCTTGCCGTAGCGGATGTAGTCCAACAATGGAATGTTTGCTGGACAAGTGAATTCGCATGAACCGCATTCTATACAGTCCATGATGCGTTCTGCTTCTGTTTCTTCAAACATATTTTTCTTGGAGAGACGGCAGAGAAGGTAAGGTTCCAGTCCCATCGGACATACACCGACGCATTTGGCGCAGCGGAGACAGTTGCTGACTTCGCGAGGCTGAGCTTCTTTGTCGGTCATCATTAAGATTCCTGATGTTCCTTTGATTACAGGAAATTCGTTGACGGAGACAGACTTGCCCATCATTGGTCCGCCGTTGATGATATTTGTCGTTTGTTCAGGAAGTCCGCCAGCAGCTTCTATTAGTATTGTTGACGATGTTCCTATTCTAACTAAGAAGTTCGAAGGGCTTTTGACGGATTTGCCTGTGACAGTGACAACTCTTGAAATGAGAGGCTTGTTTTTTTGTACTGCTTCATAAATAGCGTATGTCGATGCTACATTTACAACTACGCATCCTGTCTCGATAGGAAGTTTTCCTGACGGGACTTCTCTTCCAGTACATGCTTTAATGAGTTGTTTCTCACCGCCTTGAGGATATTTGGTTTGTAGTGGTTGGACTTCGATGCCGTGGAAATATTCGTCACCTTTTATTATATTGTCCAATTGATTTGCAGCTTCCATTTTGTTTATCTCGATGCCTATAATAGCTTTGGGAGCATCGACGGCTTTCATCAAGATTTTAACGCCAACTAAAAATTCGTTTGGCTTTTCAAGGAGAAGTCTGTTGTCGCAGGTCAGGTAAGGTTCGCATTCAGCAGCATTGATGATGACGAAATCGGCTTTTTTATCCTTTGGTATAGATAGTTTTACGTTTGTTGGGAAAGTTGCCCCGCCCATGCCTACTATGCCGTGGTCTTTGACTCTGTTTATTATTTCTTCGCGTGATAATGTTATTTCTCCTACTAATTTATCGCTGGTGTCGATGCCATCCATCCATTCGTCGCCTTCAACGTCAATGAAGATGGCTGGCTTGCGGTAGCCTGTGTGATCCATTATCTCATCTACTTTTGTGACCTTGCCGCTTACTGATGAGTGAACGTTAGCGGAAATGAAACCTCTTGCTGATCCGATGAGCTGGCCTACTTTTACTTCATCGCCTTTTTTTACAATAGCTTCAGCCGGAGCTCCAAGACATTGTCCCAATGGAATGATGACTTGTTTAGGGATAGGGAGTGTTATTATGGGTTTGTCTGACGAAAGTTTGTTTTCTTCAGGATGAACGCCACCTTTAGGAAATGTTTTCTTAGGATTCATACGATTATTCTTTACTTTCGTTATTAACTGATTCTGTTACTTCTTGTTTTGGTTTTCGAGGAGGGAAGTTGATAGCCAAGATGCTTCCTCTTGGGCAAACTTCGACGCATTTGCGACATTGCTTGCACTTGTCAGGGTTGATGTAAGCAAGCGTGCCGCGCATCTCAATAGCCTCGAAAGGACATTCTTTGAGACATTTCTGACAGCCGATACAACTGACGTTACAGTTCTTCATGGCGATGGCACCTTTTTCTATATTGACACAACTTACGTATATACGACGGTTGTTTTTCCCTTTAGGACGAATCTCGATTACACTGCGAGGACATGCCTTTGCGCAGGTGCCGCATCCAACGCATTTGTCTTCGTCAACGACGGCGATACCTTTCTCTTCGTCGATGTGGATGGCGTCGAAAGCGCATTTCTTGACACAGTCGCCGAGACCGAGACAAGCGTTAGGACATCCGCTGCCGCCAGCAAACAAAGTGTGTGCAAAAGCGCAGATGTCTGCTCCTTCATAATGTGTCTTCTTTGGAGCATTGACGCGAGTGCCGTTACAACGTACAACTGCTATTTTCGGTTCGGAAGCAGTAAATGTCAAACCTAAAACAGCAGCGACTTTTGTCATGTCGGAACTTGTACAGTTTAATCCATCGATGCTGTTCTTGTCGGCTGCCGACTTTACGCAGGCTTCTGCAAAAGCCCTGCAACCTGCAAAACCGCAACCTCCGCAGTTCGCTCCGGATAAATTGGATTCTACTTCGTCAATCAATGGATTTTCTTCTACTTTGAACTTTTGAGCGACTATATAAAGGATAACCGCTAAAATACCTCCCAAGACTCCAAGTACAATGAGAGAATAGAGTAAAATGTCGTTCACAATAATAGTTTTTTAATGTTTAATAATATTTAGCTGTCAGTAGTTAGCTGTCAGTTGTCAGTGAATCGCTGATGACTGATGGCTTAGTGCTGTTAGCTGATGGCAAAAATAATAATTAATTTTTTTCAAATTCGCATTTTTTTAATCAATTTCGTACTCGAATTTACGTTTTATCTTATCTCTGAAAAGATACAAAATAAGATAATAAGGGATTAATGAACCGATGGAAATTAATGCATTTATGCCTTCTTCTAATTTTAATGCGTTGAGAATAAATATCATAGAAACTAGAATGATAAGCGGTATTATATACGCAAAAACAACGGCTTTGTTCGCCTGACCAATTCCCATGCTTATTTTTACATTGTCTCCTATAGATAAATTTTTATCTTTTGGAGCAGGAATCGTGATGATTTTCTCTTGCATCTCCGACATATTACACGCAGATTTGATGTTGCAGGAAACACAGCTGCTCTTCGATAAAATCTTTACTTGCACTTCATCATTGCTGATGTCTGTAATAATTCCGTTATGAGAAACTATATCGTTCATTTTGATCTTTTTTTAAGAGACAAAGATACAAATAAATACGTTAAAAGCTTAGACCCAAGCATCATATTTTGCATTCCTATTTTTATAGATGTAGAAATATGCTAACAAAAATGCACATGTGCTATTTCCCATCTTTGGGATGTTTTGTATGTTATTGTGCAGCAAATTTAGTCAATATGTTTTAAAATTCAATACGTAATTATTACTTTTTATTATATTTGCGAAAAATATTTTTCTATGATTCAGTTTATTTTTCTTCTATTTTATTTCTTATTTCCAAGCATGATAATATATCTTTGCAGAAAATTCTCATTTCTGAATAAAATAGGGGAGATACTCCTTCTTTATATTGTCGGGATTCTTATATCAAATCTCCTTGTTTTTCCTCTCGGTTTCGGCGATTCTCTAAAAGGAATTCAAGACGCTTTTACAAGCGTGACGATACTTCTTGCTTTCCCGATGATTCTGTTCGGTTGCGACTTTAAGAATTGGAAACTGAAAAAAGCAATCATCGCTCTTTGTATTGGTCTCGTTTCCGTACTGACTGTCGATATTATCGGTTATTATATTTTTAACGACAATCAAACGGGTTTCAATAAAATAGCCGGAATTCTGGTGGGAGTCTATACTGGCGGAACTCCAAATCTCGCAAGTCTTAAAATAGCTCTTGATGTCGATGCAGAGACTTATATCTTCGTTCATACCTTCGATATGATTATCAGTTTCATCTATCTCGTTTTCCTGATGGTATTCGGAATAAGATTGTTCAGGATGTTTCTTAAAAGACAACAAACAACAGACAACGGGCAACAGACATTGGATGATAGGCAACAGATGACGGACAATATACAGAATTTGACGATTCCTTATTCAGGAATATTTACAAAAAAGCATTTCCCAAAAACTCTATGTGCGTTTGCTTTGTCTATATTAATAGTGGGAGTCGGTATGGGCGTGAGTTTTCTTGTCTCAGGAAAAGTAGATAATATGTTGGTGTTGATTTTAACAATGACAACTTTGTCAATTGCGGCTTCTTTTCTTCCTTTCGTCAGAAAGATGGAGAAAAGTTACGACGCAGGAATGTATCTCGTCTTGGTTTTCAGTCTCGTTGTCGCTTCCATGGTTGATGTCACGGCAATAGACTATCGAGCCGGAATCAATATCATAGGGTATATAGCCTTCGTTATTTTCTGTTCCTTGATATTGTCGATACTGCTTTCTAAGATTCTCAAAGTCGATGCCGACACTATGGTGATTACTTCTGTGGCTCTGATAAATTCTCCTTTGTTTGTTCCTATGATAGCGGAAAATATGAAGAACAAGAAAGTCATTATAACAGGAATTGCGGTAGGTGTCATCGGCTATGCGATAGGTAATTATATGGGGATTATTGTCTCACAATTGTTAAAATAAATATGAAAATTAGTATTGAAAAAATAAAGGAATTTGTTCAAGATGTCAGGGTACGCGTGGAGTCGGTATTGCGTCTTGTCGTGGTTCCTGGTTTTGGCAGAGTTCCTCTTTATGATGTTTTGGTGTATTTCATAAGAGGATTTACGCAGGTGAACCTCATCGACAGGGCAGCGGCTGTGGCTTTCAATGTATTCGTTGCTTTATTTCCTATGATTTTGTTTTTATTTACTCTGATACCATATTTTCCATTACAGAACGTGACGGCTAATGTGTTGGAAGTCATGCAGGAATTTTTGCCGCCTGGCACCTACGACAGTGTGTCTTCTACCATCAACGAAATCATGTCGATAGAACACGGCGGTCTTATGTCGTTGGGTCTTTTGCTCGCTTTCTATTTCAGCACGAGTGCGGTGAGTTCTTTCTTCAGAGGCTTTAATATGGGCGACAACGAATATGGTCAGGTGAGTTTCATGAAACAGCAGCTATATTCCATATTAGTGATGCTTATGTTTGTGGCGTTGCTGCTTCTTTCAGTAGTCCTGATGACTTTGGGACAGAAACTTCTGCCTGTCTTTTTTACCAAGATACATTTCTATAACGGCTTTGTTGTCTTTCTGATAAATCTCATAAGATGGCTTGTGGTAATCTTCGCCTTGATAGTGGCGGTGTCCTTATTATATTATTTCGGAAATCCGCGTAGCAAGAGGTTCAAACTTTTCACTCCAGGATCGCTTCTGTTTACTGGATTGTTTATCGTTGGAACGATACTATTTAATTTCTACATATCAAACATCTCGACCTACAACCTTCTTTACGGTTCTATCGGAGGTTTGATTATTTTTGTGATATGGATTTATTTCAACTGCATTTTGATATTGATAGGCTACGAATTGAACAAGAGCATCGCAAAGGCGCAAGGGTTCAAGTTTTCCAACATACAATTATTAGAAGACAGTAAGGATGTGTCGAATTCGTCTAAGGAAGATTATGAATTATGAATTAGATACAATTGCATCACATAATCTCAGATTAAAATTTCAAAACCAATCCTAAACCGTTACTTGTAGCGCCGATGTTGAGGCTTGCATCATTTGAATTAGTGTTATAGCCGTCAACGATATTATCCAAATTTCTATGACTCTGTATTGTCAAGATTGTTGCAGGTATTGCTGGTATCAGCGAAATTCCGTAACCTATCGCTGAAAACATATAAAAAACACCGTACATTGGTGTTCCTCCTGGACGACCTTGCCCTCCGAATTCTTCAGGATGATTATTATAATAGATATGACCTCTGATGCCTTCATAAAGGAGGAAAGTGGAAACTCCTGCTGTTGTGCCTGTGACGCACCATAATGGTATAGAGACTTTGTGCTGTCTCATGGCTTTTTCATACACTGCAAATTGTTCTTCATTAAATATCTGTTCCGCTGAAGTCATGTCTATTTTTTCATTGGTTTTTGAATAGCGAAGATTCCCGTGACGTCTTTCCAAATTCAAAACATCATTTGAGAGATTCTGTGATATGGATGACAGTGATACTATCAGCAAAAATAATAATGTCAATGTTCTTTTCATATTTCAGGTATTTTTATTTATGGCGGGTTCTATTTATTATCAATTTTCCTACATCAATGGGCAGAACCCATTTTCCCACGTCAGTAGTTTGATATATTTCTTAAAAAACGTTCCCGATAAATGTCATTTACCGAGACACACGTTCTATGAACTTGTTTTTGCCTAATATTTGTATGTCATTTTCCATATTGTTTCCTTTCATTTTCCGTTCTGCAAAGTTTATAATTTTATTTCAATAATCCAAACTTTTTTAAATATTTTTTTATAAAATCGGGGGGGGTAACTTATTGATTATTAAGTAATTGAGTTTTTAAACTAAGACTTTTGAACTAAAGCTGTTGAACTAAGGTTTAAAGCTCAAAGCACTTCTCAGATTCTAAAAAAGACACATTTCTACAATTCATAATTATTTTGATTATGCACTATGCATTAAGCATTTAAAAAAAAACTCTAAAACCTTAGAAATAAAATTCCAAAGTTCCAGAGTTCTAAGATTCTAAAATTCTAAAATTCTACTTAACCCACTTTCCTTCCTCAATTGTTAATTGTTCATTGTTAATTGTTAATTTCCAAACGTAAGTTCCACTCTTCCATCCCGAAGCATC
>JAZNSO010000089.1:0-44195 GCA_045591245.1 Bacteroidales bacterium
TGTTTTTCTTCTTTCTTACAAACATATCACAAAAATAGTAAAAAAACAACCGCGTCACCCAAAATAGGTGACGCACGAACGTTAAACTATTGTTTATCTGAAACTTGTATTTTTACTAAAAATAGAGTGACGAAGTCAGGAGGTTCTGTACAGATAGTTTTACCGTCTTTATTATAAACAAAAACACCATTGATAGAGTCGTCAATGGTGTTTTTTTATGAACTTAATTGTTCTTAGAATGGTAAATCGTCGCCGTTGTCAGTCTCAAAATAGTCTGTTATAGGAATATTGTTTTGAGGTTGTTGGAATTGTTGCTGAGGTACAGTATATTGTTGAACAGGCTGTTGAACAGGCTGTTGTACTGCTTGCTGAATTTCTATCTCAAATCTGAAAGGTTTGACATCTGTGTACCATTTGCCATTGAATTCTCTTGATTCTATGCTGATTTGAGCTTTTATGATTTGTCCTGGTGTGAAATTTTGAGCTTCAGCAACTCTGTCGCCCCAACAAACCAAGCAAACTTGTTTAGGATATTGCTCAAGTGTTTCTATAATTAATTCTTGTTTTCTCCATGCGCCACGCGGACTTGTTCCTTCGGTTAGATTACCTAAGCGAACCACTTTGCCTTGAATTTCCATCTTGATATAATTTATTTATTGATTACTAATACATTAGATATTCATAAAAATCTTTGGTTCCTCTAAGCAAATTTAGAAAAAATTATCTTACGATTTTTTATTTCAGTGTATTTTTTTATGTTAAAAATTGAGAGATACTTTTGGAATATAATAAACATTATGTTAAATATAATGCGTGAAATATAAGAGCCATGGTTATTTTCCTCCATGACTCTCTTTATATTATTTCAATTAGATAAATTGATTATTGCGCGCTTTCTAATGCTTTTGCTTTGTCCATCATCTTCAAACGAACATATAATGTTCTCAATGCTTGTTTGATAGCTTCATCTCCAGGTACTAATTCGTATGCTTTCTCTACGTATGGCAATGCTTGCTCGTCGTATGCTTTTGCTTCTGACATCATTACGTCATATTTCTTTTGTGATTCAGCATCAAAACCTAATTCGTTAGCTGCATTGTATAATGCTGCTGATTTGTCAATGAACATACTACCGATGTTGATATATGCATTTTCGTCTGTTGGATTGATTTCGATAGCTCTGTTATAATAAACCATTGCTGAGTCAATGCTGTGGATTGTTGATTCTGAATTACCGTAGATTGTTCCCAAAATAAAGCAATAAACTGAGTTTTCTTTGTTTTTGTTTGCCATTTCCTTGATTTGGTCAATGATTTCAGCTTCTCTCTTTAATTTTAAGAATGCGTTGATTTGTTCATTGATGAGGTTTTCGTCATCTGGGAATTTTTCTCTACCTGTTTGGATATATTGAAGCATTGCATCGTTGTTTTCCAATGCGCCTTGTGAAAGTGCCATAAATTGGTAAACTTGAGGTGTTTCGTATCCGTCATTCAATAAGACATTGCAGAGTTCAATTGCTGTGTTGTATTCTTTTGCCATTACAGCGATTTGGGCTGCTACAACTAAAGCTTCATTGTCTTTTTGACCAACGATGGCCATTGTCTCGTATGCTTTCTTATAGCATTCAATAGCTTTCAAGTAGTCGTTTGCTTCGTATGCTGCGCCGCCTTGGTTGAAGTAGTTTGTTGTGATTGAATTGATGTATGACATAATTTCAAATTGATTTTGTTTGAAATATGCTTGATCCAATTCACTGACTTTTCTAAATGCTTCAGCGCATTTTTCCAAAGCTTCTGTGTCAATGTCATTAAACTCTGGATATGTAGCTATTTTAAGATAAATAACGCCGTAGTAGTGCCATGTCTTTGCATCGTTCATGGTTTCTTCGTGTGCTGCTGCCAAATCGATGGATGTTTTTGCTCTTTCAAGCATGATTTTTGCGTTATTCATTTCCTTAGCAGCTTTTTCAGTTCTTTTTTGAATATTCAATTGTTCTGCTGTTTCAATGTAACTTTGTGCATTTTTGTTGTAGTTGAATGCATTTACACGTTCCTTGTTTTGTGCCATAGAGATATTAGCAAAAAATGCTAACATAACTACTAATAATGTCACTTTTTTCATTTTTGCTTAATTTTGAGTTGTTGTTAATTATTGATTGTTATTATCTTCATTTATTTCTTCTGATTCTTAATTAGTTGAATTTTCAGTGTTTTCTGTATCTTCTATATTTTCTTGATTTACAGTTTCCTCGTTATTCAACATTTCTTCTTCAAATAATTCTTCTTCCGTCTCAATGATATCGGCACTTACTTTCGTAACTGCTGCAATTTCATCATTGTTACGGAGATTTATCAAACGAACGCCTTGCGTTGCTCTGCCCATAACTCTAAGAGTGTCAACAGCAATACGAATCAATATTCCAGACTTGTTGATAATCATTAAGTCGTCGCCGTCTTTAACATCTTTAATTGCAATTAAATCGCCTGTCTTTTCGGTGATATTAAGAGTCTTAACACCTTTACCGCCTCTGTTTGTAACACGATATTCGTCTAATTCTGAACGTTTTCCATATCCTTTCTCTGAAACCACGAGGATATCTGAACTTCCGTTTGGATCAACGCAAATCAAACCTACAACTTCGTCTGTAATTTCATCAGCTAAGGTGACTCCGCGGACACCGGATGCGCTTCTACCCATTGGTCTGACTGTGCTTTCGTTGAAACGAATTGCGCGTCCAGAACGAAGTGCCATCAACATTTCTTGTTGTCCGTTGGTGAGACATACCGACAACAATTCATCGCCTTCTCTGACAGTCAACGCTATGATGCCATTCTGACGTGGACGTGAATAAGCCTCAAGAGTTGTTTTCTTAATGATGCCTTTCTTTGTTGCCATGATGACATAATTGTTGTTGATGAAATCTTCATCACTCAATGTTGGAACATTGATAAACGCCTTGACTTTGTCGTCTGGTTCGAGGTTGATGAGATTTTGAATTGCTCGTCCTTTGCTTGTTTTCGTTCCTTCCGGAATAGAAAACACTCTAAGCCAGAAACATTTGCCTTTTTCTGTAAAGAAAAGCATATAGTTATGGTTCGTTGCAACGAAGAGATGTTCGATGAAATCTTCATCGCGTGCGTCAGAACCTTTTGAACCTTTGCCTCCCCTACTCTGTCTTCTGTATTCGCTTAGATTTGTTCGTTTAATATAATTAAGGTGTGATATTGTAACTACAACAGGATCGTCAGAAATCAAGTCTTCAATTCTGATGTCATCAGCCGAATGAACTATTGTCGTTTTTCTTTCGTCACCATATTTTTCTTTTACAGAAAGAAGTTCTGTCTTGATTATGTCAAATTGCAAGCTTTCATTATCAAGGATTTCTTGTAAATGTTCGATGAGTTTATGCAACTGCTCCAACTCATCCAAAATCTTTTTGATTTCGAGACCAGCCAACTGTCCGAGACGATAAGCTACAATTGCAGTGGCTTGTGGGTCGTCGAATCCATATTGGTCAATCAAGGCTTGTTTTGCTTCTGAAGAACCGCCTTTACAAGCTCTGATTGTTGCGATGATTTCGTCAACGATATCAATTGCTCTTGCGAGACCTTCCAATATATGAGCGCGTTTCTTTGCTTCGTTCAAATCGTGTTGTGTTCGACGAATCACGACTTCGTGGCGATGTTCAACGTAATATTGGATAAGTTGCTTGAGATTCAATGTATAAGGACGACCTTTTACCAAAGCGACATTGTTTACAGAATATGAACTCTGCAAACCTGTCATTTGGAATAACTTGTTAAGCACCACGCTTGATACGGCATCTTTCTTCAATTCATAGACAATACGCATACCTTTACGGTCCGATTCGTCTCTGATGTCAGCAATTCCTTCAAGTTTCTTCTCGTTAATAAGATCTGCTGTTTTTTTAATCATTTCAGCCTTATTAGTTTGATAAGGAATTGATGTCGCGATGATTCTTTCGTGGTTGCCATGTTGTTCTATTGTGGTTTCGGCTCTTAATATGATACGTCCATGACCTGTTTCAAAAGCGTCTCTAACACCTTCGTATCCGTAGATGATACCGCCTGTCGGGAAATCTGGAGCTTTGATATATTGCATCAACTCGCTGACAGTTATATCTTTATTGTCGATGTATGCTATAATGCCGTCAACTACTTCGCTCAGGTTGTGAGGCGCCATATTCGTTGCCATGCCAACAGCGATACCGCTTGCTCCGTTTACCAGAAGATTCGGTATCAACGCAGGAAGCACTACAGGTTCCTTTTCAGAGTCGTCGTAGTTGTTTTGGAAATCAACGGTGTCTTTGTCGATGTCGCTAAGCATTTCTTCTGCAATCTTTCTTAATCGCGTTTCCGTGTAACGCATTGCAGCAGCACCGTCGCCGTCAATTGAACCATAGTTGCCCTGTCCGTCAACCATCGGGTAACGCATGTTCCATTCTTGTGCCAAACGAACCATGGCGTCATACACAGAACTATCGCCATGCGGGTGATATTTACCTAAGACTTCACCTACAACCTTAGCTGATTTCTTGTAAGGTCGATTCGATAAAAGCCCCATGTCCATCATACCGTACAAAATACGACGGTGAACAGGTTTCAATCCATCTCTAACATCTGGAAGAGCACGTGCTACGATAACAGACATCGAATAGTCGATGTACGACGTTTTCATGTGATTCTCAATGTTAATAGGAATTATTTTTTCTCCTCCTAATTGTTCTTCCATCATTTATTCTTTAGAAAATTCTTCGTTAAAATTAAGTAGCAAAGATAATATTTTTTTTCATTAAAACCGCCTGCTCCCAATTTATTTTTTCCTAAATTTTTAAAGCTAATGTTATTTATTTGAAGATGAAATTATGGTTCGAATTTTGTTTGTATATTTGCACAAAATTTGACGGTCGGCAAACTCCGACCTTAACTATTAAAACTGATTTGTATTATATGGACGCAAAATTTTCTCCAAGAGTTCGTGAAATAATGTTTCGTAGTCATGAGGAAGCTGTGAAATTGGGAAACTCATACATTGGCTTGGAGCATCTTTTTTTGGGAATTATTGAAGGCAAGGATAATGGCGTAACCAACATCCTTGACGAATTAAAACTTGACATCGAGGCATTTAAACAAAAATTAGTAGCTTCGATAAAGTCAAATATTATTCAGAAAAACAATACCGACAACATTCCATTGACCAAGCAAACCGAAAGAGCCTTAAAATTCACTTATATCGTAGCTAAAGAGTTTAACTGCGAATTCGTCGACCCTGAACATCTTATGTTGGCTATATTGCATGATGACAACAATATCGTGTCTCAACGTCTTGAATACGAAGGAATTAATTATGATGTTTTCAAAAGTAAACTGAAAAGCAACAGTTTTGAAAGACCTGTAGTGAAAGAGGATGACGTTGTTGAGGAACCAAAAAACACTATCTTCGACGATGACGATGATATTGAAGAGATTAGAGCAAAAGAAACAAGTCGTAAGACCTCGAATGTGAAATCAAAGACTCCTGTTTTGGATAATTTTGGTCGCGACTTGACTCGCGCTGCTGAGGAAAATCGCCTCGATCCTATTGTTGGCAGAACTAAGGAACTTGAGAGAGTCGCCCAGATTCTCAGTCGTCGTAAGAAAAATAATCCTATTCTTATAGGCGAACCAGGTGTCGGCAAATCCGCTATCGCTGAAGGTCTTGCGCTTCGAATCGTACAACGCAAAGTATCGCGCGCTTTGTTCAACAAACGCATTGTGATGCTCGATTTGGCTTCTGTCGTTGCTGGAACAAAATACAGAGGTCAGTTCGAAGAACGTTTGAAATCGATACTTAATGAGTTAGAGAAGAATCCAGAGATAATTCTCTTTATTGATGAAATTCATACAATTGTAGGCGCAGGCAATGCCAACGGTTCTTTAGATGCAAGCAATATGCTGAAACCAGCTCTCGCACGCGGTGAACTTCAATGTATTGGCGCAACGACTTTAGACGAATATCGTCAGTACATAGAAAAAGACGGTGCTTTGGAACGTCGTTTCCAAAAGGTGTTGGTAGAACCTACGTCTCCTCAAGAAACAATTGAGATTCTCAACAATATCAAAGATAAATACGAAGACCATCATCTGGTTAAATATGAACCAGAAGCAATTGAGGCTTGTGTTAAACTCACAGAACGTTATTTGTCAGACCGTTGTCTTCCCGACAAGGCAATAGACGCTTTGGATGAAGCAGGTTCTAGAGTTCATATCAGCAATATCACTGTTCCATTCGAAATCGTTGATTTTGAAAGAAGACTGGAAGAAATCCGTGAAGAAAAGAAAGTTGCTATTACGGAACAGAGATTCGAAGACGCAGGACAGTTGCGTAGCGAGGAACTTCAAATAATTGACAAACTTGAAATCGCCAAGAAAGACTGGGAAGCAAGCAATAAAGTAAATCGTGAAATCGTAACAAAAGAGAATGTAGCTGAAGTAGTTGCAATGATGACAGGTGTTCCCGTACAACGAATTGCGCAGGATGAAAGTGACCGCCTCCTTAATATGGAATCGGAATTAAAAGGAACTGTCATTGGTCAAGATGACGCAATTAAGAAGATTGGTCGTGCCATTCGTCGTAACAGAGCTGGTTTGAAAGATCCGAACCGCCCTATCGGAAGTTTCATTTTCTTAGGTCCTACTGGTGTTGGTAAGACTTATTTGGCTAAGGTTTTATCAAAATATCTCTTTGATTCTGAAGATACTTTGATACGTATCGACATGAGTGAATATATGGAAAAATTTGCTGTTTCTCGTTTGGTCGGGGCTCCTCCAGGTTATGTCGGTTATGAAGAAGGCGGTCAACTTACCGAAAAAGTTCGCCGTAAACCCTACTCTATCGTTCTGCTCGACGAAATCGAAAAGGCGCATCCCGATGTGTTTCATCTTTTGCTCCAAGTTCTTGATGATGGACAACTTACAGACAGTTTAGGTCGTAAGGTGGATTTCAAAAATACGATAATAATTATGACATCAAATATCGGTTCTCGTCAGTTGAAGGATTTTGGTCAAGGTGTTGGTTTCGGAACACAGGCTAAGAAAGACGGAAAAGAAGAGTATAGTCGTAGCGTTATCGAAAATGCTTTGAGACGTTCTTTTGCTCCAGAATTCCTTAATCGTATCGATGATGTTGTTATATTTAATTCATTAGAACGTTCTGATATTCACAAGATAATAGATGTTGAATTAAAGAAAGTCTTTAAGCGTGTTGAAGAGATGGGATTTGGCATTGAATTGACGGAAAAAGCCCATGATTTCATCGCTGAAAAAGGTTGGGATGAACAATATGGAGCGCGTCCTCTCAAGAGAGCTATTCAAAGATATGTGGAAGATGTCTTGGCAGAGGAAATCATCAAGACGAGAATCAATATCGGCGAAAAGATAATCATTGATTATGATGAAACAAAAGAGGATATGGTTATTAGCATTGTTCCATCCTCCGAAAGAATTCTTACAGAATAAAATATAAATTTGCGGTTTCAAAAGCGCGTCTTTGGATGCGCTTTTTTATTTCTTTGGCATAGAAAAATTTATTACCTTTGCGTCATTATGAATAACCTTGCAGAATATATAAACAATCATTTTTTTAAGCTTATAACAAAGGCTAGTCGTGCCTTAAATTATGAATCTTACGTCATCGGAGGCTATGTGCGTGATATTTTGCTTAAAAGACCATCGAATGACATTGATATAGTAACAGTTGGAAGCGGAATTGAATTAGCGAAGAAAACAGCATCTTTAATTAGCGAAAAGAAAGTAGTAAAATATTACGGACGCTTCGGTACTGCGATGATTAGATTGAAAGACAAAGAGATAGAGTTTGTTGGAGCAAGAAAAGAATCGTATGATCCTTCGAGCCGCAAACCAACAGTAGAAAATGGAACCATTGAAGATGACCAAAACAGAAGAGATTTCACTATCAATGCATTGGCTATAAGTCTTAATGAAGAGAATTTCGGCGAACTTGTAGATCCTTTTGGCGGTGTTCAAGATTTGAAAGATAAGATTATCAGAACGCCATTAGATCCTGATATTACATATTCCGACGATCCTTTGAGGATGATGAGAGCGATACGTTTCGCAACACAACTGCAATTTGCTATTGAAACTGAATCATTTAACGCAATAAAAAGAAATGTTGAACGTATTAAGATTATTTCAATGGAACGAGTCGGTGAGGAATTGAACAAAATCTTGCTTTCTCCTAAACCAAGTATTGGATTTAAATTGCTTGACGCTTCGGGTCTGTTGAAGATTATTTTCCCGCAACTTGCTGCTCTGAAAGGCGTTGATGTTCAAGACGGTAAAGCGCATAAAGATAATTTCTATCATACTATGGATGTTCTTGACAATGTTGCTAACGCTGGCGGCGACCTTTGGTTGAGATGGGCTGCTGTACTTCATGATATTGCAAAGCCTCTTACAAAAAAATATGACAAGGAAATCGGATGGAGTTTTCACGGACATGAGATTAAGGGTGCCAAAATGACACCTAAGATTTTCTCCGCTTTGAAGTTGCCTCTTAACGAAAAAATGAAATACGTGCAGAAACTCATATCGCTTCATCTTAGACCTATAGCTTTGGTACAGGATGAAGTAACTGATTCTGCTGTAAGACGTTTGCTTTTTGATGCTGGCGATGATATTGATGATTTGATGATTTTATGCGACGCTGACATCACTTCTAAAAACGAAGAGAAAAAGAATCGTTATCATAATAATTTTCAGTTAGTCAGAAAAAAACTAAAGGAACTTGAGGAAAAAGACCACCTTAGAAATTGGCAGCCTCCTGTTAATGGCGAAGTCATTATGATGACATTCGGAATCAATGAAGGAAGAAATGTCGGTGTTATTAAAACCGCGATTCGTGAGGCGGTTTTAGATGGTATTATTGGAAATAATTTTGAAGAAGCATACGCCTTTATGAAAGCGGAAGGCTTGAAATTAGGTCTTACTGTTAAACGAGAAATTACTGAGCCCGTTGAAGTTAAGCATAATGGTCCTGTTCCAAATAAAAAATAAATGAAGATGGATGACAAATATCTGATAGTGGTCACCGGTCCGACAGCCTCGGGCAAAACATCTACTGCAATTAAAATCGCTAAAACCCTCGGCACTGAAATCATCTCTGCTGACAGCCGTCAGTTTTATAAGGAACTGCCTATAGGAACTGCCGCTCCTACTAAATCAGAACTCAATGAAGTTCAGCACCACATGGTTCATATTCTTAATATTGATGACAAATACGACGTCGCTGATTATGAACGTGATGTGCTGCTTCTGCTTAAACATTTGTTCCTAAAACACAACGTAGTTGTTATTTCTGGTGGATCAGGTTTGTTCATCGACGCTGTTTGTAATGGACTGGATTCTATCCCAGATATTTCTGAAAACAATAGAAAATCAGTCAACGATTTGTATGAAAATGGTGGATTGATTGCGCTTCAAAGTGAACTGCAACGTCTTGACCCTGAATATTATAATATTGTTGATAAACAAAATCCAAGGAGACTTCAACGAGCTTTGGAGGTTTGTTATCAAACAAATCTCCCCTATTCTTCTTTTCGAAAAAACACAAGCAAAGTACGTGATTTTAAGATAATTAAGATTGCTTTGCTTTGGGAAAGAAACGAATTGATAAGTCGTATTAATCAAAGAGTTGAACAGATGGTTAGCGACGGATTGGTTGACGAAGCTCGCTCCGTTTATCATAAACGGCATCTAAATAGTTTGAATACAGTCGGTTATAAGGAATTGTTTCAATATTTTGACGGGAATGTCTCTTTGGATGAAGCTATTGAAAATATAAAAATAAGTACACGCCAGTATGCAAAAAGACAGATGACGTGGCTTAGAAAAAATAATGATTATCAATGGTTTAAAATAGACGAACTTGATAAGATGATAGACTTTATCACGAATGAAATGAAATGAGTCCGTCAATCGGGTTTTTCAATATTTTCCCCAATTTTAATCCTCGAAAAGCAAGACATTCTCCTAAAATATCCTGAAAATAATATGCAATAGAACCTACAAAGCCTATTTCATAATTCTCAAAACCCGAATATTTTAAAATAAAATTGTCTATAAATTCATCAAAACATTTTGCAAGGCTGTTTCTGATGTATTTATGTTCCATATTTTCAAAAGCAAATATAGAAAAATCAGCTAAGTACTTTGATCCTGAGTTTAGGTGATAAATATTGTCAATCAATGAATTAAGAGTGATTTTGTATTTGTTTTCAAATTTTAACGACAAATCGTCAGGCATTTTGTTGTAAAAAAAGTCTCGCAACAAAGTTTTTCCTATATATGAACCGCTGCCTTCATCTCCCAAAATATAACCTAATGACGTCGCTTTCTCTATTATTTCTTTTCCATCATAAAAACACGAATTTGAACCTGTACCTAAGATACAAACAATTCCTTTTTTATTGCCAAAAACCGCATGACAGGCTGCCATCATGTCATGTGTCACGGATATTTTTGAGTTAATAAAAATTAATGAAAATATTTCTTTAATCATATTGCAATTCTTCTCATTTCCACATCCAGAACCATAAAAATGTACTTCTGTAATATCTTGGATATAAGTTTTGTAAGATAATTCATTTAATGTTATACTTAAAATCTTATTTGTATCAGTATAGTTAGGATTAAATCCTTCAGTTTGAAAAGAAATAACAATATTACCGCCATTTAGAATGACCCAATCGGCTTTAGTTGACCCGCAATCTATGATTAATTTCATTGTCTATTTTTTTGCAAACATACAAAAAAAGGCTGCTCATCACGAACAGCCCAACCATGAAAAAAAGTACTTTTAAAAATTATATTGAAGCATGACTTGTATTCTATTTGCCTCACCCCACTTGTCGTTTTGGTCAACACGCTTTCCGTAGAGATATTCAGCACCGACTTGAACATTAGGTTTTGCGTACCAAAAGAAGTTGGTCGCTAAATAATATCCTTCTTTGTACAAACTTGTATCATCATAATTATCAGGAACATCCACATCAACCTGACTGAATGTGCACGACAAGAATGTTCTCGGATTGAAGTTATATTGTAATCCAGCGTAATATGCCAACGACTTTACTTTATCTAATTCTCCTGCTTTCTTGTTTTGATGGTCGATTATGTTATTAGGCATAAAATCGAGTTTTAGTCCGCTCACATCTTGAATATATGTGGTAATTCCGCTTCCGTAAGCTAATTGGTAATAGAATATTAATTTTTCTTTAACTGTCACTAAACCACTGAGTTGGCAAGCGTATGTTGAGATAATGTTATTCTTATCTTGAATGTTATTTCTGTAATTTACATTACGAATAATACTGCTTAATCTCACGTGACTGTTGTTTCCTTTGCCCCAAGTATATTGAATATATGAAGGAATGTCTGGAATAAATTGGTTTGTAACACTTTGATTTTCTGATACTGTGAAATCAGTAGATGGCATTTCAAGACCGATGCCTGTACTGAAATGTTTTCCAATCTGTCCCCTGAAATTTATTACGTTATTTGTTTTGTAAGTCAATCCATTAGGACCTTCGCTGTCGATTGTCGGTGGAATTGCTGCTGCGTCGGTAAATATACTCGTCGTTCTGCCAATAAGCCAACCGCCGTAAGTGATATATGCGTCTTCAATCTGAGGTGTGTATCCTGCGCCGCTGAAATTCATATTAATATAAGCACCGAATTTTGTTTTGTTATCAGAAAGAGAGACGAGATTGTAAAACAGACTACTTTGATTTACATTGAATTGTGTTAATAAATTATTTCCAGGCAGAGGATTTATTGGAATAGCAGAAGTCGTGAAATAAGCTGGATTGTTTATCGTGCCGTTAAAATCCATGGAGATTGTTCCTTTAACATAACCGCCAATACCCATTATATACTTCTGATTTTTGCTCGTAAAGGCGAAACTTGGAGTTTTAGGAGCGTTAAATCTTTCAGGAGCGTTCTCTTCAAAGATGATAATGTAATCGTCTGTGTTGCCAACATTATTGTTAACAATCATTAAATCAGCGTGATGTGGACGATGAATTTTAGTTAAGATGATTTCTTCTTGTGCTTTAAGTTGAGTCGAAAGAAGAATTGCGCATAAAGCTGTAATGATAAATTTACTTCGTTTCATAACATTTGTTTTTCTCCATAAACAAAGCTGTTTTAGATTGGTTCAAAATAATTCAAGAATAATGAAGCTAATGTGCAATGAATTATTTTTTTTCTTAGATTTGCAATTCATTATAAAATGAGCAAGAATTGACATTTTTAACTATTAAATTTTTAAGGAATTATGAGAAAATGGCGCATTGAAGATTCTGCAGAACTTTACAATATCAACAATTGGGGAATCAATTATTTCTCTATCAATGAGAAAGGTCATATTGTTGTTACGCCTCGCGAAGGTTGTGCATCGATTGATTTGAGAGAATTGGTTGACGAATTGCAACTGAGAGACGTTTCTGTTCCTATGTTGATTCGTTTCCCTGACATCATCGACACTCGAATTGAAAGAATAGATTCTTGTTTTAAGGCAGCTGCTGAAGAATATGATTACAAAGGAAAGAACTTTATCGTCTTCCCTATCAAAGTCAATCAGATGCGTCCTGTCGTTGACGAAATTGTTAGTCACGGAAAGAAATTCAACATCGGTCTTGAAGCAGGTTCCAAACCAGAACTTCACGCTATCATAGCATCAAACACCGACACTAATTCTTTGATAGTTTGTAATGGTTATAAAGACGAGAGTTTCATTGAGTTAGCACTTCTTGCTCAAAAGATGGGAAGAACGATTATCATAGTCGTTGAGAAACTTAATGAATTGAAACTCATCGCTCGTATTGCAAAAAGATTAAAAGTAACTCCAAATATTGGTGTGAGAATTAAGCTTGCAAGCTCCGGAAGCGGAAAATGGGAAGATTCTGGCGGCGATGGAAGCAAATTCGGATTGACAACTTCAGAATTGCTTGAGGCTCTTGGATATTTGGAAAAGAACAATATGAAAGAATGTCTCCGACTTGTTCACTATCATATCGGAAGTCAAGTGACAAAAATCAGAAGCATCAAGATTGCATTGAAAGAAGCTGCTCAGTTTTACGTTCAATTGCATAAAATGGGATTTAACATTGAATTTGTTGACGTTGGCGGCGGTTTAGGCGTTGATTACGACGGCTCGCGTTCAAGCAGTGCAAGTAGCGTCAACTACAGCATTCAAGAATATGTCAACGACGTAATTTTCTCTGTTGCAGATGCTTGCGATAAAAACGACTTGCCTCATCCTAATGTTATTACTGAATCGGGACGCGCATTGACAGCACATCACTCTGCTCTTATATTCGAAGTTCTTGAAACAGCATCGTTGCCAGAATGGGAAGATGATGAGGATATCTCAGAAGAAGATCACGAGTTGATACATGAACTTTATGAAGCATGGGATAAACTTACCAATAAACAATCTTCGATGTTGGAGACTTGGCACGATGCGCAGCAAATTAGAGAAGAAGCCTTGGATTTGTTCAGTCTCGGACTTTTGGACATCAAATCTAGAGCTAAAGTAGAAAGACTATTCTGGTCGATAGCAAGAGAAATTAATCAAATGACTTCTGATTTGAAACGTATTCCAGAAGACTTTAGTAATTTACCTAAATTATTGGCTGACAAATATTTCTGCAACTTCTCCTTGTTTCAATCATTGCCAGATGCATGGGCTATAGATCAGATATTCCCTATAATGCCAATTCACAGATTAGATGAATGCCCAACAAGAATGGCGACTTTGCAGGACATTACCTGTGACTCTGATGGTAAAGTTTCGTCATACGTGACAACTAAGAATCAATCACATACGATGCCAGTTCACAGTATGAATTCTAAAGACCCTTATTATATAGGAGTGTTTTTAGTTGGAGCCTATCAAGAAATTCTTGGTGACTTGCACAACTTGTTTGGCGACACAAATGCAGTTCACGTAACTGTTGATGAAAAAGGCTATTACATCGACCAAATTATTGACGGTGAGACTGTTGCTGAAGTTTTGGAATATGTGCAATATAGTCCTAAAAAATTGGTTAGAACAGTTGAGTCATGGGTTACTAGTTGCGTGAAGCAAGGCAAAATTACCGTTGAAGAAGGAAAAGAATTCTTGTCAAACTACAGATCTGGTTTGTACGGATATACCTATTTAGAATAGAATTTTGAATAAACTTTAATGAAAAGAGGCTGTCTAAAGAGTTTGGACGGCCTCTTTTGTAATATATCTCAGATTTTTAATTTTTATACTAACAAATGACTAATTAATATTTAAGACCCTACAAATATCAAAACCACACCGCCGATGATTTCTGCAATAGCTTTATATCCATTGCCAAATATATTACCTGTTTTCAACCGCATCTCTATTCTTTTTTTATAGATAATATTGATAGTCTTTACAATATATTCTCAGATTTTAATTATGCATTATGCATTATGAATTGACTTTGGGCGTTCCGGCAAGCCGTCGGGCTTTCCGCTATATCTTTTTCCGCTACGCTCCAAAAGGATGCCGCTCCAATCCCTAACGCTTCATTTCTATTCCGAGACGGGGCGCACCGGCATACCATAGTATCGTTCGTATCTACTCTCGCTCTCACCACCATCGTAGAAATAGAGGAAGTACGTGAGGTAATCGTAGATGTAATCGTCTGGCGTAGAACTCCAAAAGCGTCCGTAGATGCCAGCATCGCAAAGCATAATTCCGTAGCGACAACCCGCAGCAGGAAGGAAAATACAGTTGCCATTAGGTCCTATAACTTTTACGCCGCCCACTCCGTTTACTCGGGCCCATTCCCATGTACAATTGTCTACAAGTTCTTGGCACTCCTCTTTTGTCGGCAACCTCCAAGTCCCACCCCAATTGGCAGTAGCAGCATCGTGTGATGATGTAAGATTGCCTCCTCCGTCCACATAGCCTTGCGACTGTAACTGTGAAATGCTGAGTTCGCAAGTTACACTATTGGAACTTGTGTATTCTGTCTTCGTTATAGTCTCGCCCCAGGCGAAGTAATCACCGTAGTCTTCGGGATTATTTGCTCCAATATTGCATGTAGCCCATTTCAAACCAGAAGATAAGCCTAAATCAACATAAGCATGACCTGAGATTTCACCATCATATTCTTCGAGTCTGTTCAATGTCGTAAAGATCATCTCTTCTCCATAAGAAATTCCTGCACTATTTTTAGCATAAGCTCTTACACAATAGGTGGTATTTGCTTCCAGAGATGAAAGATATGAATTATACATTCCTAATCCTTCTCCTTCTGGAGTTAGAAATCCTGGTGCGCCTTCCATGTTCCAACTGACACCACGTTCAATAACTTCAGCACCACCATCATCTGTAACCTGACATATAACTCTCGCTGTTGTTTCAGTAATATCCTCAACTGATTTCGTCACCACTGTCGGCTTTTCAACTTCCTGTATATTACCCCCGTCATCGCTGGTGTTGTCATCATTTTCTGTAGGGTTACACGATAACATCATAACACTTACCATCGTCGCCAAAATCAAACACATTCTTTTCATAATTATAATATTTAGATTGTTTATAATTCTTGCTCAAGACTATTGCAAATATAAGGCGGGTTCTATTTATTATTAATTTTCCTACATCAATGGGCAGAACCCATTTTCCCACGTCAGTAGTTTGGTATATTTCTTAAAAAACGTTCCCGATAAATGTCATTTACCGAGACACACGTTCTATGAACTTGTTCTTGCCTAATATTTGTATGTTATTTTCCATATTGTTTCCTTGCATTTTCCGTCCTGCAAAGTTTATAATTTTATTTCAATAATCCAAACTTTTTTAAATATTTTTTAAAATAAATCGGGGGGGGTAACTTATTGATTATCTATTATTTAATTCATAATCCAATCGGGATGATACCTCTTTATCTGAACCAATCTGCACATATTGTAGACCAGATTTGTGAATCCGATATAGAATGTCGCCCTCACCATTCCGACTCCTCTGAAAAACAGTCCCTTCATGCTCTGCTCCATGAAGCCATAGACATGTTCGATTCGGCAGCGTGTCTTCGACTTGACCCTGTTGTTTTCTTTCTGTTCCTCATTGACAATCAGTCCCATCGATGCCAGCTGCTCGTTGAACTTCTCAAATAGTTTTATGCCGATTCCCGCGTTAGCCATGATATTCTTATATTTCCACACGGTTTTCTCGTCAGGAACGTCATCAACGCTACAGATGTCGAGAAACTCCCTGAAGCTCATCCTGTCCTTTATCTGATACTCGACTTGATTGTCGCTGATGTTGTACAGCCTCTGAAGAAACAGAACCTTCAGCATGAAAACAGGATCAATAGGCTTGCGACCTGCATTGTTCTTCTTGCTGTCGTTTGTAAACAACTTCTCAAGTGCATCCCTAAACTGTTAAAAATCAACAATCTCTTTCAACATTACAAGCGGATTCCCCATCTTAGATAACGATTCCATCGTATTTTCCTGTTCGAACAAACTCATTCCTGTTTTCTTCTGATATTTCATATATTTTTAAATTTATAGCAAATATAACAAAATATCAATATAACCAACTGATTGTCACAAATTTAATTTATAGAAGTCCCCTTCACCAACATTATAAAAATTATGAATTATAAATTATGCATTATGAATTGACTTTGGGCGTTCCGGCAAGCCGTCGGGCTTTCCGCTATATCTTTTTCCGCTACGCTCCAAAAGGATGCCGCTCCAATCCCTAACGCGGTCTTTAAGTCAATAAGACTACAAGTCAACTGTTAACTGTTAATTGTACATTGTTAATTGTTAATTGTCAATTTATTGTCTCTCCTATTTCATATAAAAATTCCGGAGCGAAGTCGGCACCATTTTCCCATTCTATAGTGTTAAACTTAAGGGGACTTCTATAAATTGCTTGATTATATGATGATTCCTTATATCGAGCTCACGTTATATTACCAGTCAGCCTATTTTTTAATCCTTATTTACAATTAACAAATACATAATAGAATAAATCACCAAGAAAAAATATGATGAAAATATAAACCACAAACCATCTTTAAATATGTCTATAAATAAATACGTTATTAAACAAGAAATTCCCCATACTAATAAAGAAGTGACGGATATTATTCGTTTTGTTTTTATTTCTTTTGGCGAGAAATCTTTATGCACAACATTCTTCCTGACAAAGAAAACTGTGGTTACACCTAAACCAATGGCAGGAAATACAGCATAAGATCCTTGAAATAAAAGGGAAAATATTATTCCTAAAATTCCCCATGACAGATACAAAAGCTCAATTTGTAAATAATTTACATTCTTTTTGTTTTCCATAATACTATAATTTTAAATTAAGTCACAATTATTCTTATAATCATCAAGGTTGTGACTTTTACCCCTGACAATCATCATTTATCATATTAATTTCCCTTTTTATATTTGTGTATCTCTTAATTATTTTTCTACTTAAAGATATTTCTACAATCACAACAATAGGAATGAGAAATAAGTAAAATCTAAGTATATTTGCGCATATAAATGGTAAAACCAATAATATTAGCGGTATCATTAGCCAAAGCCAAAATAATCTTTCATAAATAAAATATAACTGGTTATATAATTCTTGGATAATAAATTTATTTACGGAAACATCATATTTTTTTTCTTTAAAATAGAACAATAATGTAAAAATTCCTTTTACCAAACAAAAAATGGCGATTATAACTGTTATGACAACAATAATGATGTCACGCATTACGAATTGCAAGCTGCTTATTCTTGTTAATAGTACGACTGACAATATTATGAATAGTAATATGCACATAATCCCAGAAATTGCATTTTTATTTTTGTAAAGAAAAGACCTACGCGCTAATGAAATCGATATATCATTATCATAATTATCAGCATAGTTTATTGATTCTTTGAGTTTTTCTAACAAATTATCGTTTCCCATCATTTAATATCTTTAATTTTGATTTAATTCTTTGAATTTTAGTTCCTACATTTGTAACGCTGATTCCTAATATGTCGGAAATTTCTTTATGCGACTTACTATCGATGTACAGATATAAAAGCACTTGTTCTTCCTGATTTAACTGTTTGATTAGTTCGTACAAATGTAAGATTGCTGTTTCGTCATCATTTTCATCAACTATGTTACTGGCATCTGCGTCATCAATATTTGCAAACTTGAACTTGTTTTTTCTGGATTGCGAAATAGATACATTCAGTGCCACTCTATAAACCCATGTTGACTCTTTGCAATTATCTTGTTTTATAAATTTTGGATAACTTCTCCATAAACCTAAAACAATTTCCTGAAACAAATCATCCGCTGTCAGTATTTGATTAATACGAGAATAGTAGCGACATATACTCAGAATCTGTCGCTTATTTGTACTTATCAGTTCATGAAATCGTTTTTCTATATTCATAATGTTAGCTAAGATTACTTTAGTTAAAAACTAAATGCTCTACACTATATATATCAAAGATTGTAAAAAAATCACAAAATTTCGTCAGAATAATTTACAAATATTTAACAGGGATTAAAAAGATCTAACTTCTTATAAAATAAAAAAAGCGGGAATAATCCCGCTAGTAGATGGTTACAATTCATCATTTCGACGAACTACCTATGATTCTGCATATATATCACAAAATATTTCTCAGTTTCTCAGATTTTCAATTTCTTGGTTTCAATCCCAAAATCTCTCTTGCTTCGTCTGATGTCGCTACTTCACGGCCGAGTTCCTTGGCAAGACGAACTACCTTAGCGACTAATTCGCCGTTTGATTTTGCAAGGACGCCTCTTGAAAGATAGAGGTTGTCTTCAAAACCGACTCTCACATTACCGCCCATAGCGATAGCTGCTGCAGCGATTGGGAAAGCATGACGACCGATACCTGTTGCTGTCCATGTTGAACCTGCTGGTATTGCGTTTACCATCCAACAGAGGTTTGCTACTGTAGCTGGTGTACAGCCTGGTACGCCGAGAACGAAGTTGAACTGCATTGGTGCGCCTGGCACTTCGCCTTTACGAGCCATATTTACTATTGTGTCGATGTGACCCATCTCGAAGCATTCGTATTCTGGCTTGATACCGCGTTCCATCATGCGTTTGCCGAAAGCTCGCATCGTTGGCATTGTGTTGTCGAAGATCTCGTCGCCGAAGTTACAAGTGCCGCAGTCTAATGTTGCCATCTCTGGAAGTGGGTTTGTGTCTGTCGATTGGAGACGTTCGTCTGGTGTCATGCCGACAGCGCCGCCTGTTGAAGGAATCAAGATCACGTTAGGACAAGCCTTATAGATAGCTTCTTCGCATTCTTGGAAACGAGCGGCGTTTTGTGTTGGTGTGCCGTCGTCGAAACGAACGTGAAGGTGAACGATAGCAGCGCCAGCATCGACAGCCGACTTAGCTTCTCTTACTATTTCTTCTACTGTATAAGGAACAGCTGGGTTTTGTTCTTTAGTTACTTCTGCGCCGCAGATAGCAGCGGTGATGATAAGTTTTTCCATAGTGTATTTTTTTATCTTTCAATTCTTTGACATTTCTTTGGAACTACGCAGGTGCCGCTCGCACGACAAACGATGATTGGTTCTGGCAATACGTCGGCTGCTGAATCTGAGATGTCTGGACGTGGGATGATGACCTTACGTGCCACAAACTCCATCTTACGTGATGTGTTGCCGATTTTTGTCACCCAGCCTTCTGCTTCGATATAATCGCCTGCATATACAGGAGCCAAGAACTCGATATTGTCGTAAGCGCAGAAGAGACCTTCATCGCCGTCTGTCATGATTAATAATTCTGTTGCCACGTCGCCGAAGAGATGAACCATGTGAGCACCATCGACTAAGTTACCGCCGTAATGAGCGTCTTTTGCACTCATACGCAATCTGATAAGAGATCTATATTCTTTTTCCATTTTCTTAATATTTAATTGTTAATTATTCATCATTGAGACGCATCAATGTATGTTTATATGCAGGAATCATTGACACGTCTCTACAATTGTCAATTGTTAATTGTTCATTTTTCCAAATAGATTCCATCGACGAAGATTCCTGATGCGTGGATCTGTTCTGGAGCTATCTCGCCGTTTTTAACCAACTTCTCAGCTTCAACAACGACGTAGTCTGCTGCCATCGCCATGAGTGGATTGAAGTTCTGCGATGTACCTAAGAAAACCATATTACCGTCTTCATCAACGATGTTAGCGCGTAAGAAAGCGATGTCGGCTTTAAGAGGTTTTTCCAAGATATAATCTTTGCCATCGACATTGACGATTTGTTTTCCATCTTGAATAATAGTTCCCAATCCTGTTGGAGTTAGGACGCCGCCGAGACCTGCGCCGTAGGCTCTGATACGTTCAGCGAGAGTACCTTGTGGCACGTATTCCACTTCTAAAGTACCAGCATTTTTCTGTGCTGCGGTTTCTTTGTTGGTTCCTGTATGAGAAACGATAGCCTTTTTCACTTGGCGATTAGCTACGAGTTTACCGTGTGCTACATTATCGTATGCCGTATCGTTAGCGATGATAGTCAAGTCTTTCACGCCTTTCTCTACAATAGCGTCGATGATTTGCACTGCGCTGCCAACGCCGAGGAATCCTGCGAACATAATAGTCATGCCGTCTTGTACTTTAGCAACGGCTTCTTCCAATGATATTTGCTTGTTCATATATGATAAATTTAATTAATTTCAATCAGTCCAATGAAGCGCAAATATAACTTTTTTTTTGCAAAGTTTTACGTTAGAGAAATAATATTTTTCAGTGTGTTTTTTGCTTTTAATCGATGAGAAAGGACTTTTGATACATGAAAAAGAAAACAAAAAATGGAATGGTTCGCACATTAGTGCTGGGTTTTTGTTCGAGCAAGCTGATGTTATCATGCGTTATCAGAAGCATGACAGATGATGCATTCGCGAAAGAGACAAATATTTCCCATTGCTATGCCGATAGACTGAAGCAATCTCTATTATGTCCAAGTAACAAACTGCATTGATAATAATTATCAAATTCCTTGTGCTAGAATATCAGCGATATGAACAACTTGAATATCAAATTTCTGCTTCTTGATGCAGCTGTCTAATTGCATAAGGCAGGAAATGTCATTCGTTATAATATATTCTGCTCCAGCTGACATTGCGTCTTTGATTTTTCTTTCAGCCATAGCGACAGAAATAGCCTCGTGCTGAATCGAAAACATGCCAGAACCCATTCCACAGCAAAACTCAGGATATTTCATGTCAAGTATCTCAATTCCTTGAACATTTGAAAGCAACTTACGACCTTCGTCTTTAAGTCCTAACTCTCTCAACGAACAACAAGTGTCCTGATAAACAACCTTATGGTTAAATTCCGCGCCGAAATTTGTAATGTTAACTTTATTTACAAGAAAGTCAGTGAATTCATAAATGTTATTAATAATTCGCTTACATTCGAGATGTGACGAAGTGTTATGGAACAATTCCTGATAGCGCGTTTTTATATATCCCACACACGACGCACTGACGCCTACGATCGGTCTGTCGTTAGGAAAATCTTTTATGAACTTCTCACCTATTTCTTTTGCTTCATCAACGAAACCGCTTGTAAATGCATACCTTCCGCAACAAGTCTGCTCCGGATTATAATAGACATCAATACTTGCTGCATCTAAAATCTTAACCACATTTTTAGCCGTCTCCGGATAAAACTGATCCATCACGCACGAAATAAAAAGGTCTATCGTCATAAAGCAAATGTTAGCATCAAGTGTTAATAATTATTTGCAAAGATAAGAAAAGTCTAAAGTCAAAAGACCAATGTCTAAAGTTTTTTTAACGATAATAAAAAGGATATATGGAACAAGGGCTTTGGGGTACTAAAGATTTACAAGTGAATGAAACACAATGACTCAAAAAAATTAGGATATGATTTTGAGACAACTTCCACATTCTCCATTGAGACCGCCCCTATTTTCATAGAAAGAATTGACAGAGCCATCGCGATACGATGATCGTCGTAATTGTTAAAATTTATTGGTTGTTCCTTTGTGAAATATGGCAGTTTTTCTGGACAGAACATATTCAATTCATCATCGGAAATCTCTTCAAAGGAAATGTTAATTTTTCTTAATTCATTCATCATCGCTTTCTTTCTGTCAGACTCTTTTATTGAAAGATTTTTTAGTCCTGTGAATGTAGAATTAAGTTTTAATCCTGCGCAAGTTGCAATTACAGCAGGAAACAAATCGGGACAATCTTGAAAGTTGAAAGTTGAAAGTTGAGAATTGAAAGTTGATTTTTTTATAACAGATCCTTCTTTTACTGAGATTGTCTCGACTCCGAGATTCTTAAATATTTTTGCAGCAACAGCATCAGCTTGCAAAGAATTAACATTAAGATTTCTTAATAAAACTTTAGAACTATTCGAAAAAGAAATCATTTCGTACCAAAACGCCGCCGCACTCCAGTCAGGTTCAATTATAATGTTTTCGCAATTATATTTTCCTGGATATACTTTTATAATTCTTTCATTTCTAAATACATCTATTCCGCAATCTTTCATCATTTTAATAGTCATATCTATATAAGGCAACGAAGTTATGTTTCCAACTAGATGAATTTCAAGACCATTAATAAGAGGTGCCGCCAACAATAATGACGACACAAACTGACTGCTTTTTTCTGCACTTACCTCTACCCTGCCGCCATCGATATTTTTCCCTTTTATAATAATTGGAGGATAGCCTTCTTTCTCCTTATATTCTATTGAAGCACCGAGACTTCGTAAAGCATCAACCAAAGAATCAATCGGACGTTGCTTCATCCTATCGTTGCCTGTTAACAAAAAACTGAAAATCTGAGAATCTGAGAATCTTAAAATATTATTACATTGTCCGTCACAAATTGTTAATTCTTCATTGTCAATTGTAAATTGTAAAAAAGAAACTGCTGTCATTAGAAATCTAAATACAGTTCCAGCATTATTGCAATCTAAAGTCAACGGATAAGAGTCAACGGACAACAATCTGATTTTTTCTAAAAGATTTTTAAGAAGAATTGTATCGTCGGAATCGGAAAGATTGAGTTTGTTAAAATCTGAATTTGAATAATATGCAATCATCAAGGCACGATTGCTTTCGCTTTTGCTCAATGGCAAGTCAATGTCAATGTTAAAATTATTCTTGTCAACATTTATTAACATTTCGAAAACTTATTTTTAAGTATTAAAATCGATTCTTTGATGTCGTTGTCATCCACTTTAACATCTATCACAGGTTTTTCAGGTGCTGAAATCAATACGAACTGAGGTTTGCCTCCTTTGTTCTTTTTATCGTGAGAAATTAAAGAAAATATTGATTCCAAATCAAATCCTTTAAGATTCAAAAAGTTATAATTTCCTTTAAACCATAATTCATAAAAAAACAACCATTTTTCATCTAATCCGCAATATTTCACAGAAAGAAATAAAGAAGAATACATTCCTAACGCAACTGCTTCTCCATGAGTAAGATAATTATCTTTGTCCAGGTAGAAAGCTTCCAAAGCATGACCGATAGTATGACCGAAATTCAACATCTTGCGAAGTCCAGATTCCTTGAAATCAAGATTTACAATATCGTCTTTTGTAGTAGCCGCTTTCTCTATGAAATCCAAGTAGTTATCAGTATTTAAGTCAAAGAAAGAAGCGTCAGCAATGAAAGCATATTTCATCATTTCGGCAAGTCCAGACAGCAAATCTCTCTGAGGCAAGGTTTTTAAAAAGAACGGATTGATAATTATGCTTTTAGGTATTGAAAATAATCCTATTTGGTTTTTGCGGTTTCTGAAATTTATACCGTTTTTGCCACCAATTGAAGCGTCGGTCATCGCAAGAAGCGTTGTCGGAACATTTATAAAATCAATGCCTCGTTTGTAACACGACGCCGCAAAACCGCCAATGTCAGATATTGTTCCTCCGCCAAGATTTATTAACAAAGAATCTCTTCCAGCATTTGATTCATGTAATTTATTCCATATAAACATCACATTTTCAATGCTTTTACTATCTTCTCCAGAAGGAATCACAATTTTATATATTTCTTTTTCAGGTAATAATGACGCTATCAGTGACGAATAAATCTTGTAAATATTATCATCTGTCAAAAGAAAAAAATCGTTGTAATTACTTATTAGCGTGGACAAGTGCGCAAAAGCGTATTCTCCAAAAACAATATTCATAATATGTTAAAATTTCTTTGCTAGTTCTTTAAATATATTTCCTCTTTCCTCAAAATTCTTATATCTGTCATAACTTGCCGCGGCTGGTGACAACAGGCAGACATCTGTCTGTTTTGAGAAATCTTTTAATATCGCAAAAGCGGACTCCATATCTGTATATTCAATTATATTTCCTTTATAACCAATAATTTGTAGTTGATTTTGAATTGACTTTCCGGCTTCTCCTGTCACCAAAATATATGAAACTGGATTATTTTTCAAATAAATCGCCAATGGCTCATAATTGATTCCTCTGTCAAAACCTCCAAGTAAAAGAAAATTAACATTTTTGATTGTTGACAGAGCCGCAATTGTTGCCTGCGGAATGGTTGAGATGCTGTCGTTGAAAAATTTCAATCCGTTAAATGTCCCGACATATTCCTGCCTATGTTCCAAAGGCTTGAATGTATAAAGATGAGGAACAAGTTCTGATATTGACAATCCAAACGAGTGGCATGCTGACAATGCGGCTTTGATATTCAACTTGTTATGACTTCCAATTAAAGGTATCTTGTCCCATTTGATGTCGTAATCGTCAAAATTGTAATTCTCAAAATCAACGATGCGTTTTTCCATAGTCGCCAGTTCCAAACACAAACTATTATTTAAAACAGCTATGTCAGAATCATTCATATATCGTAACACATTGATTTTAGATTGTTTATAATTCTCAAAAGTGCCGAAATGGTCAAGATGTTCTTCGAAAACATTAAGGAGAATTCCTACGTGTGGCGACTGATTAATAAATTGCAATTGATGTGCTGAAAGTTCATAAACTATTATGGCTCTGCGGTTTATATCTCTAATACAATCAAAAACAGGAATACCGATATTGCCTGCAATAATAGCATCTTGACCAGATTCCTTCAAAAGATGATAAATTAGACTTGAAGTTGTGCTTTTTCCTTTTGTACCAGTGACACCAATAACTTGATTATGAAATGCCTCAAGAAATAAATCTGTCTGTGAGCTTATTAAGGAACTGTCAATTTCCATATTTTTTAGAGAAATTCCAGGCGTCTTAATGAGGATGTCATAGTTGTTCGCATCACTGAGATAATTATCTCCGAAATATAGGCTATATCTCTCTTTATCAATATTTTGAAAAGCTGATTCATTTTTATCTGCTATGCCAACAATGGCATGAGGTAAATATTTGTTGAGAAAAGCCAAAGTGGATTTTCCCTCACGACCGAAACCTGCAATAAGAATCTTTTTTCCTCTTAATCGTTTAAAAATCGTATCTAACATACCTAAGGTTATTGTAGTTTGTCCTTTAAAATTTGTTCAAAATGTTTTGGAAGATTGTTCGCATCATCATATTGATTTAACAGATTTTCTAAACCAGACTTCCGTTGTCCATAATTTAAGCAAGCATTGACTTCTTCGACAGTGCCGACACATTCAAAAGGTTTCACTTCAACTTCGCCTTTCAACTGCCTTATAATTGGAACTAAATCATTGTTTTTCAAGAGATTCTTTCCAAATATTTCTATCAACTCATTTTCTGGAATAAACGGCGACATTATTATCCAGGTAAAAAGACATTTTGGACATTTTCCGCACCATGAATCGGTCTTGCTTCCAACATTACAACTCTTGAACACCTTATAATATTCCTTGTTCTTCGCAAAAAGACTTGCAATTTGTACTTCGTTAATTGGTCTTAAAAAACTAAAGTACTGAATATCAGAGGAAATATAATCATTAAGATAGTTCCTAAAGTCATTTTCAAATTCAATTGATTTGCTATATTGATGATTTATCTCAGAATCAGGCACTGTAGGTTCGTTAGCACTCGACTCATTTGAAAGAGCGATATATTTCGAATTTGTAGCAAAACCTATCAAGACAGTATAAAACGCCAACATTGCAGAGAAAGGAGTATGACCGTTAAGAAAGCCTTCATTGTTCATTCTCAACATTGTAGCATCGAGCGTTCTTTTTATAACAGCGGTTTGTTGCTCAGAGAAACCAGCAGTAGCGACACATTCATTAGTCGCGCCTCTTGGATTAATAATAAGAGGAATTATTGGCATTTTGTTTTTCAATAATTCAATAGTAACAACGGAATCCTTACCGCCGCCTACAGGAACTAATGTCGTTTCGCTTAATGATACATTTAATTTTTCGCATGATATATCGCTCTCACAAATGATTTCCATAAAATCATTAACATTCTCTTTAATTCCATTAAGATAGAAGAACTCTCCTAATCCATTGAAATATAACTTCTTCCACCAAAGAATTTGTTTTTCTTCCAAATTAAACGGAGAAATATAAACCTTCTTTGGACAAGCCAACTTCCAATAACTGATAAGTTCTATCATTCCAATATTAAAAATAAGCGTATCCAACTGGCTATTATTCAATGTATTCCATCTATAGAACTTTCTATATGGGATTTCAAAAGAAGGTAAAAAGAAATGTTTATCATCGAGAGAGAAATAAAATTTTGCCGATAAGTTTCCATCTTTTAAAGTATAATCGTATCTTTGGAAACGGAAAAATTCATATTCTTCCCGCAAGGAATTATATTTATTTTGGTCGTAATATGTTGCCATGACATCTATAAATTGATGTACAAAATTAAAAAATTATTAACAGTGTACAATTGACAATGTGCAATTAAATTAGAGAATAAGGATGAAGAAAAGCGAACTGTTTAAGATTCAGAATAATACGTTAAAAGTCTCTATCGGTAACGTCTTGATTGCGGAGCCTTTTTTCAGCGATCCTCATTTCATGCGTTCTGTAATTTTGATGATTGATCACAATAATAAAGAAGGGAGTTTAGGTATTATTTTTAACAAAAGAGTACCAGCAAGTATCAACGATTTAATCAACGATTTCCCTGAATTTAAAGCAGATGTTTATTTTGGCGGTCCAGTCGAGACAAATAGGATTTTCTTCATTCATACAGTTGGCGAGCTCATCCCCGACTCGTATAAAATTTGCGGCAATATTTATTGGAGCAATAACCTCAACGCTCTAAAGGCGTTGATAAAAAATAATTTGATTCAAACTCACGAGGTAAGATTTTACGTCGGTTACTCAGGTTGGGACGCGGGACAACTGCGTACCGAATTGAAAGCCAACGCATGGTTGGTAGGAAAATTCAGTTCAAAGGAATTGTTAAACACCAATCCTAAAAATATGTGGAAGACATTCGTCGATAAAATGGGCGACAGATACTCACTTTGGAGCAAGTTTCCGACAAATCCGTCGTTTAATTGAAGAGTAAAGTCCAAAGTCTAATGACTAATGCCACTCAGCATCTTAGTAACTTAGCCCTTACTTCACCGCCTCATAAAACAAATCGTGTATTTCAGTTCTTAAATTTAATTTAGATAATTTGTTATTGTCTGAAGTTGGATACACACGATTTGAAAGGAAAATCACTATAAGATTGTTTTCTGGATCAGCCCAAGCAAACGTTCCAGTGAAGCCAGAATGACCGTAACTTGATAAAGAAGATTGTTTAGACGGTGTATAATATTTAACCTCAGGGTCAATTTCCGGTTTGTCAAATCCTATTCCCCGTCTGTTCATATTATCAGCGAAAGGTGCTGATGTAAAATACTTTATCGTCTCTTCAGATATGAATTGTGTACCATTAGCGTAACCGTTATTGAGAAGCAGCTGCAACATAACAGCGAGGTCTCTTGCATTGGAGAAAAGTCCCGCATGACCAGAAACTCCGCCCATCAAAGCAGCAGTCTGATCATGTACATCACCGCAAATCAACTGATTACGAAAATATTTATCATCTTCCGTAGGAACGATATTGTTAATGTCAAGTTTGTTTAAAGGTTTGAAACAGATATGATTCAAATTAAGAGGTTCAAAAAAATTATCATTTAAATAAGACTCAAACGATTGATTTGTAATAGATTCAACAATTTTAGGAACGAAATAAAATCCCAAGTCACTATATTTGTATTTCTTCTCTTTCAACTCCGACTTCATGATTGTGTCATAAATCTGATACATGAAATCTTCTGAAATGTAAAGATTCCTTGCGACTCTGACAGTATGTTCCTCATCGATAGACTCTCTAAAATACTGCATATCAGGTTTTTTCTCCGAGCAAGTCATTTTATAAATAGGAATCCAAGGTGTCATTCCAGACTGATGAGTTAGAAATTCTATCAATTTAATTTCGCCCTTATCAGATTGATTTAGAAAAGGAAAGAAATCACCGAGAGTTGAATTGAGATTTAATTTTCCTTCATCATAAAGTTTCATCAAGGCGAAGGTTGAAGCAAACAATTTTGTAAGAGACGCAATGTCATAAACCGCATCATTATGAACCACTTGCTCGCCTTCGTATGTGAATTTTCCGTAGTTTCTATCGAAAATTATTTTTCCGTCTTTCAATGCAAGAATCTGACAACCAGGAAAAGCCTTTTGCTTGATAGCATCAACAACAAGAGAATCAATTCTATCGATATTTTCATTTTCAATCAGAGCGATTGGTAATGTTTCTGGTGAGAGAAATCCTTTAAATTCAAGACCATATCCGCATTTATATTTTCTCAACGAGACTGGCAATTTTCCTTTTGGAGACATTTTCCCGATAAGAATATCTATCATCGAGTTAGCAACCATTTCATTATCTTCATAACCAACCAAAAGTGAAGAAAGGTTTTTGCTAAAATTGAACTTATCTATAGCGTAAGGATTCCCAAACACATTGAGAATCAATTTTATCGAGTTCGGCAAATGATTTACAAAACTAGTCATTGCAGGTGTTATTCCATAATTTTTGGAAGGATAACTCGATGTGTTTCTTATATTTAAAATCACATAATCGTATGATTTAAATTGCTTCGCTGTGCGTTTTGCTTCTTCTTCCGAAATGTTATTATTTATTATGAAAGATTTGTTAACGATTCCATTATCATTTAATCTTTTTGAAATAGAATTATCGTCTCCGAAAGTAACCACAGCAATTTTTTTACCTTCGACATTTCTCAGAGGAAGTATTTGCTTCTTATTCACGAGCATAGTAACAGCCTCATTATATAGACGTTGTTTCAGAGACAAAAATCTGTTTTGATTTAAGTCGTTATTTAATCTCTCCAGCGACTGTGGTTTATATTTATCAAGACCGAGCTGATATTTATGTCTTAATATTTTTTTACAGCTTTCCTCTACTCTATTATAAACTTCGTCATCATTCATAGCAGCATTGATGATTATCTGCATAGAAGCATCGACATTTATTGGCAGGAGAAGAATGTCGTTGCCTGCCATAATTGCCTGAAGGCAAACGCTATCTGGGTCAGTTCCGTTGTACGCGCCTTTCATTTCGAGACCATCGGTAAAGATAATTCCATCATAATTCATTTTCTCTTTAAGAAGGTCTGTTACAATATTTTTTGACAAAGAAGAAGATTTATTCACAATAGGTTCGAGTGCTGGAAAATAAAGATGTCCAACCATAGCACCCTTCACCCCATTGTCTGTCAGATATTTAAAAGGATACAATTCAATTTCTTCAATCTCTTCTAAAGAATTTTTAATAATTGGCAAAGCATGATGCGAGTCGGTTTTTGTATTTCCATGACCAGGAAAATGCTTCATTGAAGGAAGTACTCCGTTGTTTTGAAGAGCGAGTGCGTAGGCAGTTCCTTTACGAGCCACATTATCAGGATCTTCGCCAAAACTACGGAATCCGATAACAGGATTATTAGGTTCGTTATTAACATCAATATCAGGTGCAAAATTAACATTTATACCAAGTCTGACGCACTGTTCTGCAATTTGACGACCCATCTCAGCAATGAGAGAATCATTTGTTATCGCGCCGAGTGTCATTTGGTAAGGATATGACAATCCGTCATTTATGCGCATCCCTAATCCCCATTCTCCATCAATGGCAATCATCATCGGGGTCTGTGCTTTCGACTGCCATTCGTTAGCTTGCTCAAGAAGCAAAGCAGCGTCGGTACGGAAAAACGTTACTCCACCTATGTTATATTTGTTAATATATTCTTCAATTTTAGGGTCGAAATTTTGTCGCGGCTGGTTAGCTCTAAGATTAAATAATTGTCCAACTTTCTGTTCAAGAGTGAGAGTGTTAAACACAGAATCAACCCATCTGTCCTCATCATTCTGACCAAATACATTTATGGAAAGAAACAAAAGTGCACCTAAAAATATTTTTTTCATTGTTTAATTATTGTATTTACAAATTGTATTAATTCACTTAAATCGAATGGTTTATAAATGATTTTCTTGCTCTTGTCGAGAATGAAAAAACTCGGTGTCGCTGTCACGGCATAATCATTCACAAAAGGACAATCCCATTCTAAACCATCATGATAAAAAAAACCGTTTGTCTTATTTTTTTTAACAAAAGTCTTAATTTTTTTCAAGTCACCCTTAACACTTACTGCTACTAAAGAAAAATTCGGATTCTCGTCCAAAAAATGCTTCAAATCCCTGATATTCTCCCTGCAATGATCGCAGGTGTATGACCAAAAGAAGACTATAATAAAATCATTTTCAATAGAATACAAATCAAAATCCTCATTAAAGATTGTCTTTCCTGAAATATTTTTTGCAGAACTTCCAATTCTCGCTCTTGAATTAAATTCCGCAATTGAAGAAAGTTCTTCATACTGAATGTCCGTACAATTAATTTCTTCGTAGTAAGGAATACGAGTCAAATAATCAACTACATCGTTTATTTTCAATTCGTTAAAACTTTCCAAAAGAAACTGGAAAACAAATTTATACATTTCAAAATTAACAGTTGCCTTTCTTAAAACATTGTCAGACGCAAGAATCAACGACATGATTTGTTGTTCCTGATTTTGATCTGCGGTAATCTGTATTGATAAGAAATCAATGATTTTATTGGTCAAGACTTCAGTTGGAATCAGCGACAAATCGTTAAAGTCAATATCATTAAAGAAATTGTTAATCATATCATTACGCTGTTTCTTGAAATCGTCATCAAGATTAAGCGAAGGAAATCTATCGGCTCGAATAAGATTTGAAGCATAGTTATCATGTTGAATCAATGAATCAGTATATGAAACGAAATTTTCCTGTAATGACTGATATTCTTTTTTTGCATTGATGTAAAAATCCGTATTCTTATCATATTCTCTAAGTACAGGTTTCAATAGATTTAAAGAATTGACAATCTGCTCTTTATAGATTAGATATGCGACCCAATCTGTATTAGGTTGTGAATTTAAAAATTCTATTGATGATATGTCGTCAATATCTTTGACAATCATTCTTACTTGTGAATTATCATATAGAAAATCAACAGTTTGACCATATTCAGTCTCAATCTGATACATGCCTTTCGTTAAAGACGTATTGAATTCAGCTCTTTTATCTTGAGACATCATTACCGAATCCAAGACTTCCATATATAAACCTGTGAAGGCGTTAATATAGACTTTCTGCTGCGGGACATTGAAAAATGTGGCAGATACGGTTTGCGAGCGAACCATATTGTTCGTAGTAATAAATAATATGATTATCAATAGTTTAAAAAACTTCATGTATAAATATCTTTTAAAACAAAGATACAAATCTTTTTTGAATATTGATATGTGTGATAGGCAGCATTAGACATATTTTTTTGTAAATTTGCAAATAGCTGATATTTAGTATATTTTTATATAATTCATTGAAATTCAAATGAAAGTTCAAATTACAAATAAAGAAATCTGGAGAATCGCCTTACCTATAATGTTAGGAAATATGGCTCAGACCATAATCAATTTCACCGACACTGCATTTTTAGGACATTTGGGAGTTATTGCTTTGGGAGCGTCTATGCTTGCCGGACTTTTTTATTTCGTTTTTACGACGATAGCGACAGGATTTGCGATTGGTATTCAGATAATTATAGCGAGAAGATTCGGCGAAGGCAATCATGGCAGAATAGGTGTCATTTTTCAACATGGCAGCGTCTTCGTCTTTCTTCTAGGACTTATCTTATTCTCAGTTTTATATTTCTTTTCAGATATTTTACTTCTCTATCTTATCGATTCTCCTAATATTTACGACGCTTCTTTGGATTATATTAAATATCGTCAATTTGGAATTATCTTCGTATGTTTCAATTTCTTATATAGGGCTTTATATGTAGGAATTTCAAATACAAAAGTCATTACATTCTCAACGATTATTATGGCAATTGTTAATATTATTTTAGACTATTGTCTCATTTTTGGTAAGTTTGGTTTTACAGAGATGGGTATCGGCGGTGCAGCATTAGCATCATTCTGCGCGGAAGTGTCTGCTTTTCTTTTCTTTACTATTTACAGTTACATCTCTTTACGTAAGAAAGACTTCGGTATGTTCAAGATTCATCCGATGGAATCTGATTTAATGAAACGCATTCTCAAATTAGCAACACCGACAATGATTCAGAAACTATTCTCTTTCGGTATCTGGTTCATTTTCTTTATATTAATTGAGAAGATGGGAGAAACCGCAACAGGAATATCCTCTATCGTAAGAAGTATCTACATGATTTTAATCACGCCTTGTTTTGCTTTCGCGACAACGACAAACACGCTCGTGAGCCGTACTATTGGCGAAGGTCACTCAGACCAAGTATTTTCAACTATCAATAAGATATTGAAAAACTGTATCTTATGCACGATACCAATTGTTATATTAGTAGCAGTTTTTCCTCTACAGATTGCCAGAATCTATACCGACGACCTAACTCTCGCTAATTTAGTGATTCCATCCATTTATGTTATTTGTTGCGGAACGATTTTCCAAGGCATCGGGAACGCATATTTTGAGGCAGTATCAGGAACAGGAAACACTTCAGCAGCTCTTTATTTAGAAGCAGTTATATTACTCATTTACATCGTATTCATTTGGATTATGACAAGGGTAACAACTGAGGTTCAATGGGTTTGGACAGCGGAAATCTTATACGGCGTACTGCTCGGAATAATCTGCGGAATTTACATGAAGTTTGCAAAATGGAACAAGAAGAAGATTTGATTTTGAAACTCAGAACCTGAGAAATTCAGAATCTGAAAAGAAGAACTCTAAAAAAATGAAAATATTACTACTGATATTAGGTATAATTTCTCTAACATTAGGAATCATCGGGATTTTTCTACCTATATTACCCACCACTCCATTACTGCTTTTGGCGGCTTGGTGTTTCTTTAGAAGTTCAAAGAAATTTTACGATAAACTTATCAACAGCAAGCATTTAGGCTCGTACATAAAAAACTTCAGAGAGAATAAGATAATCCCTCTGAAGACTAAGATTTACATTATTTCATTATTATGGTTGAGCCTAATTTATTGCATTTTCTTCGTTGCTAGCGGAATGCTTTGGCTCCAGATTATTCTCGCCGCAATATTAATAGGAGTCACGATTCACATTCTTTCGTATAAGAGTTAAAGGTCAACAGACAATATCACATAGAAATCTTGAACACCCATGCCGCATCGCTCTTCAAATCATTGTATTTCAATGGTGTCGTATCGATAATCATCTTGCCGTCTTCATATTTCCAAGGCAAAATCTTCTCGCAGCCGAGCATTTTTACAACAGTATTATCTTTAGGCTGTGGAATTTCAAGCACGAGTTCATCTTGCGGAAAATCTATCGCGATAGCATATAAGTCATCGCCTTTTGTAGTGTAACAGACGTAAGGCTGCTCGCACTTATATTCTGCTCTGAATCCGTCATGAGGTTTTAGAACCGACTTCGTCATATATTTAGAAGAGACGAAAAGTCGCATCATAGCATCGATGTTTTTCTCCTGATATTCAACTTTGATGTTATATGGCTCGCCAGCTTTCAGCTTGATTTTTCCCGATGTAGAGCTCCAGTTTTTCGCCATGTCGGCATCGCTCTGTTGTTCGTTGGCTTTAGCAGGATTATAGTCTATTATCACCTTATCATCGACGGTAACTTTTACGTTGTCATCGACTTCTACTTCAAAAGTATATGTCGCAGTTTTTTCAGGGATAAAAATTCCGTTCCATGTAGCGCTGAAGTTATCGTAGCTTATCGCTTTATCTGGCGAGTTACGATGCCAATTGAAGTCAATGACGGAATCTGTTCTTGTGATGGAGACTTCCTTCATCTCGTAGAATTTATGATAAGGACGCGTCCCATAGATAGCCTCGCCGTTTATCTCCAACCACTTACCGAGATCTAACAGCCTTTCCTGTTGTAACATCGGTATAATTCCGTCGGCTGATGGTCCTACGTTGAGCGTCATTCCACCTCCGGCTGCTACTGTCTTAGCGAAGTGACGGATCAATTCTTTAGATGTGAGATAATTGGAGAGCGGCTCATTGCGATTGAGTGCGAAGGAGCGACCTATGCCGCGGCATTCAGCCCAAGGACGATCGGTCTGAGTGATACCTGCGCTATATTCCGGAGTGCGGAATCCATGTTGCGCGCCATGACCCCAGCGGTCGTTGACGATAGCCTCCTCGCCCACTGTGTTGTAATACCACGCTATAAGTTCTGCCGAATGCCATTGCTCAGCTGAGTTACGCCATTCGCCGTCGGCAAAGATAATAGATGGACGATATTTTGTAACCAACTCCTTGAACTGCGGAATCATGTGGTTGTCGACATAATTTGTTATGGAATCATCTGGGTCGATATACCATCTGTGCATTGGATTAGTCCATTCAGGAAGTGAATAATAGAATCCCATTTTAAGACCTTCGGCACGCACTGCATCGGTGAGTTCTCCCACGATGTCGCGCTTCGGTCCGCCCACGACGCTGTTCCATTCCGGAGAATATTCGCTGTTCCAGAGACAATATCCGTCGTGATGTTTTGTGACGAGAAGCACATATTTCGCGCCGCTCTTCTTAAACAATTCTGCCCAGTCGAAAGGATTCCAAAGTTCTGCTTTAAAGAGTTTGTCGAAGTCACGATAGGTGAAGTCCTCGCCGTAGTTTCTTTTTTGGAAGTTGATACGAGTCGTGTCGCCGTTCATCAAGCCGCTGTAATACCATTCGGCGTAGCCTTCGTTAGAGGCATAAGCTGGAACGGAATACACACCCCAGTGAATAAAGATTCCGAGTTTAGCGTCGGAGAACCACTGAGGATAAGCGCGTTGATTTAAAGATTCCCATGTTGGTTCAACTTTTTGAGCGTAAGACGATAATGCTAAGAAGCATAATAATAAGATAAAGAGTTTTTTCATAATTTGTATTTTTTTCAAAGAACAACATTTTTTACTGATCTACAAATTTTATTAAGTTAGTTAACAAAAAACATAACTTTATTATAGTTAGACCTATCTGAGTGTTATTACGTTGCTTCTCAATTCTTAACAATTTTTCTAACAACAACATCTCCATCAAGAATCATTCTTACGATGTAAGTTCCGTTGTTAAAAGACGTTAAATCTACTGTCGTTTCACACTGGTTTACATCTTTTGTACAAACCAATCTTCCGTCAATTGAGAAGATGTTAATTTCTCTCAAGATATTATTAGAACTAATTTTCATGAAATCTTTTGCCGGATTTGGATAAATGTTAATTTCTGTAAAGAAGTAATCTTCAACACCAGTGCCGCCTGAAATAGCGATGTCTGTTCCATTATCTTCTGATGTCATTGGATAGTTTGTCGAAACGACTCTAATTCTATAAGAATCACTATCTTGAGTGTTGTATGGAATTGTGGCATTAATGACACCGCTCTCATTAGTCGTCATTCTGCCTATTTCGACAGGATCATCAAAACTTCCGTTGGCATCAGAAAGTTGTGCGATAACTTGATTTGCAGAGATATTCAGATTGTTTGCAGACATTGTTCCATCGAGACTGAACGGCACTTCAATTTTCAAAGCAGAACCATCAGCTGGAAAGTGATATTTGTCATTGTTTAAGTCTTCGACAGTAAGAAATGGATTGTAAATGAGACTTATATCATCAATAAAAACCTCGTCACCGCTATCGCCGCCGCCAGGAGTTGAGTTGGTTGAGAATGTTGTGAGTATATATCTTGGGTCGTTATGTGAACTTGTTGTGAACGGAATTGATAATCTTTTCCAAACCAACGAATTGCCTGATGCACAGGTTCTCGGATATTCGCGTTTTGCAGTAGCGCAAACCATATTTGAAGGTTCATAACCACCAGAACTAAGTTGTTTCAAATCAACATTTCCGTGAATTGCAGTCATAACGCTAGCGTAAGAGCCGGAATCTTTTGCCCGGAAAGCGACCCATACTGTGAGGGAATCAGGAACGACAGTCATTGGTGTGCAGTAGTTGGAATTACATTGTGTATAATTGTAATTATTGTTTCCGCTCGGACTCATGCTTCCCGCATTGATTCTTCCTGTCGTCATATTTCCGTTCGCTATAATTCCAACTTTCTTTTTCGAGAAAATACGAGCACTTCTATTACCCTGACTTCCTGGACGTTTTGCACTTGACGGTTCAATTTGCTGCGACATCAAATTATTAAAACTACCAGATGCAGACATGAACGAATGCCAATGTGCAGGTTCCGCTTCTTCCGATCCTTCATTTACCCAATTTTCAAAACCGTAATTATAAAATTGCTGTTCTTCAACTCTTTGAGCATTAAGATTTAAACCAGAAAAAATTATCGATGATAATATTGCAAAGTTCAATAGACTTTTCTTTTTGGGAAATATATTAATATTCATAAACAATAATTGTTAACGATAAGCAAATTTACAAATAAAATACGAACCACAGATAAGGAATGCAATTATTTTCTCTCAATCGTGCGATTATCTCACATTAAGTCACATGGATATCTGACCATGAAATGAATATTGAAAGGTGATAATGAAATTTATTTTAGGTACAGAGTGTTGATAACTAAAAGTTAATTCATTTATTAAAAAGAGAAACCGTTGAAAATCTCCATTGCGATATGAGCACAGGCTACGGCATCGGCAAGTGCGTGATGATGATTTTTAAGGTCATAACCGCAATGAGCAGCAACAGTATGCAGCTGATGATTTTCCAAGTCTGGGAAAACTTTTACCGAAGTCCTGTAGGTGCAATAAAACTGATAACCAGGATATTTCATTTTATAATGAGCGAAACAAGCCTTTAGGCAGCGTTCGTCAAAACTCTTATTGTGAGCTATAAGTGGAAGATTTCCAACGTATTTAGACGCTTCTCGCCATACAATAGGAAAAATCGGCGCATCGTTGGTATCTTCTTGTTTTATTCCATGAATTTTGGTGTTCCAATAGCAATAATAATTTGGAACTGGTTTTATCAAACTATAAAAAGAATCCACAATCTCCCTGTCTTTTACTATGACGATTCCGACACTGCACGCGCTTCTAATATCGCCATTAGCCGACTCGAAATCGATAGCAGCAAAATCAGGGAGATTAGGTATTATAATCTGATTGTCAGATGATGACGACATCTTATTCTTTTATTTCAGCATGGAAAATATCCAAGTCGTCATCCTCGAACATACATTCCGTAGTGTAATATTGACCTGGTTTATCGTCATCTTGGAAAAGCAGCAAAGTCACTTTCTTAAACTTCAATGGCTGCTGACTTTCAGAAATCTGCAACACTTTTTCGTATGACAGACCTTCTATCTTCATCATTTTCAGCATTGCTGCCAAGTCCAAATCCACGTTGATGAAAATATCTTCGTCATTTTCTTTCCATGCTATGCTGATAACGCCTGTCGTGTATAATTCAAAATTTTTTATTTCAACTGTTTTCATAATATTTATTTTTAAATGTAGAAATGTCTTATAATGGCATCTCTAACAGATATTTATCCTATCAATTCTTTTAAATCTTTTGATAATTGTTCGGCATTGACGAATCTTATTCCTTTCATTCCCAATGCAATCGCGCCATTTACATTATCTAATCTGTCGTCGATGAAAACAGATTCTTCAGCAACGAGATTATAACGTTCCAATAGTGTCATATAAATCGCCGGATCTGGTTTCAAAAGTTTTTCGTCGCCAGAGCATACAATTTTATCTATCAGCGAAAATATCGGATATTTTTTCTGTACCATCGGGAACGTCTCGCTCGACCAGTTTGTCAATCCGTATATAACAGGAAATCCATTCTCTTTCAACGATTTAATCAGTTCAAACATTCCAGGAATCTCCTCTCCCATCGTTTTCATCCATTCTGTTTGATATAATCTTATCGCTTCTTCAAATTCTGGAAATTCTGCAATACGTTCTCTCACAGCGACTTCAAAAGGTTTGCCTTGGTCCATCTGAGCGTTCCATTCGTTGTTGCAGACATTATCAATGAACCAGTTACATTTTTCTGTGTCATTGAAATAACTGTCGAACAAATAATGCGGATTCCAATCAACAAGCACACCACCGAAATCGAAAATTATATTTTTTATCATAACGTCTAAAATTAACAAATGTAGTAATGTCTTTTAGTCAATGTCTTAACTTTTATTTACAGCACATTTTTGAAAACGCTAATTTATAAAAAAATGTATAATTATGAATCTTTGATTTTTAATTTTTTTTCTAAGAAATAAATAAATTATAACTTAACCAAATTAAGTACAAACTGATGTCAGCCTATAAATCTTTACCAAAAATCATGTCATACTCTTTGTCATCTGGCGATGGTATGAATTCTTCATCGGTGGTTGCTGTGAAGACCGAGACCAACTCCTTCTCGATCTTGTCTTCGCGGATGTATTGTTTTTTGAATTTTGGTTTTATATTTTGGGATTCCATTTCTTTCAACTTGCATTTCAAAGTCTTTTCTGCTGTCTCACCGAAAGCTACGTGCCACCAATATTTCGCCACGATTTCATTATTAGAGTTAAAAACCAAAAGATGAATTGCCGGATGCAAGACTTTATTACCATTATGAATCTCGCATAACAAAGCACGACCGATGATATTTCCTTGTTCATTTATAAGAGGCAGGAAATCTGTTGGATTTGTTTCGGGGAGGAACTTTGGTTTTGAAACTGAGAAATTTATAATCTGAGAATCTGAGAGATTTGGAAATTGTAGGGTCTTATCGCATACGTCCTTTGAAAGTTTGGATTCAACATTAACTGTGTTTGAACTTGTCGAGACCATCTTCTTTTTAGCAGTGTTCTCGACCGATTCAGGCTGCGATTTTGTTTTACAAACAACAGGTTGTCCTGTGGCTATATCGCCTTCTTGACTTATCATCAAAATCTCAATGATTTCTGTTCCTTTTGGTACTTTCACCTCGAATTTGTCGCCTTTCTTCTTCCCTATCAAGGATTTTGCAATTGGTGATATAAAAGAAATCAGGCCATGGGAAGCATCGGCTTCGTCAACGCCGACGATACGGATGACTTTGTCGTTGTACATTACATACATTCCAAAACTGATGACATCGGGATTTGCTTTTGTGTTGTCAATCACGACTGCGCTGTTGATTCGCTCGGAGAGTTGACGCATTTTGGCGTCGATATGGTTTTTGACGACGTAGTTAGAGCCTGCTTCTGTCCAATCTTTTTTAAGAGAATCCATCTCATCGTGGAGTTTTCTCATGCCTTCCGGTGTGACATAATTGGGAGTCCCCGATGGCAGAAACGCTCTCGGCAACACCATAGGAACTTCTTCCTGATCACCTTCTTTTACAAAACCACGACTCATGGAGCAGTTTTCATTTTACAGTTTACAATTAACAGTTTAAAGTTTAAGATTTAATGTTATAATAAACATAAATTGTCAATTTTAAATTGTTAATTGTCAATTAAATAAAAGTTCCACTTTGCCGATTTTTGTATCGACGCACTCATAAGAAGCAGCGAAGCTCATAATTGAGTTCACAGCTTTCTTAGTTGGCATTTCGTTTTTAAAGCTGTTTTTAAGAGTCTTTCTTATATGGTTCTCAAACTGACTATCTGTCGAAAAATAAAGTGTAGATTTAATATCCATAGGCAATTTTCTTTGTTTACAATTGCCTACATAACGCGACAAAATCACACTTTATTATTCATGGGTTAAAAATTATTTAACGTTAGCGTTAGATTTTTTTCTTTCGCCATTTTTCTCAGGTTGATGATGGCATAGCGCATTCTTCCTAAAGCAGTGTTTATACTGACGTTAGTTGCTTCGGCGATATCCTTGAATGACATATCTGCATACATTCTCATATTCAAGACTTCTTTTTGTTCTTCAGGGAGAAATTCAATCATTTTGCGCAAATCGTCATACACTTGCTCTGTTATCATCGCTTCTTCGATGGATTGATCGGAGTATTTCGTATTGTTAATGATGTCGTAATCTTTGTTCACCGAATCAGCCATAGGCAGTCTGTTTGACTTGCGGAAATGGTCTATGACCAGATTATGCGCGATACGCATAGCAAATTGTATGAATTTACCTTCTTCTTTATATGCGCCACTCTTTATGGTACGTATGATTTTCAAAAAAGTATCCTGGAAAATATCATCCGCAAGTTGTCTATCTTTGACAAGCATTAATATATAGGAAAAAACTTTATTCTGATGACGCTCCATCAACAATTCAAAGCAGGCTACGTTACCGTTTTTATAACGTTCTACCAATTCTTTGTCGTTTAATATTTCTAACATAATCTCTTTATTTCAAGTTAAAAGAGTAAATATTGTCGATAGCGTGTCTCCTATTTTTTGGGTTATACAATAAATTAAAATTTCTTCCGTAGAATGTTTTGCAAATATAATAATCTTTTCTTTACGAAAGAATATTTTTTTGTAAATTAGTGCAATTTTTTTCAGGGACGTAATTTTCGACAAAAGATGAAGAAGTTAGAAAATATAAACATACATGGTGCAAGGGTTAACAATTTAAAGAACATTAGTTTAAGCATTCCAAAGAACAAGTTTGTCGTAATCACTGGACTTTCAGGTTCTGGAAAATCGTCGTTGGCTTTCGACACGATTTATGCAGAAGGTCAACGTCGTTATGTTGAAAGTCTGAGTGCTTATGCGAGACAGTTTTTAGGTCGTATGACAAAGCCCGACGTTGACTTGATAACCGGTCTTTCGCCGGCAATTGCCATTGAGCAGAAAGTCAACTCGAGCAACCCTCGTTCCACCGTAGGCACAAGCACCGAAATATACGAGTATCTCAAGCTTCTTTATTCGAGAATCGGACGTACATACTCCCCAGTTTCCGGTGTCGAAGTCAAACGTCATCAGATTAATGACGTAATAGATTTTATCCTGAAACAGAATAACTTCGCTGTTTATATCTTATCGGATTTGATTTTGCCTGAAGGAAGAGAAATAGTAGAGCATCTGAATATTTTGCTCCAGCAAGGTTTTAACCGTCTTTTCATCGACGGCAAGATGGTCAGAATTGAGGATTTTCTCAAACAAAAGGATTTTGATAATATTAATAATGTAAGAATTCTGATTGACAGATTGAAGGTCAATAACAAGACATCCGAACTGATTCCGCAGATTTCAGATTCTGTGCAGACTGCTTTTTACGAAGGAAACGACAGTTGTATTATAATGGTAGATGATGGAGAGAATCACATTGAGTATCAATTCTCCTCGCGTTTTGAGGCTGATGGCATCACTTTTGAGAATCCGACGGAGCATCTTTTCTCTTTCAACAATCCATACGGAGCTTGTCCGAGATGTGAAGGTTTCGGAAATATCATCGGTATAGATCCTGATTTGGTAATTCCAGATAAGTCGCTGTCTATCTACGACAACGCTGTCGCTTGCTGGCGAGGCGAGAAAATGAGCGCGTGGAGAGACCAACTGATTCGTACAGCACGACACTTCGACTTCCCTATCCACAAACCTTATTATGAGTTGACGAAAGAACAGAAGGAACTTCTTTGGACTGGAAACAAATATTTCGGAGGCATCGATGATTTCTTTAAAGAAGTTGAATCTCAACTGTATAAGATACAATATCGTGTAATGCTTTCGCGTTATCGCGGCAAAACAGTCTGCCCAGAGTGTCAAGGCACGCGTCTTAGGAAAGAAGCTAATTACGTAAAGATAAACGGCAAGAGCATCACTGAATTATGCGAGATGCCATTATCAAAATTAAAGACATTTTTCGATGAACTCGTTTTGGACAAGACGGAGCAAGAGATTGCAGAACGTCTTTTAAAAGAAATAAACAGCAGACTTAGTTTCCTCATTGAAGTAGGTTTGGAATATCTCACTTTAAACAGAACCGCCAACACACTTTCTGGCGGCGAGTCGCAGAGAATTAATCTCGCCACTTCATTAGGCAGCTGTCTTGTAAATTCTACATATATTTTAGACGAGCCGAGTATCGGGCTTCACTCACGCGATACGCAACGACTGATAAAAGTCTTGAGGAGACTACGCGACATCGGCAACACCGTGATTGTCGTTGAGCACGATGAGGAGATAATTCGCAGTGCCGACCACATCATCGACATTGGACCATACGCTGGCATCAATGGCGGAGAAGTTGTTTTTCAAGGTTCCATAGAAGAAATGATTGATAACAATGAAGATGGAAGTCACAGCAAATGTGACGTTTCAAAAAGCATGACTGTCAAATATATTTCTGGCGAGAAGAAAATTCCTCTTCCATCGAGACGTCGCAAGTGGAATAACGCCATTGAATTTGTAGGATGCTGCGAACACAACTTAAAAAACATTAACGTCAAGATTCCATTGAACGTGCTAACTGTCGTGACAGGTGTCAGCGGTTCTGGAAAATCGACTTTGGTCAACGATATCATCTACAAGTCGTTGAAGAAACATTTTGAAGGCACGTCCGATAAAGTCGGATCTTTCGGCAAGATAAATGGCAGTTTGATGGCGATACAATCTGTAGAATATATCAACCAGAATCCTATTGAGAAGTCGTCACGTTCAAATCCAATAACTTACGTCAAGGCTTTTGATGATATACGACAGCTTTTCATTGAACAGAAACTTTCGAAGAACCGCGGTTTAAAGCCAGGATATTTCTCGTTTAATGTCGCTGGCGGTCGCTGCGACAACTGTCAGGGCAGCGGAACATTGAAAGTCGAGATGCAGTTTATGGCGGACATTTATCTGAAATGCGACGTCTGTAACGGCACACGATATAAAGAGGAGGCTTTGGAGATAAAGTTCAAGGGCAAGAACATCAGCGACATTTTGAACATGAGTATCGATGAAGTCATCGATTTCATGGAGAACAACAAAGAATGTGAATTCAAGAATATCATTGAACGTATCATTGCGAAGATGAAGCCTTTACGAGATGTGGGATTGGGATATCTTCAAGCGGGGCAGCCATCATCGACATTGAGTGGCGGGGAGGCTCAACGCATCAAACTCGCTTCTTTCCTCATTAACGGAATGAGCGAGAAACCGACATTATTCATCTTCGACGAACCGACGACAGGACTTCATTTCCATGACATTAATAAACTGTTAAAAGCTTTTGACGCATTAATTAATAATGGTCATTCGCTCATCGTTATCGAACACGACCCTGATGTAATCAAGGTTGCAGATTGGATCATCGACTTAGGACCAGAAGGCGGCGACAAAGGTGGAGAAGTCATTTTCGAGGGAACGCCAGAAGATATGAAAAAATGCGAGAAGTCATATACTGCAAAAGTGATGAAGCTTTAATACATGAATAAAAGACGTTAATTTATTCATGTATGGAAATCCTTGGTCATATAAAAAAGTCCGTCAGATTTTTAACAACCCAACGGACTTTAACATAATAATTAGATAAATATAATTCGTAACACGTATTCATTCATCATTCAGAAACAGGACGGATGCTCAATCCCCAGAATCTAGCACTGTAATATGATTCACCTGAACCTAAATTAGTAAAATGGTATGAATTATAATCATTGTTATATTTTGGTGTTGAAGTCCAATAACGTCCATAAACATTGTAA
>JAZNSO010000090.1:0-110693 GCA_045591245.1 Bacteroidales bacterium
TCTCCAACTCCTTGGCCCACAGAACGACATGGCTACGATCCGACTTCTAATAACTGCCGACTCCACTTTCGGTGGCGGATTGAAAACGTTCTCATGAACCGTGAAAAGATACTCAATGTCATACCACGCCTGCAACAAAACACTCAATATTCCGTATGTCTTGCTTCCCGGTCCCGCAGCTATACGCTCAGCCACTTCCTTCTGTATCATGCCTACAACTTCATCGACTTGATTTCTATATTTCAAGACTTGAAAGAAAATCTGACTGCTGATGTTATACGGGAAATTACCGATGACGCCTATCTTCGCTGAAGCGAATTTACTCAAATCGGTTTTCAAAAAATCGCCATGAATGAGATGTTCGCCCAACTGAGGGAAAGCGTTCTTCAGATATTCTATCGATTCTGTGTCAATCTCAACGACACGTAATTTCTCTAAATTATCCTCGATGATATATTGCGTCAAGACGCCCATGCCAGCACCGACTTCAACAATAACGTTAACGTCATCAGACATAGCATCGACGATATTTCTCGCGATATTTAAATCCGTAAGAAAATGCTGACCCAAAGCCTTCTTAGGTCTCACCAAATTATTATATGATTGATTCTGTTCCATAATTGTTAATTGTTAACTGTTAATTGTAAATTTTCCCTCAGTCTGCGATAAGCATTACGCGCTTGTGCCACATAAACACTCGCCGTATATTCATCGATAATCTTGGCGTAGCATTCCATCGCTTCTTCCTTATTATCTAAAAATCTCTCCAACAAAACAGCGTCTTTCATCAGCGCGTCGTCTGCCATATAGCTGTCGGCATATCCTTGATAGACGCGTTTATATAAACTATCCGCCAAATTATATCCCTGATTTTCAACTGCTATCTGTGCCTTACGCATCAGGAGATAAGGCATACTTACCTCGTTAGGATTGTAAATATTTATCGAGTCAAGCATCTGATTTGCAAGCTCATAACGTTTCTGATAAATATAAAAATCCGCTTTGGCAAGACGCTGCAATGCAACAGTGTCGTATTCTAAATTGTCAGAAATAACCAGCGACAATGTCATTGCGTCGTTAGCGATAAGTTTAGATGTCGCTGATTTTAAGATATTTAGAACAGACAATGCCCAATCGAATTCTCCAATATAATATCGAAGCTGCGCATTCTTGAAACGCGCCTCATGTCCTATCGGTTCCTCTTTCATCGACTTATCGACCTGACTGTAAAGTAATGTCGCCTCCCATACTTCTTCCTTAAATAGATAAATATCAGCAAGTTTCATCTTTAATTTGGCTTTATTCAACTTCGTAAGATTCAATGTCAAAGCATCATTTAACAATTCTACAGCTTTTGCATCTTCTTCAAGTCGAAATGCCAGAATCTCAGCACGTATCACCAAAATCGGTATGGTCATATCCAATATTCCAAGCTCATTACATTCATTCATAATACGTTGCTCGAAATTAGAATACCATTCCGTCGAAACGCCACTCTGCGATGCATTCACCTTTTCATATTCCACTTCCGTCTTTCCGACAACAGCTTCAGGATAAAAAGCACCTTCTGCCGACTTCTTTATGAGATAATCGTAAGCCTTTATAGCAATGTCGTACTGCCCGTTATCACGCGCAATTCTTGCAAGATAAATAATGTCATATTCCCTGTCATTGAAACGTCTGTCCAATGCAATTTCCTGATTGACAGCAATTTCATAATCTTTCATCTGAAGAGCAAACCAAACCAAGAGCTCAGCGAAAAGCGCGTCTTCAGGACGTTCCTGTGTCTTCTTCAAAAGCGCAATACGCATGACATCTGTCACTGACCCATCAACATCATATCTCAACATATATGAAAATCGTGACTTAACAGTCTCATAATCATCGGGCGACACCTCCAATTGAAGAAGATAGTTTTCTGTAGCTTTCTCGAAATTCAACATCGACTGATATGCCAATGCCTTTTCCATATAAAATTTATGATTCATTGATAAAATGCTCGCTCCTCTGTCGTACAACAAAATGGCATATTCATCCAAATCTTTCATTCTCATATTATTAGCCACCTGATTGAAAACATTTCTGTCTTCTGGCAATTCATTTATCATTTTTTTCAGATACTTATCTGCCTTTTCGATTTCGTTATTTTTCCGATAAACAAACGCCAGATTTATCTGCGCTTTCCATTTATTGGTGGTATTGTCGCGTTTTATAAATGTCTTCAGATTTTTCTCAGCTTCGTCGTATTTCTCTATAAATAACAGACATTCAATATATTGAGAAAAATAATGATAATAATTATATTTTTGATAAAGCTGATTGTACAATTCCGCAGCCTTGTAGTATTCCTTATTATTATAAAAACTTCTTGCAAGTTGCTCATCGATTTGACGTTGAGGTTGTGCCGATTGATCTTTGGTTTTTCCTTTCTGAGGCAAAGGAACCTGCGCCACTGACGGTAACGATGCCATCAACATCAATGCAAAAACAATGAAAAACAACTTATGAATACTTTTCATCGTAAATTATTGTCCTTCAATTTGCTTAATAAATTCGCTTTGTTTCTCAAAACGGTCTATAAAATAATCCAGTTTAGCATTCAGCATTTTTACGGCATTTTCTTCAGAGGAAAGATATTCATTCCTTTGATTTTCATCGTAAAGACCTTTTTCGAAATCATCTTTAAGATCGCTGAGTTGTTTGTAAGAATATTTTATTTCTGCTATTATAGAATCTCTCTCATCTTCATATTGTTGGAGATATGCGCGCAGAAGCTGCATTTCTGGCTTAGGATTGTTTTCGTTTCTCAAGAACTCATCCAAATCCATGCATTGTTCGACGAGAGAATTAAAAGACTCATCAGCCTTTACGTATTTTTTCTCGATTTGTTCGAGTTGTTTTGTCATGCTATTAATACGTTTCATTGACGGCTCGGTACAAGCCATCAATGAAAACAATATCAATAATATACTTAATTTACTTAATAATTTCAAAGCCTGTATATTTTTGGAGTACTTTAGGAACTCTGATTCCTTCTTCGCACTGATTATTTTCCAACAAAGCAGCAACAATACGTGGCAATGCGAGTGCGCTGCCGTTGAGAGTATGGACAAGGCGGATATTGCCGTCTTTATCTTTAAATCTGAGTTTCATTCTGTTAGCTTGGAATGTCTCGAAGTTAGAGACAGAACTTACTTCAAGCCACAACTCTTGAGCTGCCGACCATACTTCGTAGTCGTATGTCATTGCTGATGTGAAGCTCATGTCGCCGCCGCAGAGACGTAATACTCTGAAAGGAAGTTCGAGTTTTCTCAACAAGTTAGCGACGTGTTCCTTCATAGCCTCAAGTCTTTCGTAAGAAGTGTCAGGATGAGCTATTTCCACGATTTCAACTTTATCGAATTGATGCAATCTGTTGAGACCGCGCACTGTCTTACCCCAAGAACCAGCCTCACGACGGAAGCAGTTAGAATAAGCCACATTCTTCAAAGGTAGCTGATTTTCTTGAACAATCTTATCGCGGAAGATATTTGTCACAGGCACCTCTGCTGTCGGGATGAGATACATACCATCCAAAGGTACAGCATACATTTGAGCTTCTTTATCAGGAAGTTGACCTGTTGCGTAAGCTGATGCTTCGTTGACCAAGATTGGAGGTTGGATTTCGTAATAACCTGCTGCGATAGCCTCATCGAGGAAGAAATTGATGAGAGCTCGTTGTAATCTTGCGCCAGCACCTTTATAGAATGGGAAACCTGCGCCAGTTACTTTATTGCCGAGTTCGAAGTCGGCGAGTTGATATTTGTTCAAGAGATCCCAGTGAGGCACAGCGTCTTTATGAAGCTGAGGCATCTCGCCTTCCTGGCTGACGATAAGGTTGTCGGCAGCAGTCTTTCCGCAAGGAACTTCGAGGTTTGGAGTGTTAGGAATCTCGACGAGTTTGTTTTGCAGTTGAGTCTTTATCTCTTCAGCACGTTCTGCGAGGACTTTGGTTTTCTCTTTAAGTTCGGTATTTCTTTTTTTCAGTTCGTTAGCTTCGTCGGCTTTGCCTTGTTTGTAAAGCTCGCCAATTTTCTTAGCGAGTGAATTTGCTTCGGCGAGAGCCTCGTCGTTTTCCTGTTGCACAGCACGACGTTCATCATCTAACTGCAGGACTTCGTCCAATAATTCAAAGCGAGTAAAATTCTTAATACTCAAGCGTTTGATAACTTCTTCTTTATGTTCTCTTATGTAAGAAACTACTAACATGGTAAAATATATTTTAATGCAAAGATAAGAAAAAGTCTAAAGGCGAAAGACGAAAGAGAAAAGATTTTTTTAGTGTAGTTTTCTGTTATTTTTACATCATAATAGAAAAATATTGTAATAATTTTCCATTATAACAGAAAAATATTATACACAAAATTAATCAACCCTGATAATTATCAACCATTTACAAAAGGATAGATTTAACGATCCTGCGTTATAGATTTTCCCTTTAATTGTGTAATACAACTTAGTGACTATGTATATATTTTTAACAGTAAATTTGTGATATATTTTTTGCTTATGATAAAAATATTTCTTTAAATTTGCACCGACAGAATTATCTGTCAAGACATATTGAATATTATAGCATTTTGGCTATTGTTCTTGCTCTAAAGAAACTACCACTTTCAAAAAAAGCATACAAGAATAATAGACACTTAATGCCTGCGTATAGCGCGGGTTGTGTTGTCTTGTATGCTGGCATGTGGTAGTGCCTTTAGAGCGTGGCAACTAACTCACGCTTTTCTTTTATAGTTATGCGTGATAAAATTTGAAATACGATTTATTAACATAATGTATAACTTAAAAGAAAAAAGTATGAAAAAAGCATTCTTAATTTTAACGATGATAGCAAGTACAATGCTTCTATCATGTAATCAAAAAGATGATAACGGAACACCAACTTCAGGAACATGGTATCTCGAAACCTACAATTCCTATACATGCACACATGGCGAGTATATAAAGTTCCGTAATGACGAACTCGATTGGAATAATCGTTTAGGTGGACGCAACACCACATACAATTGTCGTATATCAGGAAACAATTTCTATCTAAGCAATGAAGATGAGTCCATATCATTCACGATAGAGGAATACACCGATTCTGAAATGGTTACAAATAGCAGTGACAATATCGTCAGAACTTGGAGAAGATAAATGTAATTATATCGTTTAAAATGAAAATTTAAAGTAAACATCAAAATAACAATAAAACATGTTTAACAAGAACCGAGGGAGTCAATGGTATATAACCGACTAAATTAAACAATGAAAAAAATTTTACTTTGCTCTATTTTTTTAGTTTTTTCAACCGTTCTTTTTGCACAACAAACCGAAGAAAAATTTAAACCAGTAACAGGAATTGATCTTGAGTTTAATTATGGTTTTGTTGGAGATAATGCTTACACATTTGGTATGCAATTTGGTGTCTCACGGTTTTTTACAGAAAGTCTTTATTCTACGCTAACAGCAGGGTATTTAAACTCCCATTTTTCTGGATACGGCTATAGCATGGAGGCTTATTACATTCCAATACAACTGGGATTAGGATGTTCTTTGGGAACAACTAATTTTTCTATAGATCCTCATATAATTGCAAGCTTAAATTGCGGTCTTAAAGGTGCAGAAACAGGACTTGGAATTAAGATTGGTGCAGGTTTGAATATTTATGGTCTTGGATTAGTTGGAAGATATAACTTTGGTAGAGATAATAGTGACGGATATTACGAAATAGCACTCAGATTTGGGATATAATCATCTCTAAAAGATTGAAAACATGAATAAAAAACTATATATAATAATAACTGTCACTGTATTATGTCTTTCATTTTCTTCATGCAAAAAGAATAATGAAGACATACTTAACGGACTGTATTTGACAGAAGCCAGTGATTGGGACGGAATTCATCAAACATGCAAAGCATTGAATTTCATCGATGAAAACACAGTATTAGTGTATAGCACTGTTATCAACTATGAGCATTGGAAAAATGAATATGCTGGTAATTTTTCCGTGTATTTAGGCACTGGTTTTTGGTATTACCAAAGAGATTGCGATTTTCCTGCAACTTACTCAATAATAGAGAATACTCTATATATTCCAAGTGAAGGTATGACATTTAATATTGACGGCGACAAACTTTATTCAGAAGGAGGCGACGACATTTATACCAAAGCCACGCAGCAAGGAAAACCTGTTTCTATGAAAGGTAAGACATTGAAATTTGTAAAAGACTGGAATGATGGTATTTGTACTCATTATACCTCAACAGCCACATTTGATTTTACGGATGACGTATCTTGCAACTACACTATGTTCAACATAAAAGAGTTCGATGGTTCTGTATTTGGAGATCCTGCTGGTACTACAGTAGAAACTGATGAGTACACATGCCTTAAAGCTTATACATGTACTAACGACAGGATTGATTTAGAAAACGGTTGGGCTGTCCTTGTAAAAGTTAACGGAGAATGGCAGTGGGAAGGACATCCTGACTTTATCCTACAATAATCCCAACAAAAAAAATCCCGGACTTCAATTGAAATTCGGGATTTTTCTGTTTAGTTTATGTTTAACGATTATTCTGTGATTTCAGCTTGTACTGGGATAACTGAAACGTAAGAACGATCGTCTCTTCTCTTACGGAATTCTACGATACCGTCTGTAAGTGCATAAAGAGTATGGTCTTTACCGCAACCTACGTTTTCACCTGGATTGTGTTTTGTACCACGTTGACGGACGATAATGTTACCAGCGATAACAGCTTGACCACCGAAAACCTTTACGCCCAAACGTTTACTTTGGGATTCACGACCGTTTGATGAACTACCAACACCTTTTTTATGTGCCATAATTAATTAATTTTTGGGTTTGTTATTCAGTGATATTTTCAATGCTGATCTTTGTCAAATCTTGACGATGACCATTTAATGTTTGATAACCTTTTCTTCTTTTCTTTTTGAAAACAAGAACTTTGTCACCTCTGAGATGCTCAACAATCTTAGCATCAACTTTAGCACCTTCGAGGACGGGGGTGCCTACCCTTGTGCTGCCTTCATTTTCGATCAACAACACCTTGTCGAAAGTGATTGTGCCTTCGACTTCACCATTCAAACGATTGCAATAGATTTGATCACCTTTGCTTACTTTGAATTGTTGCCCTGCGATTTCTACAATTGCGTACATTCTTTAAATTTAAGTTGAAATTAATTCCTATTTTTTCGGACTGCAAAAGTACAATTTTTTTTCATACAAAAAACATGAGAAAGAAAATTAATTTCTCATATTTTCAGTTTCTCATATTTTCAGTTTCTAAAAAAAGACTTGGTTCTAATGTCAAAAGTTTTTTTCTTCACACCTTATATTATAAAGCATATTTTTATTACTTTTGCGAAATTGTAGGACTAGCGTAGTATTGCAGTCGCTACAGAATATAATGTGCACACTTATAAATACGTACTATGATAGTATTTTTTGAAAACAAACAGCGCAATATCATTGCGATAGAAAGTCAAGAACGTTTAATCTCAAATCCTGAAATCATAGCCAGATTGTCTTGGTTGTTTGGCGATTCGAAACAATTGTTAACCCCAACTGTCAAAGGTTATTTCTTCGGACCTCGCAAGGAAATGATTACTCCTTGGAGCACCAATGCCGTCGAGATAACACAAAACATGGGCATCAGCGGAATAAGCCGCATCGAAGAGTTCATCCGCGTAGAAGCCGACAACAACAACTTCGATCCTATGCTTCAGGTGAAATATCATAACTTAGACCAACATATCTTCTCCGTCGACCGTAAGCCGGAACCTATCAAGAACATCGACGACATCGAGTCATATAACATACAAGAAGGTCTGGCTTTAAGCGAAGAAGAAATATCATATCTCAAGAGCATAAGCGAAAAAATAGGTCGTCATCTCACCGACAGTGAAGTCTACGGTTTCGCTCAAGTAAACTCGGAACACTGCCGTCATAAGATTTTCGGCGGCACTTTCGTAATCGACGGTCAGGAAATGCCCGACGCTCTCTTCGCTCTCATCAAGAAGACTTCAAAAGAAAATCCCAACAGATTAGTTTCTGCATATAAAGACAACGTTGCTTTCATCTTAGGTCCTAAAGTTGAGCAGTTCGCTCCTAAGACGCAGCATCAAGCTGATTATTTCCAGGTGAAAGACATCGACACCGTCATCTCACTGAAAGCCGAGACTCACAACTTCCCTACTACTGTCGAGCCTTTCAACGGTGCAGCGACAGGTAGCGGCGGTGAAATAAGAGACCGTCTCGCCGGCGGTAAAGGCAGTATCCCTTTGGCAGGAACAGCAGTCTATATGACGTCATATCCTCGCACTGAAGGCAAACGCGAATGGGAAGAAGGATTCGAAGAACGCCAATGGTTATACCAGACTCCTGCCGACATCCTCATCAAGGCTTCTAACGGAGCATCCGACTTCGGAAACAAATTCGGACAGCCTCTCATCAACGGCAGTCTTCTCACCTTCGAACATCAAGAAAAAGGAAAAGAGTTCGGTTACGACAAAGTCATCATGCTCGCTGGCGGTATCGGTTTCGCAAGAAAAGACGACAGCATCAAAGAAGACCCGGAACCAGGCGACCTTATCATAGTATTAGGCGGCGACAATTACCGCATCGGTATGGGTGGTGGCGCAGTATCGAGCGTCGACACAGGACAATACAGCAACGCCATCGAACTTAACGCTGTTCAACGTGCCAACCCAGAGATGCAAAAACGCGTCGCTAACGTAGTACGCGCCATGACAGAATGCGGCGAGAACCCAATACGTTCTATCCACGACCACGGAGCCGGCGGTCACCTCAACTGCCTCTCAGAACTCATCGACAAGAGCGGCGGCGTCATCAACGTAGGTAAACTTCCTGTAGGCGACCCTACATTATCAGACAAAGAAATAATTGGTAACGAGTCACAAGAGAGAATGGGACTCTTAGTCAAGAAAGAAGATACAGAGATAATAAAACAGACAGCTCTCAGAGAACGCGCTCCTTACTATCAAGTAGGTGAAGCCACCAATGACGAGCGTCTGCGTTTCATCAGAGAAAACGGCAGCAACGCCATCGACCTCACTCTCTCCGACTTCTTCGGCAGCACTCCTAAAACAGTGCTTTATGATACAGACAAACCTTATCATTTCAACGACTTAGATTATAAGAAAGAACAATTCAACCATTATCTCGAACAAGTGCTTCAACTTGAAGCCGTCGCTTGTAAAGATTGGTTGACAAACAAAGTTGACCGTTCCGTTACTGGACGCGTGGCATTACAACAATGCGCAGGTGCAATACAACTTCCTCTCAACAACTTAGGCATCAGCGCCTTGGACTACCAAGGTATCAAAGGCATCGGTACAGCTCTTGGTCATTCACCAGTCACAGCGCTCGCCGACCCAGCAAAAGGATCCCGTTTGGCAGTAGCAGAGTCATTGACAAATATAGTCTGGGCTCCTATTGAAGAAAACCTCAAAGGCGTTTCATTAAGTGCCAACTGGATGTGGCCTGCTAAGAACGAAGGTGAGAATACACGTCTCTACAAAGCCGTCAAAGCTCTCAGCGACTTCTGTATCGCATTAGGCATCAACGTTCCTACAGGTAAAGACTCCTTGTCAATGACACAGAAATATCCTAACGGAGAAAAAGTGATAGCTCCTGGAACAGTAATAGTGACAGCAGTAGGCGAAGTATCCAACATACGCCAAGCCGTGAAACCTGTCGTCGCTCAAGATAGTGAGTCAGAACTCATCTATGTCAACTTCTCAAAAGACGACTTCCAACTCGGAGGCAGCAGTTTGGCTCAAGTGCTAGATAAGATTGGCAACGATGTTCCTGACGTAAAAGACACAGAATATTTCAAGAATTGTTTCAACACGTTACAAAGTCTCATCGAGCAAGGTCTCGTCATCGCAGGTCACGACGTTTCTGCTGGCGGTTTGATAACAACATTGTTGGAAATGACATTCTCCAACTGCGAAGGCGGTCTCGACATCGACTTGTCACAATTCAAGAACAACGACCTCATTTCTGTGGCATTCAGCGAACAACCTGCTGTCGTTTTACAAATCAAAGGAAATAAAGCTAAGGAAATTCTCTGCAACAACAATATCGATTTCGTCGTTATAGGCAAGACACATGACAAACGCGAAATCACTTTGAAGAAAGATGATGAATTATACAACTTAAACATCAACGACTTACGCGATGTTTGGTATAAGAGTTCATATCTTTTAGACAAGAAACAAAGCGGTGTTGTTAAGTCAACAGAACGTTTCGAGAACTATAAGAAACAAGACTTGCGTTACGACTTCAGTTCACAATTCACAGGCAAAGCTGCCGATTTAGGTATCGATATGCACAGAAGAGAGCCTTCAGGAGTCAAGGCTGCTATCATCAGAGAAAAAGGTGTTAATGGCGACCGTGAGATGGCATACGCTTTATATCTCGCAGGATTCGATGTGAAAGACATCCACACCACCGACTTGACCAGCGGCAAAGAAGACCTCAGCGATGTCAATATGATTGTCTTCGTAGGCGGTTTCTCCAACTCCGACGTGTTAGGTTCCGCAAAAGGATGGGCCGGCGCGCTTCTTTACAACCCTAAAGCACGTACAGCCATCGAGAAATTCTACGCACGTAAAGACACTCTCAGTTTAGGCGTGTGCAACGGATGTCAGCTTATGACGACTCTGAAACTCGTCTATCCAGACCATGAAGAACATCCAGTGATGTTACACAACGACTCACACAAGTTTGAATCTAACTTCGTCAATGTTGATATTAACCACAGCAACAGCATCATGTTATCTTCATTGCAAGGACATCGTCTCGGCGTATGGATCGCTCACGGCGAAGGCAAATTCAACTTTCCATATTATAAAGACAAGTACAACATCGCCATGAGCTACAGCTTCGACAATTATCCAGGAAACCCTAACGGAAGCGACTGGAACGTAGCTGCTATCTGCTCCAACGACGGACGTCATCTTGCCATGATGCCTCACATCGAAAGAGCGTTCTTACCATGGCAATGGCCTTATTACCCTGAAAACAGAAAGAACGACGAGATTGCTCCTTGGATTGAAGCTTTCGTCAATGCATTCAACTGGATTAAAAATAACAAGTAATGAATAAATCCCAGAAATTAGGAATACAAGGCAGACCTGACGTGCCTCCAAGGCTGTTCGACCTCGTACCTCGCTATATTGAAAAATACGGATACAAAGACTGTCTCTTTGCAGGCAAGGTCGATCGTAAGTGGATAAAATATAACGGCGAGAAATTTTATGAGAAGACAAACCTCATAAGTTACGGACTTCTGAAGATTGGCGTAAAAAGAGGCGACCGCATAGCTCTGATAGCAAGCAACTGCCCAGAATGGAATATGATTGACTTCGCCATCCAACAAGTCGGAGCAATATGTATCCCAATCTATCCAACCATAAGTCATGCCGACTATGAACATATCTTCAAGCATTCTGAAGCTAGCATTGTTTTCATAACTAATAAGCACTTATATAATAAGGTGTCCGACATCATTGCAGCAACACCAACAATAAAGGAAACATATCTCATCAAGGCTTCTGAAGGTTTGAAATCATTGCAAGAACTCATTGACCTAGGTAATGAAAACAAAGATGCAGAGACATTGGAAGCAAGAAAGGCAGAAGTGAAAAACGAAGATGTCGCTACAATCCTTTACACATCAGGCACAATGGGAACTCCAAAGGGAGTTATGCTGACACATCGCAATATTTTGTCAATAGTTGAATATCTTTGTCCGCTCTACCCTATCAACGAGACTCACGACGCATTAAGTTATCTGCCTCTCTCTCATATTTACGAAAGAGCAGTGCAATATTGCCACATTTATTTGGGATGTACTACTTATTATGTAGATAATATCGGTGCTATAATCGAGACTATGGCAGAAGTGAAACCTAAGCATTTTACGTCGGTGCCTCGTCTCATCGAGAAAGTATATCACACTATAGTACGTAAAGGTCAGAAACTCAGTGGATTCAAGAAGACGATTTTCTTCTGGGCATTGAGACTAGCCGAACGCTACGATGAAACGAAAAGACATAACGGATGGTTCTATCGTCAGAAACTTAAAATCGCCGACAAACTCGTATATAAAGAATGGAGAAAGGTGTTTGGAGGAAATCTCGAACTCATCATTTCTGGAGGTGCTGCTATACAACCAAGGCTCGTTAAAATATTCACAGCCATCGGAATACAGCTTTCTGAAGGCTACGGTTTGACAGAAACATCTCCTGTTATCGCATCAAATAGCTTAACTTTAGGAAAACTTAAAGCAGGTACCGTCGGTGTAGTCATGGACAACCAAGATGTTGTCATTGCCGAAAACGGCGAAATCCTCGTCAAAGGACCTAACGTGATGCTCGGATACTATAAAGACGAGGAAAAGACAAGAGAAGCAATAGACGAAAACGGTTATTTCCACACTGGCGACAAAGGCTGCTTCGACGAAGACGGACTCCTCAAAATAACAGGCCGCATAAAGGAGATTTTCAAGACATCGATGGGGAAATATGTCAGTCCTGTTCTCATCGAAAACAAAATCAAGGAATCTCCATTCATCGGTGAGATGTTGGTCATTGGCGAAGGTCAGAAATTTGCAGCAGCACTAATCTATCCTAACTTCGAACATCTCAAATCGTGGTGCAACATCAAAAACATACCATACACCACCGATGAGGAAATGATTAAAAACAAGGACATTATCATGCGTTTCCGCAAGGAAATAGATAAATACAACGCCACTTTGGGCGACTATGAACAAGTGAAGAAGTTCGAACTGATTGCTAAAGAATGGACTATAGAATCAGGAGAAATGACCGCAAGTTTGAAACCACGCCGCAGCAAAATCATGCAAAACTACGCGGATTTGGTAAATAAAATCTATGCGGAATAATTACACAATGAGAGCTGCTAACAATAGCAGCTCTTTTCTTTTTACAATACCCAAAATTATTGCATCAGTTTCAACAGCATTTCCTTATATAAATCCTTCTGTGTGACATCAGAAGTGCTGTTATAACCTTTCGATTTCATATCAAATTCTCTCAACACCTCAATACATCTCATGCAATCTGTCCATGAATAATTACGAACAGCCGTCAGATAATCGTTAACAAAAAAAGCATTAACACCCAACATCGTCGCCAACGTAGTTCTATCTCTTTCTTTTGAAAAATGAACTCTCAACAACTTAGTGAAATATCCATAAAGAACAGGAATGGTCATATAAATAGGATTCTCGTTCGGATTGTCGCCAAAATAATTTATTATCAGACTTGCCTTCGGTAAATCTTTGGCACCTAATGCTTTCTGCAATTCAAAAATATTAAAATCTTTTGAAATACCTATGTTATATTCCACATCGGCATCATCGATTTTTTTCGACTTCGGCACTGCCACAATCAGTTTTTCAAGCTCATTTCTTACTTTATGCAAATCATTGCCAATGAAGTCGGACAGCATCTGTGCAGCTTTTGGCGTAATCTTATATTCCTTAGAATCAAGATATTTCACAATCCAGTCAGGAATATTGTTTTCATACAATTTCTTCGACTCGAAAAGGACTCCTTTCTTATCAATATATTTCGCAAAAGCACGACGTTTGTCGAGTTTCTTGTATTTGTAATTTATGACGAGAATCGTCGTTGGAGGAATTTTGTCAAGATATTCGGCGATATTTTCTATCTCCTTGACATTCTGCGCTTCTTTAACTATGACGACCAGATATTCTCCCATCATAGGGAAAGCACGAGCTTGTGACACAATATTCTTCACATCAACATCACTACCATACACAATTACTTGATTAAAAGAGCGTTCGGCTTCGTCGAGGATGGTATTTTCCAATTCATCACTGATGTTATCGATAAAGAAAGGTTCTTCACCCATCAGAAAATAAATCGGATAAAATTTCCGCTTTTTAATGTCTGCCAAAATTTGTTCGTACGTCATAAATAGAAATATTTCTTCTGCAAAGTTAAAATAAATCACAATGCATAATCCATAATTAATTATTTTTGCATTATAAAAAAAAATCGTCATGTCAATATTATTTGAAACATTGGTTTTTGGTCCAATCAAGAGCCGTCGTCTTGGCAAGTCGTTAGGAATAAATCTAATGCCTGAGATTGGAAAAATATGTTCGTTCGACTGCATCTATTGCGAATGCGGATGGAATCCGGAAAAGAAAAACACAAGCCGTCTTCCGAAAAAAGAAGTCTTTGAAAATGTATTGGAAGAAAGATTGAAAGAACTAGTCGGCACAGAAAACGAACCCGACAGCATCACATTTTCTGGCAACGGCGAACCGACGCTGCATCCCGACTTTGCAGAAATAATAGATATCACAATAAAGCTAAGAAACTTATACATTCCTAATGCAAAAATAAGCGTCCTGACAAACGGAACAATGATGCATAAGAAAGAAGTCTTCGAGGCAATTTCAAAAGTTGACAACAACATTATAAAAATAGACGGTGGCACTTACGAGACAATAAAAGCCATAAACAAACCAAATGTCGATTTCGATTTAGATAAATATATAGAGACGCTTCAAGAGTTTAAAGGTGACATCATAATCCAGACCTGTTTCCTGAGAGGAGAACATAATGGAGTGAAAATTGACAACACTTCAGAAAACGAAATTACACTCTGGATTGAGCATATCAAGAAGACAAAACCTCGTAAAACAATGATTTACGCAATCGATAGAGAAACTCCTGAAAAGAACCTTGAAAAAATAAGTCAACAAGAACTAGAAAGTATCGCCAATCGTCTGCGTGAACTCAATTTTGAGGTCGAATGTTACGGAAAATAAAAATAAAAAAATAGAAAAAAATAATTGTTCCTATTGAAAAAAAGAGTAAATTTGCCCATCGAAAAAAAGTATTGAATCATGAATAAAAAATTAACAATTATCAACATCGTATTGGCTCTTTTAGCTGTCGTTGGAGTATATCTAATCTATAATAGCATCAGCCAGCCAGTTATCTTTGAAAATACTAAAAAAGAAAGAGAAATCAAAATAGTTCAAAACCTTAAAGACATCAGAAGCACTCAAGGTTTGTTCAAAGAAAATTATAATCGATATACTGCTAACTTTGACTCATTAATCGAATTCATTAAAGTTGGTGAACTTCCTGTTGTTAACATCGTTCCAGATCCAAACGATACAACTTTTACAAAAACTATCAACGATACAGTTGGTTATATCAAAGTTGTTGACTCGTTGTTCAAAGACAGAGTTAACTTCGATGTTGAGAACTTACGTTACATCCCATTCTCAGAACCAAAACAAGAATTTGACATTCAAGCTGGTTACATCATGCGTGGCGGTATGAACGTTCCTGTTTTCGAAGCAAAAGCTCATTTCAACACATATTTGCATGACCTCGATCATCAAAGAATCAGAAATGAAGCTGCTCAACGTGAAAACATTAACAAATATCCTGGCTTGAAAGTCGGATCTATGACCGAACCTTCTGTTGACGGTAACTGGGAAAATCTTTAATGATTTGACATGACTTCGTATCTATATCCATACTTACAGGAGTCAGCATCCATAGGCGAAAATTTAAAAAATAATTATATTTTGACCATCCAATATTCATTGGATGGTCTTTCTTTTGTCATTTTCGACACTAAAGAACAGAAATTTCTTTGCCTCAAACATTATAGATTCTCATACAAAGATGTTTTAAATGCAACAGAGCAAACTTCCATGCTCAATGCATTATTGACAGAACTTCAAGAAAAAGAAAATTGGAACATTAACGATTTTAAAGAAGTTATACTGTTAATTGACAATAATATAAATACATCTGTACCTGCAAAATTCTATCAAGAAGAAAACAAAGAAACTTACCTGAAATTATTAAGCAGGGATGCTAATAATAGTACGGGAACTGAAATTCTCAGCGACATTTTGTCTTTTGACGCTGTCAACATTTACACTTCAAACGATAACATTACAAATTTAAGATTACAATTAGGTGATAAGATAAGAATTTATCATACTTCCACCATTTTGATAGAAAATCTCATCAAGGAATCATCAGAACGTTATCCAGAAACCAGAGCTTTTGTCAATGTTAAAAATAATTCGTACGAATTAATAGTAATTAATAATTCAGAACTTATCTTCCATAATTATTTTAACTTTAACACAAAAGAAGACTTCCTGTATTTCCTATTGTTTGCTTTCGAACAACTGAAAATTGACAATGAAACTATTCCATTGTATTTCATAGGATTCATTGAAGAGAAATCTCCAATTGTGGAATTATGCTCACGATATGTCAGAAACATAAGATTCTTTAGCAGAGACAACAATCTGTCATACACAAACGAATTAGATTCTATACCTTATTATTATTATTACACCTTATTCAGTTCAATAATATGCGAATAATAAGAGGAAAATATCAAAGACGCCAAATCACTGCGCCTAATAATTTGCCAGTTCGACCAACAACCGATATGGCAAAGGAAAGCCTTTTTAACATTTTGGAAAACCACCTTGATTTTGAGGACATCATCGCGTTAGACCTTTTTGCTGGAACAGGGAACATCTCTTACGAATTAGTATCGAGAGGTTGCCAACGCGTCACTGCTGTTGATGAAAACAACAACTGTATCAAGTTCATCCGCGATACAGCCACAAAATTGAATATGGAAGAACTGCTCGCAATCCGTTCCGATGTATTTCGTTTTATCCCGATGCATAAAATGAAATACGACCTGATTTTTGCGGATCCTCCATACGACAGTCAGCACTACGACCTGCTGGTAAATTTGATTTTTGAAAACAATCTGCTCAAAGAAGACGGAATATTCGTCGTTGAACATAACAAGTTCCTCGACTTCAAAGAACACCCGCGTTTTGTAGAACAACGCAGATACGGAAAAGTAAATTTCAGTTTCTTTAAATAAATTAATAAAAGTAATGCGTATGAAAACATTATCAACAAAAAAAATGCTCGTGGCATTTTTAGCATTTTTCTTAATTTCTTTAAACACAACAGCACAAGACGCAGAATCTCAAGATTTTGAAGGTGCAAGTTGTACAAGTATTATGGTAGGAAAAGACGCTTCCGTCGATGGTTCTGTTATGACCTCCCACACCTGCGACAGTTGGTATCGTACATGGGTTCGCTGGGAAAAAGCCCAAGAACATGAAAAAGGTGCTATGCAGAAAATATACAGGGGCAGCATGCACACACAAGACCCTTACGACAGCAAAGGTCTTAAAGAAGTTGGGGAAATTCCTCAAGCATCATACACATACGCTTATCTTAACACAGCATATCCATGCCTGAACGAGAAGCAATTAGCTATTGGAGAAACCACTTTTTCTGGTCCAGACACACTCGTCAACCCAGAAGGTTTATTTATGATTGAAGAATTGGAGCGCATCGTGCTTCAACGCTGCGATAACGCAAGAGACGCCATCAAACTCATAGACGAATTGACAAAAGAATACGGATATGGCGATGGTGGCGAATGCATTACAATTGCTGACACCAAAGAAGTTTGGTGTTTAGAAATCATGGGTGAAGGCAAAAAGAAAAAAGGAGCTATCTGGGCAGCACAAAGAGTTCCCGACGGCGAAGTCAGCGTTTCTGCTAATATCCCTAGAATCAAATATTTAAACAGAGAAGACCCTGATAATTTCTTATGTTCAGACAATATTGAAAAGGTCGCAAAGAGACATGGATTATGGGATGGAGAAGGCGAATTTATTTGGTATAAAGTCTTTGGCAACGACTATTCAAACGGCAAGAACTTCCGCGAACGCGAATGGTTCATACTCAACTCATTAGCTCCATCACGAGGTCTCAGTATGGATGATGAAGACCTTCCTTTCTCTGTAGTACCAGACGAAAAAGTCGATGTTCGCAAAGTGATGGAATTATTAAGAAGCACTTACGAAGGCACAGAATTAGACATGACTCGTAATTTAAAGATGGTCAACAGAAAAGGCGACACCATCGTAAGTCCAATTGCAAATCCATGGATGGGTGGAAACGACATCAACACATTGAATTTCATTGCTCCAGGCATCGTTGAATCACAACGTACCGTTTCAGTTTCATGGTGTTCATATTCATTTGTCGCGCAACTCAGAGACTGGATGCCAAACGAAATTGGCGGCATCTTATGGTATGGCGTTGAAAATCCGGGACAAAGCCCAAGAATTCCTATTTTCACAGGCTCTACCGAACTTCCAAGTTGCTTTGACGAATGCGGTCATGGAAATTTCAACGAAGAAACAATCTTATGGCGTTATCGCAAGGCAAACAAATTGGCTCAACTTCAGTGGGGCAACACAAAAAAGACTATGATAGACAATATCTTGAGATATGAAGATAAAGCCATGAAAGAAATCCCTACATTAGAAAAAGAAGTTATGGCTTTATTGGAAGAAGGCAAAAAAGAAGAAGCACAGAAGTTAATGAACAGATATACTGCTGATTTCGAAGCAGCCACAGCACAAACATGGAAAGAAATGGAACAAAGTTTCTGGGAAAGATTCTGGGTTAACTTCTAACAATTGTCAGTTAACAATTTACAATTATGAGGAGGTTGTCAGTGACGACCTCTTTTTTTTAGAGACAAAAAGGGATGAAAAAAAACGCTGACCGATTGGTCAGCGTTTTACGTGGTACCAGCGAGATTCGAACTAGCGACACATGGATTTTCAGTCCATTGCTCTACCAACTGAGCTATGGTACCTCCGTTGATTTCGAGTGCAAAGATACAACTTTTTTCTATACTTCAACAAAAAAAATTATTTTTTTAAAAAATATTTTTTATTCATTCATTATCAGTATATTTGCAAAAAAAAATATGGAATACATTTTAACTATCGATATAGGTAACACAAGAGCCAAATATGCTGTTTTCGAGGATAAAAATATCATCGAGACTGCCATTTTCAATCCTTATAACAATGATTTAAAGGAGATTATAAAAAAATTCCCCAAGATTAGCAGAGGTATTATATCTTCGGTAGGCGGTAAGATAGACGAATGTCTTGAGCAATTAGAAGGAATCGAAATGACGACACTTTCAAGCTCGACACCACTACCTTTTGAATTCGGCAATAAAAATAATGAAGAAACAGGCAGCGATAGAATAGTAGCAGCAGTCGCCGCGATGATAGAAAAACCAAAACAAAATTGTCTGGTCATTGATATTGGAACCTGTATCACATACGACATTATCACATCCGACGAAAAATATTATGCCGGGCCGATCAGTCCTGGCATCAAATTAAGGTTCAAGTCGATGAACGATTACACCGAAAAGTTGCCATTAATCGAAGCATCACATCATCAAATCGAATATAATATCATTTGCGACAACACGGAAGACTGCATGAAATCGGGTGTAATAATGGCTATTTCCCTTGAAATTGAGGGATTTATAAATTTATATTCAAACATTTATGATAAACTGAATGTTTTTATCATAGGTGGAGACAATATTTTCTTTGAAAATAAGTTAAAAAATTGCATATTTGCAAATGCAAATTTTACATTTAACGGTTTAAGATATATACTTAATTATCAATGAGATACAATTTATTAAAATATTATATCTTGGGTTTAATCATTTGCTTGATTGGCGTTGATTTGTACGGACAATCAGATTTGAGTTCACCTTACTCAAGATTTGGATTGGGCGACATCACTACAGGAAGTCCAAGTACCATCTTGAAAGGAATGGGCGGAATATCCAATGCCATGAGTGGAAAAGCACTCCTAAACCCAAATAACCCAGCATCTTATGCAGACTTAGATTCCTTGTCGATAGTCTTTGATGCAGGTTTTTACGTCAAGACAGCGTCATTTACTGCAAACAATATTACAGAAAACGGTTCCAACGCGTCATTCGACTACGCAAGTTTTGGAATCAGCGCGACAAAAAGATGGAAAATTGGCGTCGGGGTCATGCCTTTCAGCAACAGAGAATACAATGTGATTACAGACCATTATGACATGGGACATTACAACATCGCGTTCCAAGGCGAAGGCGGATTAACAAAATACTTCCTCGCAAATGGCGTAAAAATAACAGACGACTTATCTATCGGTATCACAGCATCTTACATCTCCGGAACTTTATTTGACAACACTTCTATATATTATCCCGACTCGACATTTTTCATCAACGGAAAACGTTCAATTAACATGAACATCGGCGATTTCAAATTTGATTACGGCGTGTTGTACAAATTACCTATCGACAAATATAACATAACAGTTGGTTTGACATATTCACAAGGTTCAAAAATAGCTTCAAGAAGAGACCTTTTCATAAGAAACACTTTCAAAGGATTTGGAAATCAGAACGAATCACCTATAGACACTTTGGTATATACTGAAGATGAAAGAGTTAACATAAAAATTCCAGGAGGTTTCGGCATCGGTGTCAGAATCAACGACGGCAGTGGATGGGACGTAGGCGCAGACTTTAATTGGGCAAGATGGAATGGATTTGAAATGAACGGTGTTAACGATTCATTGCAAAATTCATGGAATATTGCTGTTGGCGGCTCATATAAACCAGAAGCAACTTCTATTTCAAAATACTATAAAAGAATCACTTACAGAGGTGGTTTCCACTTCGACCAGACATATTACAACATCTACGGACAATCTATCAACAAATACGGTCTTACATTAGGTGTTGGATTGCCAATCCCGCGTTCGCTGACTTCATTCAATGTTGCATTGGAATTCGGAGCAATGGGCACAACAAAAAACAATCTCGTAAAAGAAACATACTTCAACATTTCGATAAGTATGTCGATTTATGACAAATGGTTTATCAAGAAGAAATACAAATAATCACAAATCAATCAATAAACAAAAAAATTAAAATGAAAATTAGAAGATTTTTACTTTTAGGTCTGACACTTCTTTTCTTAGGAATTGGTGTTACAAAAGCACAAGATTGCGAAACAGATTACTCATTGTATCGTGAATACATCAAACAGTGGGAAACAGCCAAGTACAATCCAAAAAACATTAACCCTCAGATGATTACATCATGGAGAAATGTTTTCAACAACTGCCCAGACTTCAGACAAAACACTTATTTGGACGGTGTGAAAATTTACACTTACGCATTTATCAGATTAGAAAAAGACGCAGCTGTGAAAGACAAATATATTGACACTCTCGTTATGATTTATGACAGAAGAGCTCAATATTTCCCAAATGGAAAAAGCGGTTCACAAGTAGGTAACATTATGGGTCGTAAAGGTAGAGACATTTTAACATGGGCTCCTCACCGTTATGAAGAAGCTTACAACGCTCTTAAACAAGCCATCGATATGGACGGCAACAACAGCAACTATGCATTCATTGATTCATACTTCAACACTGTTATCACAATGGTGAAAAACGGCAAATTAGAAGAAAGCGCTATCCTTGACGAATACAGCCGTCTTTCAGAAATCGTTGACTTCAACATCAAAAAATATACAGAAGAAGCTAACGAAAAGAACCTCAACAACTTCAACGCAACAAAAGGCAATTTGGACGTAGCAGTTCAACCATACGCAAACTGCGAAGATTTAGTTCGTATCTACCAACCTAAATTCGATGCTAATCCGACTGACGTCGAATTGTTGACAAAAATCGCTGAAGTCTTAGAAAAAAGAAAATGCGACGACACAGAATTATATCTCGCTGTTGCAGTTAACTTACACAAAGTCAACCCATCACCTGAATCAGCATACTTAATTGGAAAGAAATTTCTTGCTGAAAAAGATTACAACCAAGCAGCAACATACCTCCAACAATCAACAAAATGCGAAAACACAGAATGGGCTCACCAATCATACATCTACCTTGCACAAATCATGAACATGAACAAAAACTATGAACAAGGTCGTGAATATGCAAGAAAAGCTTACGCTTTAGACAAATCTAACGGAAGACCATTCATCATCATAGGTCAATTATATGCAGCAAGCGCAAAAGACTGCGGTACAGGCAACTTCTATTCAAAAACCGCTTTCTGGGCAGCTGTTGACCAATTCGAAAAAGCTAAGTCAATCGATCCTTCATTGGCATCAGAAGCTAACGAACTTATCGACGCTTACTCACACTACTTCCCAGCAATTGAAGATATTTTCTTCAACGGTTTCGAAGAAAACCAGGACTTCACTCTTGACAACTGCTGGATTAAAGAGACAACTAAAATTAGAGCAGCTAAAACAAATTAAGGCTAAACATTTTGAAAAAAGCTTTAAAAATATTCATAACAAACAACATCATAGCCTCTATGGTTATGGTGTTGTTTTCTTGTGAAAATCCTTTAGATAAAGTTAAAGATTTTATAGATACTGACACCATCAACGGCATTTTAGCTTACGACATCGTCTTTACCAGAAGTGATTCTGGTTTCGTCCAAGGCAAACTTATTGCTCCCGTCATGCACAGAATGGAAGGCGACAGCGCGATTCTCGAATTCCCAAAAGGCTTCGAGGCATACACTTTCAACAAATACAACGAACCAGTTTCAAAAATCAGAGGCGACTACGGAATACGTTATGAAAACGAAGAACTTATCTTCATAAAAGACAGCGTAGTAGTAGAAAACCTCGATTCAAAAGAAACAATGTTTACTGAAACTTTATATTGGTATCAGAAGACAAAAAAAATACACACACGCAACTTCGTGAAAATTGTAAGTCCCGACAAGGTAATTTTCGGCGACAGTCTTAGTGCCAACGAAGACTTTACGCAAAGAGTGATTCATGGCATGAAAGCAACCCTCGAAGTTGAAGATGAAGAATAAAAATAATAAAAATGGACCCCATATATACAGTGATATTATCGTTGATGGCTTCGGGATTATTCTCTGGAATGGAGATTGCGTTCCTTAGCACCAACAGATTACAGTTAGAATTAGACCTTAAGAAAAACAAATTCTCTGCAAAGATTATAAACAAGTTCTTCAAGAACCAGTCGCAATTCATTGGATGCCTGCTGCTTTGCAATAATATCGCCAATGTAATTTATGGTATCGCCATAGCTAAAATCTTAGAACCTTTCATAACAAACATCCTACCCGAGGTGATAACAAACGACTTCGTAGTCCTGCTATGCCAGACAATTTTATCGACCTTGTTAGTTCTCATCACAGGCGAATTTCTGCCCAAGATAATATTCGGAATAAATCCTAACAAAAGCATGACATTTTTTGCTGTTCCTGCCATGTTACTTTTTATTCTGCTCTACCCTGTCATATTGATTTTTATAAGCATATCTGAACTTGTAATAAAATATATTCTTCGTATAGACATCACACACGACGATTACAAACTCAACACTGTAGATCTCAACGATTACATTAAAGAATATGCTAATCCAGACGAAACAAATGAAGACATACAACAAGGAATAGAACTATTTCAAAACGCTATTGAATTCCATAACGTAAAACTCAGAGAATGCATGGTTCCACGCACTGAGATTCAGGCTATTGACATTGAGAACAGCGTGCAGGAAGTCAAGGTGGTTTTTGAAGAGACCAAACATTCTAAACTTCTTGTGTATGAAAACAATATAGATAATATTATCGGATATATACATATCAACGACGTATTGACGAAGACGACAAATCTAAGACAAAAACTGCGTCCGATAGACTTCTATCCGGAGACATATTCGGCACAGGAACTTCTGAAAAAACTTTCCAAGAAACGTCAGAGCATCGCCGTTGTCGTTGATGAATTCGGAGGCACCTCTGGCATCATCAGCATTGAAGACCTTATTGAAGAAATCTTTGGCGAAATTGAAGATGAATTTGACGTTGAAGATACCGTAGAAAAAACCATCAGTCCCAACAACCACATCTTCTCGGCAAGATTGGAAATAGACTATCTCAACAAAAACTATAAATTCAATTTTCCAGAATCGGATGATTATGAGACATTGGCAGGTTATATCATTCATTATCACGAAAGTATTCCTGAAATAGGAGAAGAAATCACCATCGGAAATTATATTTTCAAGATAATAAAAGCATCCGACACAAAATTAGAAGAAGTAGAAATCAAAAATAATCAATAAGTTAGAAAGAGCATTCTATACATTTTGCCACATAAATTATTTTTTCATAAAAATGTCGAATATATCGAATGGTTTTGTAAATTTGCAACTTAATTTTAAAGAGTATAATTAATAAATAAATAACAATAGCATTATGGCAGCAATAGGAAAAATTAGAGAACATTACGGAATTTTAGTTGTTATTGTCGGTCTTGCCCTCGTAGCATTCGTTTTAGGTGACCTTCTCAGTAGCACTAACAGAAGACAACCAGAAAACGTCGCTTCTGTTGGCAACAAGAAAATCACATATCAAGATTATAGCAACTTAGTTAACATGAATCTTGAAAACATGAAAGCTAGCAATGGCACCGTCACACCAGAACAAAATTACAGCATTCATGCAAATACATTGGAACAAATGATTAGAGATATCATCATGGAAGAAGAATACGACAACCTCGGTCTCGTTGTTTCCAGTGATGAATTATTTGACCAATTCTTAGGCGAAAATCCTAACCAATACGTTGTTAACAGTTTCACAGACGCTAACGGTCAATTCAACAGAGAACTCGTTACAACTTACATCAGAGATTTCCAAGCTCTCGCTCCTGAAATGAAAGCTAACTGGCTTAACTTTGAACGCGCTATCAAAGAAGACAGATTGAATACAAAATATGAGAACCTCGTAAAGAAGAGTTTCTACTTGCCTGCAAAATTAGCAGAACGCTACTACACAGACAAAAACGAAAAGACATCTGCTGAAGTTTACGCAGTTCGTTACAGCACAATAGCAGACTCAACAGTCGTTGTCAACGATGCCGACAACAAAGCTTTCTATGATGAAAACAAAGACAAATATCAAACAGACGCTACACGTAGTATCGATTATATCGTATTCGAAATCAAGCCTTCACAAGCAGACATCGATTATTCAAAGAACTACGTAAACGACCTTAAAGAAGATTTTGCAAGCATCACCAACGCTGCTAACTTCGTAAACGCAAACTCTGACCTTCCTTACGACAGCGCATGGAAATCAAGAAAAGACGTTCCTGCTGAATTAGAAGCAGCTATCTTCGACCAAAACAACGGTAAAGATTTCATCTATGGTCCTTACGAAAGCAATGGTTACTATAATATCGCAAAAGTTTTGAACGTCGAAAACCGCTCAGACTCTTTGATGGCTTCACACATCTTAGTCGGTTATGCAAACGCATTACGCAGCACAGCAACACGTACTAAAGAAGAAGCTCAAAAATTGGCTGACAGCCTCTTGAACGTTATCAAGAAAGACAATTCAAAAATTGAAACTCTCGCTAAAGACTTCTCAGATGACCCAAGCGCACAAACAAATAACGGCGATCTCGGCTGGTTTACAGACGGTATGATGGTATACACATTCAACGAATTCGTTCAAGATAACAAAGTCGGCACCGTCGGTATGGTTGAAACTCCATTCGGTTTCCACATCATTAAAGTTACTGACCGCACAGAAGCTGCTCCTAAAGCTCGTATCGCTGTTGTAGCTCATGAAATTACAGCAAGTACAACAACTTACCAAAACATCTTCGCAGAAGCTAACAAATTCGTCACAGAAAACACATCAGCAGAAGAATTCAACAACGCTATCGAAGAACAAGGTCTTAACAAGCGCACCTACCCTACTTTGAGAAAAACTTCTAACTATATTACAGGTATCAGCGATGCACGTCAAATTGTACGCTGGGCATTCAATGAAGAAACAAATGTTGGTGATATGTCACAAATCTTCGACCTTAACGATATGTATGTTGTCGCTGTTCTTACAAAAATAGTTCCTGAAGGCACAGTTCCATACGAAGATATCATCGACCGTTATGAATTCGTTATCAAGAAAGAAAAGAAAGGTGAAATGTTAGCTGAAAAAGCAAAAGCTTACGGCACTGACTACCAAAAGATGATTGATAACTTGAAAGGTGAAAAAACAACTGTTGACAATGTCACTTTCGAAGGTCGTGGTTTCGGTAACTTCGGCGTTGAAGATAAAGTCATCGGTACTGTAATCGGAATGAAAGAAGGTGAAACATCAGAACCTATAGTTGGTGGAAATGGTCTCTATGTTGTGAAAGTTACAAAGAAAACTCCTGCTACTGCAACAACAGACTACACAAACATCGTTAAAGAACAACGTTCAAAGTTCACCAACCAAATTCTCAACAATGCTGCTTATTCAGCTCTCAAAGAAAAATTTGATATTGAAGACAATAGCATCTTGTTCTATTAATAATGAAGTAAACATAAAAAAAGAAAGTCCGGTTCATCACGAATCGGACTTTTTTACGTTAATTATATTATGTAATTTAACATAATAACATCAAATAATACGATTATTGCGTAAAATTCTTAATAAATGTTAAAAACGGAACAATGCATTATTTTTCATCGTATATTTGCATAAAAATTATCCATGAATAATAAAAATCAAAATTATATGAAAAGAACACTTCTTATACTGACATCTATCATCGCGCTTACAATGTTATCCTGTAAGAATAATGGTTATAAAGACAAATTACGGGTGCATTACGAGAATCTTGAACCGCAGGAGATTCATATTAAGAATTACGCCAAAACGCTTTTCTCCATCGATACAGCGAACTTCGGCGAGGAGTTAAAGAAAATCCAAGAAGAATACAATGCTTTCCTACAAGGAGATTTAAACAACCCTGAAGCAGTCAACTATCTAAAAGCATTTGCAACGGATACATTCTGCATAAGAGTTAACGAAATGACAAACAAGAAATTCTCTGATATCGAAAAAATAAACGGAGAAATCAAGGCTGTATGTCAACATTTGAATTATTATTATCCTGACATTAATGTTCCTAATTTGATTTATTTATATATATCTGGAATAGATTATCAGATGCCTTCTGTTATGATTCAGTCGGACGCTATTTTAATAAGCATGGATTTCTATCTTGACGACTACGGTATTTATGATTATGTTGGTTTGCCACGTTATTATTCCTTGAGATGTAATCCTTCATATATAACTCGAGATTTAGCACAGACGATTTATTCTTCATACATAGAAAGGAACGAAGCACAGAAAGACGCATTGACAGAAATGATAAAAGCAGGCAAGCGACTATATTTTGTTGAAGCTTTAAACCCAACATTACCCGACTCCATCATTATGGGATATTCTTCAAAACAAATGCAATGGGCAGAAAATTATGAAGCTGATGTATGGGCAGCTTTGGTTGGTAACAACATGTTATATTCAAATACAAAAGATAATTTCAGAGCTTTGTTTGGAGACGGTCCGTTCACGCAAGCATTCTCCAACGATGCACCTGCCCGATTAGGAGAATATTTAGGTCTGCAAATCATACGTTCATACATGACGAATAATGACGTGAGTCTTCAGGAAATGATAAGAAATAACGACATTCAACAAATATTTCAGGCATCACAATATAAGCCAAAATAATAGAATGAATTAAATTCGGAAGACATTGAACCAATAAACGAGACAATAATCTCGGTATGATATCTTTAAAAACCAGAATTATGTTAGTAAAAACCTTTGGAAGTGCCTTAAACGGCATAGAAGCTATTACTGTCACTATTGAAGTCAATATTGATAGAGGCGTGCAGTTTTTTCTTGTAGGCTTGCCTGACAGTGCTGTCAAAGAGAGTCAGCAGAGGATAGAAGCTGCGCTCATAAACAACGATTTGAAATATCCCAAGAAGAAGATAACCATAAATATGGCACCTGCCGACATCAGAAAGGAAGGTTCATCATACGATCTTCCTATTGCCATCGCCATATTAGCAGCGTCGGAACAAATCAGTTGTGAGAATCTTGACAGATTTATCATAATGGGAGAGCTCTCTTTGGATGGCAGTCTCAACCCTATCAGAGGTGTCCTTCCAATTGCCATTCGCGCGATGCAAGACGGATTCAAAGGATTGATTCTTCCGCTGGCGAATGCCAGAGAAGCCGCTGTTGTTGAAGAAATCGAGGTTTACGGCGTTAATAATATCATGGAAGTCATTTCCCTGCTCAACGGAACATCATCAATAAAACCTGTTGAAATCAGCAAATATGAAGAAGAATCCGACGACATCTATGCATTCGACTTTGCTGATGTCAGAGGACAAGAAAACATAAAGAGAGCCCTTGAGGTGTCGGCAGCGGGTTCTCATAACGTAATACTTATCGGCAGTCCAGGAAGCGGCAAGACAATGTTAGCAAAACGACTTCCCACCATAATGCCGCCGATGACATTAAAGGAAGCTCTGGAAACGACAAAAATACATTCTGTAGTAGGAATGGTGAGTAACGGCACCTCATTGCTGAAAACAAGACCTTTCAGAAGTCCTCATCATACTACATCATACGTCGGTTTAGTCGGAGGCGGAGCTTATCCACAACCTGGGGAAATATCTTTAGCGCACAATGGTGTTCTTTTTCTTGATGAACTCCCAGAATTTAAACGTAATGTACTTGAAGTTCTGCGGCAACCAATGGAAGATAGAATGGTGACAATAGCGAGAGCAAAACAAACCATTGAGTTCCCTGCCAATTTCATGCTAGTAGCTGCCATGAATCCTTGCCCATGCGGATATTATAACCACCCTACTCAGGAATGCAGCTGCCAACCTGGTTCTGTCGAGAAATATCTGAACAAAATATCGGGACCTCTTCTCGACAGAATAGACCTTCACATAGAAGTCGTGCCGGTTCCTTTTGAAGAACTGACAAAAAAGACACCTGGAGAGAAAAGCAGTGAGGTAAGAGCAAGAGTAACACGAGCCAGAAAGATTCAGACTGAACGTTTCTTCAACATTCCAGATGTGCATTCAAACGCCCAGATGACATCTAAACTGATTCAGGAATATTGCCATTTAGACGACGAATGTTCCAGACTTCTTAAAGGAGCTATGGACAGACTTAACCTTTCCGCAAGAGCCCACGACAGGATTCTTAAAGTTTCTCGTACAATAGCAGACCTCGCTGACTCTGAAAATATCAGACCAGAACATCTGGCTGAAGCAATACAATACAGAAGTTTGGATAGAGAAAATTGGGGAAAATAAGGAAACAACCTAAGGATGACTATATATATTTACGCGTGAAGCAAATTATAGTGGACTTATAGAAATCATCTAAAAAAACGCCCCGAAATTCTACGGAGCGTTTTTTAGTTTTCAATTATTGTTTCCTTTTGGTGATTGCATAACCCAATCCTAATCCAGCTAAGATTAACAAACCTGAACCTAAAGGAGCATTTTGATGATCATTTAAACCATGACCCATTGGTAACATTGGCAAGTTATCCTTACCGTTGATTGATCTGAACTCAGCAAAACCATTCGAAAAGAAACCATCTTTTTCTGTTTGTGTCTGAGCGTTAACGCATACACTAACTATCAAGGCGACAAGTAATGTTAATATTTTTTTCATTTTTGTTATTGATTATGTTGTGAGTCAAGAGTGTTCTTGACTCACAACCAGTTATTATTAATAAATTACTACTTTTTGTACATTAACACCTTCTTCGTTAATAACTCTAACAATATATGCAGCATCGTTAAAGTTACTTACGTTGATTCTATTGTTTGTGCTTGTGACATCATTTGAATAGACAGTTCTACCCATCATATCAATGATTTGAACCTTTCCTTCGATGCCGAGGATGAGGTCTTCACCTGATTGATATACAAACTGACCGTTGTCTGTTGACTGTTGTCCGTTGACTTTTAATTTAACAATGAAACGATCATAACTGTCGTTGTTTGTAGCGGTGAAGTTATAGACTTCCATCAATAAGTTGGTCTCGATACCTGTGAAACGGTCTATTAAAGTAATCTCATCAAATTCTCCATTAGGCAAAGCAGAAATTGAATAATTACCCATCTCACTAACTTCAAACGCTACGTTAACCACAGTAACATTACTATCGAAGTAGGCGATACCATAACGTTTGTCATTCTTAACAACAAAAATATTGGCAATTGCTTCGTTGAAGTTTTCCAACTTGTCGAAACCTTCTGACTCGCCTGATAAATTAATAACAACATTATCTTTACCAGCATTACCCGAAACGATGAGGTTTACACTTTGTACCTCCCTATCTCTATTTTCTTCACCTTTTGTTGCATTATACGACAATGATGCGCCTGATGATGCGGTCTTTACAAAGAAACCATCACCGACAGGAATTACGGTCTCGCTATAGTCATAACCGCCGTCAGCTTTCACAACCGCCACTCCTTCAACCATATTATTGAATGTAGCTTTTTCCAAATCCATATCGAATGTGAATGGATTGCCGAGGAGATGGAAGTTTGCGAGATCTTTATTATTATCGTATGACAATCCACTCCATGTGTAACTATATAAATTATTGAGAGTACCGCTGAGAGCGACAACAGACATATTTTTGTGAGACAATAAGTGACCCTCACCTTGGTCAAATATTCCTGATGTAAATTCTTGCGAAGTGCTCTTATAGTTACGCCATTCATCATCTTCACTACCATTATATTTATACAAATCATAATGTGTGTCAGTGCCGACAAATTGAGTTATAGCAGCGTCTTCAAATGGTGATGCGACAAACTGCCATCCGTCTTTGTTCATTGTACTTTCCCAATCTGAAGGATTGACGATACTCATATTGAATGTAGCTCTAACCTTGTCGTTATGTTGTACAAGTTGAGCACCGTCGTTGAGGATGAGAGATTCTGCACCAGAGTTCACTAATGAATTGTTGACTGTAAGTCCTGCTCCATTGTTGATAGTTAACGAAGCTTCGTTATACACCACCAATGAATTTACGGTTACGTTACCACTACCAATTGTCACATTACCTTTGACGATGACATCGTCTGTTGCTTCAGGAACAGAGCCCTTGCTCCAGTTAGCTGCTGTTGCCCATAAACCTGTGCCGGTAAACATGTTGGTTAATGAATTTACTGTGACAGTTAATGATGATGTATAAGCAAAACCGACACCACTACCAGATGATGATACATTTGTTATTTCTACATTGTCTATAACAATTGCATATTGTTTACTACAATTCCAGTGACGGAATATAATCCAAATATTTTTTCCGGCATAAGATGACAAATCAACTTCTTTTGTTTGAACATCAGCTTTATCTAACGTTTCTTCATGTATACTAGTTATGCTGTTTGCCATAAGATAAGGCCATCCACCATCAGGATATGTTTCTGTTATATAAATGCCATAATGCTCTTCGTAGTAATAAGTATCAATAGAAGATACTTCAAATATTAACTTTGATCCTGATGTAACACCTACACTCTGAGGTGATATCAACAAGTTATCAGGTGTTACTGCTTTACCATTGTAGAAGGAATAACTTCTAAAACTGGCGTTTTGATGTTCCCAATTACCATTATCATTGTTCCAGTCTAAGCAGTACCAGCCTTCATCACTATCATCAAAATTGTATGTTAAATCTGATGTTACTGCAACTGATTCAACAATCACATTAAAATCCAAGTTATGGTTAGATGGGGTGTTATCTGCCAATTCGAATGTATATTCTACAGTTTTTGTTCCACCTACAGCAATAGAACCTACTTCTGCTGTTGCATTGTCGATAACAGTAACATATTGGTCGTTGCATGATAATGTTGCTGTTGTTCCTTCTGGTGTTGCTTCATCGGTGTTATTAACAAGTGTTGCTGTCAATGTTACAGTGTTGCCAACTTCTGTAATTTCGTATGACTGTACAAAAACTTTACCATCTATTGTGGAAGTTGTAGCGCAAGCCTCATCAGAGAAGTCTGACTCTACAGTTCCAATCACACTTGTCACTTTGTAACAATAATTTGTTCCTGCGTTCAAAACCTTGTCAGTATATGTTGTTGTGGTTGTGCTGGCTATAAATTCTTCATTACGATAGATGTTATAGCTTGATGCACCTTCAACTTCATCCCATGACAAAGTAAGTGAATAAGCATCGGTGGAGCCATTAGCTATCAAGTTTTCAGGAACTCTTGAAGGATTGCTGACCTCAATTTCAAAAGGAATTTCCATCGAAAGCAAATTCAAGCTGAAATCCAAAACATAATTGTCTGGAACATTCTTCTTGATCTTGATTTCAATAGTTTCTGTAAGTTCTTCTCCATACTGCAACGATTCTATATAATCTGTATTATCTGAGATTATAACATAATCATTATCGTAAGTTAATGTGTATTCTGAATCTATCTCGTTTGCACCGTCGTTGAAGATTGTAATATCAAGCGATACTGTTGTCAATCCTAACACATCAACGGTTTGAGGTGAAGCCTCGACTATTACACTGTAATCTTTCTGCTCTGTTGTGACAGATACTAATTCAGAATGACTGTATTCAACATCATTGCTTTCGGCAAGCACTTTATAATAGTATGTGGTGTTATGTGTTAAGTTATTATCTGTGTATGATGTTTCTGTTGTGTTTGCAATAAATTCATTATTACGGTAGATATTATAACTCTCGGCTCTTGCTACAACATTCCACGACAAATTAACTTTATCTATGCCATTTGCTGTTGCAGTAAGTTCTACAGGCTCCGGTACAGATGGAGTGACACTGATAGAATTGTAATATTGTACCTGAGTTTGCATCAAGACGTTTGTTATCTTGATATTATCTACAAGGATTGCTTCTTGTCCCTCACAATCATTATGAAGGAATACAACCCAAACTTCTGTATCTGCTGCTGATGAAGCATCTGCAGTTGTTGTAATAAAATTATAATTCTTATGTTCTTCTGTCAATGTTTCATTATGAATTGGATTTTCCAAGTTTTCCCATCCTGTTGTACCTGTAGGATCTACATTTGTGATATAAACTTCGTAATGTTCTTTATAATACGTATTATCACCTGAATACGAAGAGGCTACATCCCAAATAATATGTGACTTGTCAGACATTCTAATCTTAGTAGGAGAACATATAAAGTTATATGGATTTATATTACCGTAACCATCTCTATATGAGTAACTTATTATACAATCTTTATCTGTATTATATTCCCAATTATATCCATAAAAGTTCTGGGTATATGTAGTCCAGCCTTGTAAGTCTGAATCAAAGGTGTATTGGATTTCATCATAATCTACGCCTTCTGTTTCAACAGTGATATTAAAATCCATATCGTGATTTTCAGGGATAGAAGCATCTAATTTCATAGAGAATTCTGCTGTAGCAGTTTCACCTACGCCAATAACGCCTAATACAGCGGAATTATCAACGATATTGATGACGTATGGATCTGAAGATGTCAAAGTAGCTGTTGTTGCAGCAACTGTAGCTGCATCAGTCTTATTGACAAATGTAACTGTCAATGTTGAGTACTCGCTGTCTTCTATCAAATTGAATGACTGAACGACAATACCTGCATCCTCAGCGAGCGTTGTGGCGCATACCTCTTCAGAAAATTCAGACTCCAGATTTTCTGTCAAACTCTTCAATGTATAGCAATATGTGGTTTCTTTTTCCAAACCATTGTCAACATACATTGTCTGACTTGTATTAGCAATCTTAACGCCGTCGCGGTAAATATCGTAGCTTGTAGCTTTTGGTGCTGCATCCCACAACAATGGAATAGAATTAGCATACTGCTCCTTGGCGACAATATTCTTAGGAGCTCTCAACGGGTTCTCAACGGCGACTTCAAATGGCACGTCGAATGTGAAATAATCAGGATCTGTTGCAGGAGCTATAGAAGTTATGTTCAAGTTGAAATGAATAACAGAATTATCAAGAATATTCTCATTAACACTGATATTTATTGTCTTTTCAGCATAAGCACCAGCTGCCAAAGCTGCAAGATTATCGTTATTATTTGTGATAGAAACATATTCGTCTTCTTCGCATGTCAAGGTGTATGATGATCGTGACTTGAATTCATATTTACCATCGTTTGTAATTGTCAATACCAAAGGTAATGCTGTAGTACCATCTACATCTATTGTTTGAGGAGAGCACTCTACTGCTGCACTATAATCTTTCTGAACTGTTGTAGCGCAAACTGATTTTGAATGTTCATATTCAATTCCTGAATAAACTGATGCTATTTCGTAACAGTATTGTGTATTATGTGTCAGATTGTTATCTGTGTATGAAGTTGCTGTTGATGCTACGCTTGTCAACCAGTTTCCATCACGATAGATATTATAGCGTTGGGCATTTGTTACTGTATTCCAGGCTAAGTTTATAGCGGAAGTGCCATTAGCGTTAGCTGTAAAGTTTTCTGGAGCTGGCAATGGTTCCGAATTAACAATAATGCTAAAATAACTATAGTTGTCATTTTTAAAGTTATCCGAAATGTCTATCACATCGTATAAAGTAACATCATCAATGTGTAAAATATAAGTGTCAAAACCATTATCAACAGATGACCATTGTTCGCTAGTGAAAGAATGTCTGATAGCTACATAAATTTCTTTACCTTCATAACTGCTTAAATCGACTTCATATTCTTTCCATTCGGAATAATCAGTGCCATTAATCTCATAAGAGCTTAAGGTGGTGAAATCTGAAGCTATATTGTTGCTTGCTTCAGAGACTGTCACTTGGAAACGTTCTCCAGGGAAATTATAATGAGCACGTGCAAAGAATTTGATTTTACTATTTGCAGTAGCTTTAATTTTTGGAGATACCAAGAAGTTATCGACAGGCATTGAATAGGCTTGCATTGAAGCCACACAATATGTTTCACTCATAAGTTGTCCACTACCAGAATGGCAACTACCGATGTCTGCGACTTTATGAGTCTCAGCGTTTTGCGAATGCCACCATGGATGGTTTCTGCCGTCAGGACTATTGTCGAAAGTTGTCCATCCGTTGAAACCATCTGTAGGAGAACCGTATTGATCTAACTCTGATTCGAATTCATAAGTGATGTTTCTTGCCACCGAATAATTGTTAGGAGTTGAATACAAATCGAAGTTTATGATAGCCTGGTCTGGGATACTCTCATCTATGTCAATAGTGAAAATGGCTGTTTTTTCTTCGTTAACATTCATAGCACCTAAAGTTGCTGTGTTGTCACTTATCGTTACAAATGAAGAATTTGTAGATAAGTTAACGTCAGTATTTTCTGTTGTGGCTATTGTTCCCTTGTTAATCATATTAACGTTTAACTGAACACCTGTGCCAGCATCAATAGAACCTTGGCTTGATTGATAAACTATTCTTGCGTAAGAATCAATTTTTATTGTAAAGTTCTCGCTCCATGTCAATGTTCCATTTGTAGATGTCAATGTAAAAGATGCTGTGTGTCCGTTAGGAGTATCGTCTGAGACATTCAAGGTGAAATTAACTTCTTTTGAAGCGTTTACATCTATAGTACCTAAAGATACTTCGTCTGTTAATATAGCTACATATTGGTCGTTTGATATTAATGTTGCGCTTGCGTTTTCACACACACCTTTACCTTGGTTTGTTATATAGATATTTAAAACCTTACCATTGCCGCTTGCCATTGATGTAGGCGACTGATGGGTAATCTTAAGATAAGGTTTTGCATCGTATGCCTCAACTTCGTTAACCGCACTCAATGCATCAACGACACCAGAACCTACTTGATTGTTTTTAACAGCTGGTTTGTTTGATGCTGTTGTCTCAATAATTTCACACATCTGTGCAGGAGTCAAACTTGAATTTTTCTCTAACATAAGAGCTATAACGCCAGCAACGCCAGGTGTTGCCTGTGAAGTACCTGACATGTATTTATATTTATCAACTTGGTCATGTTTGAGAGAATAAACCAATTCACCTGGTGCGCAGATGTCAGGACGGATAAGTCCAAAGGTCGTTGTGCCATTGTATGGATAATCGTTATAACCTTCGACGCCTTGCCATGTGACAGGACCTTCAGATGAAGATGAAACGTGATTGTTATAACTATTCACGTTACCTACGCAGATAACACTGGAGACACCACCATCATTGATAGCTTTTTGATCAGGGTGAAGCCATGGTGCTGGACAAGTTGCTGGATAGTCAACGTTATTAGGAACACCTATTGTAGTGCCGTCGTTACCTGCTGCAGCGCATACAACAACTCCAGATTCCAACACGTTGACGAAAGCATCACGTATTTCTTTTTTCTGTGCATCTGTAATCTGGTTGTTCTTGAATCCTAACGACATGCTTATGACGTCAGCTCCGTTTTCTACTGCAAACTGCACGCCGCTTAACATCTGATCCACAGAACCGCCACCTGCTCTGTTGACGATTTTAAGTGTCATCAGAGTCGCATCAGGAGCCACACCTACAGTGATACCAACCGTTCCGTCGCCGCAGACGATACCTGCACAATGTGTGCCGTGTCCAAAATCATCAGTGATATCGGAATTGTTGCTTATATAGTTCCATCCATGGATAATGTCATCTTCCTCACCGTCATCGTCAGTGTCGGCATAACCTACCCATAAATGGTCTTTAAGGTCGTAGTGATTGATATTTGTTCCTGAGTCTAATACGGCAACGATTACGTTCTTGCCTGTATATCCTTGGTTCCATACATCATCGGCATTGACTTGAATCACGTGTGGAGCAGCACTGCCTCTGTCGTCAGCAGCTTCATCCATCTCTCTGGCTTTGCTATTGTCTAATAGTTGTACTTCTCTGTTGTAACTTATCACCGCTACATCAGGATGCGATGCTAATTTATAGATGACATCGCGGCTAGCCTTACAACTGATAGCGTTGACAATCCATAAAGCATTGATGTCAGCAACACTGCCGTTTGATTCTTCTGCTTCAAGAATAGACATCACGTCAGACTGTGTTCTTGATGAGAAGTCTTTGAGTTCGCTTACGACAATATCTCTCTTAATTGATTTGTCGTTGCTTCTTCCTGCCTTTGCTTTGAGCTTAGCAGCATCGATTTGCGATTTGAACATGATGCTGACATCAATCATCTCGTCGCCCTTCTGATTCATAGCATCCTGTAATTCTTTCTCCATAACATTCTGAGCAAAAGAAATGTTAAACAAAACGCATGAAATCACTAAAAGTAAAATTTTTTTCATGATAATATTTAATTAAAAAAGAAAATCCATAACGTATATAAATATATACACTGAAAAAGTGAACACTGCACCTAATAACTAAAGACGTGTCAGTTACATCCTAAATCAATGTAACTGACGCGTCTTAAAAGGACCAGGACTAGTCATCCAGCCATAAAATATTTCATTAATAAATGACTACCTTTTGTGTTTTTATACCTTCTTCGTTAATAACTCTTACGATGTATGCTGCATTTTCTAAATTTGCAACATTGATTCTGTTGTTTGTGTTTTCAACATCGTTAGAATAGACAACTCTACCCATCATGTCGATGATTTCTACTGCGCCTTCTGCTTCAATGATGAGTTCTTCACCAGATACGTATGCAAAATGACTGTTGTCTGTTGTTTGTTGTCCGTTAACTTTCATCTTAACGATGAAACGATTGTTGTTTTCACTGCTCATCGCTGTGAAGTGGTAGTCCTCGAGAAGCATATTTGTTTCAATGCCTGTGAAGCGGTCAACCAATGTTACGGTTTGGAACTTGCCGTTAGGTTCGATGCTGATTGTGTAGCTACCCATCTTGTTAGCATTGAAGTTAACCTCAACTTCTTGAACGTCATCGTTGCAGTTATAGATACCGTAGTTAACACCTTCACCGTGCACATAAACTGTAGCGATAGCATCGTCGAAGTTCTGGAGTTTGTTGAAACCTGCCTTTTCACTGCTCAAACTAATAATTAAGTTATCTCTGCCTTCCGCACTTGTAGCAATGATGTTAAGAGAATTTGCTTCCTCGTTTCTAGTAGTTTTTACATAATGATTATATGACAATGTAGCATCATCTGCTGTTGTTTTTACAAAGAAAGCGTCACCAACTTTGATAGTTCCTTCTGTCATATATTGATAACCACTACCGTTGCCATTTAATACTGCATAACCTTCAACCATATTGGTTTGAGCTACCTTATTCCATTCCATATCGAAAGTAAATGGGTTACCGAGAAGATGGAAGTTAGCGAGAGGTTTTTCAGCGTTGTATGACAAGTTCCATGAATGAGATTGAGCGCTGTTGAAAGTACCAGAGAAAGTAGCTTTAGTTTGATTTTCATCAACTTTTTCGTAAGAAGCTAAATAGCCGTAACCATTCACGAATTCTGTTTCGAAAGATTCTGTTCCGCCTTGTTTGCCATGAATGATATTGTCATAGCCATCATCTTCCTCATCTTCACCAGAGTCGCCCTGTTTGTGGTTTATCCATTCCATATCAGCTCCACCATCAAACTTATACAAGTCGTATTCACCAGAATGGTTAGTGAAGTTGCTGATAGATGAATTTGTAAATGGAGATGCTATGAATTGCCATCCGTCAACCTTCGTAATGTCGCTTTCACTCCAATCTGTTGGATTGCTGATAGTCATGATAAATTGACCAGACAATTTAGTGTTGCCTTGATAAAGCTGTGCGCCTTCATTCATAACTAACTTATTGATATCTGAATTTATTACGTTAACAGCTGTCAACGAACCGTTTATTGTTAATGAATCGTTTATTGTTACATCACCAAATGCTAAATTCTCTCCTGCTTCAACAACAGCATTTGCGTTGATATATATATCTTCACCGTCTCCTGGAAGACCATCTCTCCAGTTGTTTGCGTCCGACAAGTTACCGTCTGTCTCGAAGATATTGTAGTCTCTTGTTACTATATCTGACCAGTTGATGCAGTCTTCAACCTTGGCAACACCAAATTGATAATCGCCATTTACTAAGTTAGCCCAACCTGCATATTTGAAATAAGCTACGCTATTGTCTTCAACAAAATATTGCATTCCTAAATCTTCGATTGTTTCACCTTCTTTAAGGTATACATGATAATGTCCTACAGATGCATCAATATAAACATCTATTGATTCGAATGTTGCCTTGTATGGTGTAACTGTAAATATGTATGTGTTATCTGGATTTAATATTTTATCGAATTCTGTTGTCTGTTTGTTTGATATAGTAATATTTCCTTCAAGTGAATTGTAATATTCCTTTTCAACTAAAACAGAGTATGTTCCGTTGTATAATTTCAATGATGTATTTGTAACTGTTTCGCCATTTGGCATTTCTATTGTCTCGAATACTTCTCCGTTTGAGTTTGTTGTGAATGTATATACACTTCCATTTCCATCATATTCATTGCCAAATTCGTCTGATGTACATGTCAATGTTACTGTAGCGCCTGCAAGACGAGTATACCAGTCATTGCTGTAGATTGTTGATTCAAAATAACCGAAGCCAGTTACCTTAACATTGACAGCTTCCGACATATTTGATTCACCAATTGCATAAACAGCTTGAACATAGATGTCGTAGCCAGGATTCATATTGTATGAAAGTTTCATTGTGTTGGCTGCAATCTCGTATGATGTCGCTGTGATTAATTCCGCATTTAATTTTGTTGTACCGAGATATACGTTATATCCTGCAGATCCCATATCATCCCAGCTGATGGTTGTTGAACCGTATGTCATGCTCAATGTAGGAACTATCTGAACGGGATTAGCTGCTACGTTTGTTGGTGCTGGCAATGTTGTAACGAATGACCATATTTCGCCTTCCATAACTGTCTCGCCATTTTTAATATTCACTTGCCAGTAATATTGAGTAGCGTTGTTTAAGTTTTCTGTTTGGAATGTGCCGCCTGTGCCTTCTGCTGCTAACCATTCTGTCTTTGCTACCAATTCATTTTCTGCTGTTCCCATTAAGACTTGGTAATAATCTGGAGTACCGTTATAGTTCCATGACAATATTGGATTTGCAATGTTTGTTGCCCCGTTTTCAGGTGATTTATAAGTTGTGTTCAACACAGATGCTGTTGTGAAAGAGAATATTGAAACTGGATCTCCTCCTTGATAAACTGTTCTTTTACCAATAGAATTTTGAACATCGACAGCCCAATAATATGTTTTACCTGATTCGAAATAAGGTGCTTCAAGTTCCACTTCATTAGTTGTTACTTCCAACCATTCGTATTGTGTACCATGTCCGCAGTATGCAAGCTGATCTTCTGCTTCACCGTACAAGAATCTATATTCTGTTGTGTTATCTGCAAATTGCCATTTAATAGTTTTGCTGCTTACGTTTGTAGCGCCGTTGGCTGGAAAAATAGGTGTTACATTGTCTGGGAGACTTGCAACTGTGAATGAATATTCTGTACCTGTTGTTGTGCCTTCACCGTTTCTGGTATTAACCTGCCATGTGTGGCTACCAGCTGTCAAACCACTTGTTTGGTATGAATCTGATATTTTTGTACCGATGTTTGTCCAATCCACTTTCACAACACCATCAATGAGAAGTTGTTGTTGTTCTGTGTTTTCACCGAATGTCCATTCTAATTTAGGATTAATTAAGTCTTGAGCATTGTTTTCTGGACTTACGTTCGTTAATTCACCTGGAGCAGCAAATTCTTTTGTTGTAAATGTGTAGACTTCGCTTGTTGTTTCGCCGTCATCGTTTTTAGCAACTACTTTCCAAGAATAAGTAGTATTTGATTTCAAAAGGTTTGTTTGGTAAGAAATGTTGCCATTGCCTTCTGTCCAATCTTGAACAATTACAAATGCTCCTGTACCTTCAGCCTTTTGAATTTGATATTGTTTTGCATTGCCAAGAGTGAAGCTCAAACTTGGGTTGAATATGCCTGTTGCACCGTTTTCAGGAGTATTTAAAGTTACTGTTGGAGGTGTAGGTGTTGAAGGACCAGAAAATGTGAATTGAACACATGGAGTGTATACAGAATTCGATGCCGTAATAGCCGAAGTTGTTGGATCGTATGTAGTATAAGATGTATTTGACTTATACAATGTTTTATATGCATCCGTCGAGTAACAATAGAATTTAGGCGCAGGAGACGCATAAGATTCGATATACTTATCATTAACGCAAACTAAAATATTATCTCCAGTATAACTAAAAGGAGTATCTAATGTTATGGATACCCATTCATCAATTCTAAATTCGACCTCACCACTATACACTAAATCAGAAGAGTTTAATTTTGCCATTGTAACACCTCCTGCGTTAGTGCTTTCTGTGTTTACCATGTAAATTTCTATCTCATGGGAAAAAGGAGATTTGCCAGACTTCTGCTTATAAGAGATTGCTGTGATAGTTTTTCCTTTGTTTGCCTCTCCAATTTCACTTTTAAGATAGTACGTTTGGGAGATACTACCGTCGGCATTGGCGTTAAAAGGTACATATTGTGAATCTTTTTGTCCATCACCAATCGTTACTGTTTCTTGCGCCATCACCGAGTTAATTCCACCCAGCAGGCACATCATTAAAAAAATAAAAGTCTTTTTCATAAATTAAACGCTTAAATATTATCTAAAATTAAGTCAAAAAATGTCTGTTATTGTTTATCAGATTCATCCTGAGAATCTATTACAATCGAAAAAGGAGGCAACTTAAAAAAAACAAGCAGAGGCGTCATGTCTATAACGCCTCCTCTTATATAAGATTTAAACTTATTGTTTTCTTGTCTTTTTCCTTATTCCGTAGGCTATTCCCATGCCTGCAAGCAATAACAAGCCAGAACCAACTGGAGCTGACTGGTCGAAATCCAAACCATGCGTTGAAGGCAAAGCTGGAAGAGTTCCAAAAAGATCTACTTCTCTGTACTCCGAATAATTACTTGCGAAGAAACCATCATTCATAGAAGGAGTTTGTGTCATTACAGGCACTAAACGGTCTACTTCATCGGACTGCGCATTTACGCCGATTACGATAAACAACGCTGCTAAAAATGTTAATATCTTTTTCATACTTCAAACTTTCTTTTCTAAAGGTCTGCAAATTTAAGCATTTTTTCTTTACAACTATACCTTTTTTTTATTTTTTTTTATTTTTTTGAAAAATGTTTACAAAACTTCGAGAAGATTATAAATCTATTAGTTATATTTTACGATTTATCTATCATTTTATGTTTTAGATTAAGGGTTATGAGCCACATAGACTCATAACCCTTACACATTAATATATAACTACTTTCTGAACTTTAACACCTTCCTCGTTAATAACTCTTACGATGTATGTTGCATTTTCTAAGTTAGCGACATTGATTCTGTTGTTTGTACTTTCAACGTCGTTAGAATAGACAACTCTACCCAACATGTCGATGATTTGAACTGCGCCTTCAACTTCAACGATAAGATCTTCGCCAGATTGATATGCAAAATGACTGTTGTCTGTTGACTGTTGTCCGTTGACTAACTTAACGATAAAACGGTTGTTGTCATCGCTGCTCATTGCTGTGAAGTGGTAGTCTTCAACCAACATATTTGTTTCGATGCCAGTGAAGCGGTCTACCAATGTTACGGTTTGGAACTTGCCGTTAGGCTCGATGCTGATTGTGTAGTTGCCCATCTTGTTAGCATTGAAGTTAAGTTGAATTTCCTGAACGTCTGATTCGCAGTTGTAGATACCATAGTTCTTACCACCTTCTGCAACATAGACTGTAGCGATAGCGTCGTTGAAGTTTTGGAGTTTGTTGAAGCCTTCCGACTTACCAGCCAAGTTGATAACTACATTGTCTTCACCTGCATTACCGGTAGCTGTGATGTTGAGTGAGTTGTTAGATTTCACACTTCTTGCGCCACGACCGCCGTATGACAATGAAGGATTTTCACCTATTGCCTGTACGAAGAAACCGTCACCAACTGGGATAGTTGTTTGTGAGTAATCGTATCCGCCTTCAGATGTAACGATTGCGACACCCTCAACCAAGTTATTATATGTTGCTGCTGTCACATCCATATCGAATGTGAATGGGTTGCCGAGGAGGTGGAAGTTAGCAAGAGGTTTTTCTGCGTTGTATGTAAGGTTATTGAAATTGAACGATGTCGCATGATTAATAGTTCCGGTGAAGGTTGCTACATTTTCTAATTCGTATGATGCCAAATAAGCTCGTCCTTGTTCAAATTCTAACTCAAACTCATCAAATTCTCCTCTGACTAACTTGATATTATCTAAAACTAATGCCGACTTACCTGAATCATTGTTGTTGATGTGGCGTATTGCAATATAGATTTCTTTGCCGTTATATGCGCTCAAATCAAATTCTTTGTCTTCCCACACGAAAACACCTGATGAGTTGGTTGAAGTTGCTGTTGTCAAAACATCTGTAATTGGTTCAAATTCGGCAATCTCTGGTGTTGTTTCAGAGACCAAAACTTGGTATTGTTCTGAATAACCGTAACTGTAATATGAGAAATAATTGGTTATTTGGAATGATAATACCGAACCTTCAACTACGAATGATTTTGGTAATACCAAATAGTTGTCAGTGTTTGCTGTTGCATAATAACTTTCACTATACAAACAAGCAACACTTCCTACAATATTTTGAGGATAATTGTAATTGTTATTGTAATCACCTACAACACCCCATTTCTTACCGTCACCATCATTATCTATTTGTATTATTTCGCTTGGAATTAGTCCATTTTCAAAATTGTAGTTGAATGAACCTCCAGAATTTCCATGGTACTTATGGTTTACCCATTCCAAGTCTTCTTGTGTGCCATCATATTTATATAAATCGTAATCTCCTTCTGAAGGTAAGAATGATGCTATTGTTGCATTTGTAAATGGAGAAGCGATAAACTGCCATCCATCTTGGTTAGCATTGCTCCATTGTTGTGGAGTTGTGATACCCATATTGAATGTAGCCGCGACATTATTGTTGTTTTGGAACAACTGAGCACCGTCTTCAATTACCAATGCCTGAGCATTTTTGTTATTGATACCTTCAGTTACGTTAAGAACACCTGTTGAAGCTATAGTTAATTTTGCCTCCTCTGCAATTGTGATAGCATTGATGTTTACTTCACCTGTTACTGTAACATCTCCTTTGATAGTAACATTGTCGGTAGCTGTAGGGACTTCACTCCAATTAGCGTTATCATTCCATGAACCTGTACCAGTATAGACTATACCACCTTTGATGATAGGATTTGCCCAGCTAACACCTGTTGTGTATGTTGTTGCATCTGATGTGATTTGAACATAATCTATTGAGGAACAATCTCCATAATATGGATAGTTCTCAAATGCGATATAAATCTTTTGACCCACGTAGCCAGATAAATCAACCAATCCTTGAGTCCAATAATTAGTATTAGTTTTTCCATTAGTCCAATTATGAGATACTGTAGGTGATGCTGAGTTCTGTCCATCTTCTTCTGTCAAAATTTTAACTTTCAATGTATTACAGTACGTATTACCACTATTGTAACCAGGGGTATGATATTGGAATGTAAGTTTAGGATTTACTACACCTGTTAAGTCGATTAAATCTGTTACCAAATAGTAATAATCCAGATTATCATTTCCGTATGTACTACTCTTAGCATACGCTGCATACGTACCTTCGTAAGAACTTATACCATCATGATTATTTGCTGTAGTCCAGTTGTAAGTTGATGTTGCATTATTTCTTGCATTATACACAGCCCATGTACTTGGTATTCCGTCTTCAAAGTCTTCAGTTATATTCAATCCTTGTGCGATTTTTGCTGAGACACCGTATTCGTATTCGCCGTCTGGTAATGTTGACCATGTTTCGTCGGTGAATGATTGTGTTGTTATCTCTTCAGTTGTAAGTGGTGTAACATCACCATCGAATCTTCTATAAACATTATACGCAACGCCACCTGTTGGTACATCCCATGTTACTTCAACGTTTTCACCTACTTCTGAAGCTGTAACAACGAAATCGCCGCCAGGAAGTGTTTGCATTGTTACATTACACTGAGTAGGACTATCATAAACTACTTCAATACCTGTGACAGTTTTTTCTTGATAATCGAACTTTGTTGCTGTTAATGTGTAGCCTTCGTATGACGATAACATAACATTTTCAATCGAGAACACACCGCTTGCATCTGATGTTGCAGTATAAGTCACTTCTTCATCGAACTCATTATAACCTTCAACAGTGATAGAAACGCCCTTAATTGGTTCTTCGTTATCATCCTTTACAAAACCTGTAATCTCAGAATAACCGGTTACCTTAACATATGTTGTTGGATACGAAGACTCTCCTTCATCATAAACTGCCGATACGCCAAAACTGTATGAACCATATTCAAGTCCTGTGATTGTATAAGATGTCTCTGTCCACGGTTCTTCATTCAATTTTGTTATATCTTCACCATAGTTTGCTATCTTATAGACATTGTATCCGAGCAATGCGCTTTCATCTTCAAGTTCTGGAGCTTCCCATGTCAATTCTATATCTTCACCTACCATATAATAATCTTCTGCTGTTGCTACGTTTGCAGGAGTTACTAATGTCAATGCAATATCTCTTGTTACACTTCCGCCGTTAGCGATAGAACTATAGTTAGTGATACTTGCTGTTCCATCGTTATATATTCCGTAAGATGCAGTAATATAATAGCAAGAATAACCATTCATGCTTGATCGGAGCAATTTTACGTTTTCGATAACAGCAACTCCGTCTGCATTTGTTGTCACCGGTTCGTATGCGGTGATAAGATTACCAAATTCATCGTATGTCCAGTCGTCACCTTTAACTGTTACTTCAGCGCCTTCGATTGGATTTGTTCCGTCTGTAACATTAACTATAAGAGTGAAAGTACCAGCTACTTTAACATAAATAGGATCTTGTGGCGTTTCGCCTAAACTGTGAACAGCAGTTACTGCAACGGCATTGCCAGGATTCATATTGTAAGCAAGGTCTGAAATAACATATTCTGCTGCTGTGATAGCTTCTGCATTGTGCTTTGCTCCGTTTACATAAACGTTATATGTAACGTTTTCTGCTTCTATGGCATCCCATGTAAGTGTAACGCTTTCACCTACGTGAATAGTTTCTGATGAAACATTAAAGTTTAGAGTTATCAATGTCATTTCAACATCGACCTCATAGTTTTCATCATGTGCGATAGTAACATTGTTGATTACGTATACCTCTTCGTTATATAATCCTTTTGTAACATTGATTTCATAATAATGTGTTGACCAATCTCCGAGCAATTTAACGTTTTCAAAGACAGCCTTACCATTGATATCTGTTGTAACATTTGTATAAACATCCTCAAGTTGATTTCCGAACTCGTCTGTTGCACCTTCGCTGTATGAGAGAGCTACTGTTGCATCTTCAACAGCGTTAACTGTGATTGTGAAAGTACCAGCTACCTTGACGACAACAGCTTCGCTCATTGGAGACTCGCCAAGTTCACCGTGGTTTGCTGTTACTGTAACAGAATGACCTTCTGGACTCCATGCGAGATCCGACAATACGTATTCTGTTGCTGTGACAGCCTCTTCATTTTGTTTAACACCGTCAACATAAACATTATATGTCAAGCCTTCTATTTCTGTCCAAGAAATTGTTGTTGTGTTATTGTCTTGGTAAAGTTCTGTTGCAGTAGCTGTAACATTTTGAGGAACATCTAATGGTGTTACAAAACTCCATACTTCACCTGTAGTCTCAACGTCTTTGGCATTTCTTGTATTGACTTGCCAATAGTATTTGGTATTGTTTGTAGCGTCTGCCAATGTGTAGGTAGTAGCGAGTTCTGAAGTCCAGTCAACAACAGTTTCCAATGCGTCAGCAGAAGTACCTACCAACACTTGATATTCGTCTGTATATTTGCCGAGTTGGAATACCAATGTAGCGTCAGTCACTTCTGTTGCGTTATTTTCTGGAGAGAAGTAAACTGTTGCTTCAGGAGCAGGGATATCGCCTGTTGTGATGTTAAAAGTGAAATCGCCTTCAGCAGCAGCCACCAAAACATATTCTCCGGCAGGATAAACGTTTTCTATCTGAGGAGATGTACTACGTGTTTGTGCAAGGCTTCTTGATTTAGAACCGTCGGTGAGTTTTAAATTGTCAACCTGAATACTATATATATCATTTTTCTTATGATGTAATGCAATGTGATAATCTCCGTATTCTATACTTTTACTTGCAAATATAGCACCTAAATCGACAGTAATATTATTAACCCAACTCTGTGCTTCTGGATTAACGGTTTCAATCAGTGTGAATTCTTCACCATTCTTTGATACTTTCACCATTACTTCGTCCCATCCATTATAATATCCATTACACTTTGCATCCATTGTCAATTTTGAATTCGCAGTGATTCTGTATAGTTCTTTTGTATAGATATAGTTATCAGCTGTACCAACATATGGATTATTATTGTAAGAGTACGATATTAATGTATTTGTAGCATTAGTAGAATTATCTTTTATAATTTGCCAGTGATTGTTATTAGCATCATATTCTCTAATAATGAAATCCTCCAAGCTTCCATCTTCAAAATCATAGAAGAATGTTGTTGGAGCCATAGAAACTTCAGGAACATTATTCTCATTACCAGCGAAGCTGTTTTCTGAAGAAGGACCATTGTCTTCCAAGTCGGCAGCTTTGTAAATTGCAACTAAGCCGTTTGTGCCATCAACATTTGCGCTTATGAGAGATTCTTCTGTCAAAGTGAATGTATAGACAGCGTCGCCATTGTTACCGTCATTTTCTTCACCTGGGAGGATATAATCATCATATACTCCTGTTACGTTGTCGGTATAAGCACCTTCTGTGAAAGCGATAGCCTTAGGATTTTCAACCACGTCGCCTTGAGCAGGAACGTAAGCTGTTGCTGTCATAGGGATTTCAACTGTAGCTTCTTCCTCGCCGTTCATATAGGTTACGACTATGTTACCAGATTTTTCGCCAGCTTCAGCTTCTTTGTTATATGACACTGTGAAGTTGAATTCAGTTTGATCAACAGCACCGCTAACGTCAGAGAACCTAAAGAAATCGTCATTACCTGTAATGTTTTTTATAGTAGTGTTATTTGCTGTTACATTAACATTGAAAGAAGGAGTTTCTTTTTCAGTCCAGAAGACTCCGCCAGTTCTGACATCACCGAAATCAAGAGAAGTGTAATTAACTTCGACGGAAGGAGCAGGTACCTCAATAGTGAATATAACTTGATTGTTATATCCTCTAACTGTACCAGTGCCTGTATTTGATATACTATAATTAGTACCATCAGAATATACACTCATTGAGCGAGAAGTAGTAGTATATGCATAGAACTGTGTGCTAGGATAACCTGATGTCAAGTCGTCATCAACAGCTACCAAAATATTATTACCCTCATACTGGAAAGGCTCTGTCAAATTAATTACGAGCCATTGATCTGCACCAGGATATGTAACTTGTCCTTCAAAATAAAGATCTTCTTCTGTTAAGCTAACCCAGTCATAGCCACCTGAAAATTCATTTTTAGTAGTATTAGCGAGATAAACTTTGAAGTTACGTGTAGCACTACCGCTCTTATGTTTAAAAGCAATTTTTGTAACTACACCAGGTACGAAATCTATCTCTTCTTGTGTATAGATTTGTTGTGAATAGTTATGTCCGTAATATGTGTATGCAGGCAAATATGAATTACCTGTTGTTGAGCCTTCACCTATTTCTTGTTCTTGAGGTCCTGGCAATATAACGTGTTCTGGTGTTGTTACGCAAATCTCATCAGAATGTTCTGTTTCGAATGCACCATTAATTGCTGTGACAGTGAAACAATATTCTGTTTGAGCTTGTATACCAGACTCTATCACGTAAGATGTTTCTGTAATTTCTGATGCGATAAGTTCGCCTTCTTGATATACATTATATTTTTTGGCATTTTCAGCTGCATCCCATTGCAAAGAAATCACCTTGTGTGATTCTGCTGTAGCTACAAGACCCGTAGGGATTTCCGGCATTACAGCGGCTTCACAACTTGCAGTAAAAGTATGAGAACTACCGGCTACAGAACCTGTTCCAGACCATATATCATCACCGTCTTGATATTTGATAGTCCATGTACATTCAGTTGGATATGAATAGGCTCCACTAGATCCGCATACGAACGATAATGTAACGCTAGTGCCAGATACGACATCGCAAGTAAAAGTATAAGGAGTTGTACCACCTTGTGTTACCGAAAACTCATTACTTGTATCACCATTTGCCACGACTATTTTACATCCAGACCAACCATCACCGTATCCATCTTTCAAAGACAACTCTAAAGTACAAACATCACCGTCTCCAGAATCTCCACCGCTAGTCGTAACTTCTTCAAGTTGCCATGAAGCTGCCAAGCTAGAAGGCGCATCATGGAAAATATAATAAACGCTATTTACCTCTTGTACTTTGATATAGCCATTATCATCATATATTTTAAACGAACCTCCAGTCATGTCAAATCCATATAATTCAGACTTGTCAGAACTGCTTATAGCATCAACATTCCATCCACCGCTTCCGCCATTGCAATAAATATAATAACCATCAGCAGACTTCAGATACACGCCACCATTTGCGCCTGTTTCTATTGTAAATTTTTGAGCATTGCTTTCTTGGTAGACATCAACGCCAACACCACCAACAGTACCAGATGGATGTGAGGTGTTGTTGAAGATTGTCAGATAATAGTCTCCGAGTGTAGGAAACTTAACACGATACTGTTCTTGTGCATTAAGCACATTAAATTTCACCCCCCCCAATAGGGTTAGGAGCATCATTGCTAAAAGAATAAATTTTTTCTTCATAAGCGTTTAATTTAAGTTATTTTTTATTTTTCTTCTAATCATCTCGTTTATACTACTTTATATTAAATCTTGTAAATTACGTTTAGTCAGTTCTATAGTCTATATAGTTTAAGCTCGCAAATTTACACAATTTTATATTACAATTGTTAAAAAAAATTAACTATTTTTTTTGGGGCAAGCTTGTCTATTGTCCGTTTTTTCTCTTGACTGGTGTTTGCAAATGTCTTAATTTTGTCTAAACAATATTATTTAAGTTTATGTTATCGATAGATGAAATAAAGAAAATAAACGAGGGCACCATGATGGAGTCTCTTGGCATAGAATATCTTGAGGTTAAGGAAGGTTATGTGTTGGCGCGTATGTTTGTGAAGCTCGAGTTGTCGCAGCCATACGGCATGCTTCATGGCGGAGCAAGCATGGCGATGGCGGAAAGCATTGGCGGCGTTGGTTCTGCCTATTATCTCGGAATAGAGGACTATATTATAAGAGGTATGCAGTTCAGCGCGAATCACGTCAAGGCTGCCAAAGTTGGGACATACGTCTATGGTATAGCAAACATAATACATAAGGGACGGCAGACTCACGTCTGGAACATCGACATAAAAAACGAAAATGATGAGCTGGTCTCCAGCTGCCGTCTGACAAACTTCGTGATGAAGAAATGATTTTTTTTGACTTTTGGATATTGTTTTTTGGCTTTTAGCGGTTCCTCCTAATCACAAATTTAGTTCTACATTTCAACAAGCAGTTTCAAATTTATCTGTCGCGGAGTGAGATAATTCGGGACAGCGTATTGTACGTTGTAAACGTCGGTAATCCACATATATGAGCTGACGTTGTATATTCCAAGGAGGTTGAATATCTCCAAGCTCAGCCAACAGTTTTTCACGTGACTAAGCGGATTTCCTTTTTTGAAACTCGATGTTTCGCCAATTAGCTGCTTGCTGAATCCAATATCGACTCTTCTGTAAGCCGACATTCTCATTGTCTGTTTGTAGCGTTCGCTATGCGGCGTTCCGAAAGGCATTCCCGTTCCGAAAACAAGTTTCAGGTTAACCTTAAACGACGGAATATAAGGCACATAGTCTTGGAAGAATACCGACAGATTGAGTCTTTGGTCTGAAGGGCGCGGTATTCCTCGGATTAAAGTATCGCGTACGTATTCCGCTCCGTTGTTGACGTCGGTCTGCGACAATATAGAACCTGTCGGAGAGATATAATATTCAATATTTTCTACTGTTTTCATCAACGACAAGCTAGCCCAGCTGTCGATTCCTTTCACGAATTCACCATTTATTCGCACATCAAGTCCTGCTGCGTAACCAGTAGCTTTCTGGTCGGCGTAATATCTTATCCTGATGTTATCAACTTCATAAGGGACAATGTCTTTCAGATACTTATAATACAATTCGGAAGTAAGGACGAAAGGTCTGTCCCACGCCATGAAGTTATATTCGTGAGTCAAGACTGCCTGATATGATTTCTGAACGGTTGCGTTTTCTGGGGTTATAAGGTTGCCGTCAAACATACGCAGTTCGCGATAGAAAGGAGGCTGGACATAAACGCCGCCCGACAGACGGAAGAGCATATTTTCGTTCCAAGCTGGTTTGTATGCGAAACCTGCACGCGGGCTCACATACACCTTATTATTATAACCCCAATAGTTAGCGCGAAGCCCTAATGCCAATGTCAGTACGTCAGCATTTTTTGTATTAAAATCCCACTCGCTATGGAGGAAACCGTCAACATTATTCACGTTCAAGACATTATGTCCTTTAGAAAGATATTGTATGTTAAAGAGCGGATGCGGCGGGTTCGGACTTCCGATGGAGTCGGTAGGATGCGGAAGACTAAATCCAGCCGAGTCGATCATCTCCCATTCGTTGACAATGTCGTCAAAATGCTGATGTTGATAACGTGCTCCCCATTTCAATGTCATCAAGTCGTTTTTATAGACGCCTTTATGGTCAATGTTGAATACCTGCGAGTAGAAGTCGTTTCTGGCATGTTCTATAAACGTTCCGACACCTTGATTGGAGATGACATCGCCGCTTTGATCGCTGCCAGGATTTGTCTCCAACTGACCGATATAATATTGTCCTTGAATATCGTAGTTTTCTGCCTCGACAGCAGAATAAGTCGATGCTATAAGTTTGAGATTCATATCCTTATTAGGACTATAGTTAAGAGTCATTGCGCCGAGACCGACATCGTAATTACTTGCTTCCCTACCGTCGAAATAAACTTTTAGACGATACGACTCTTGTATATTGCCGAAATCTGTTTCCCGCGAAAGCGGAATCATCGTATAACTATTTCTCGAATAATATCCGAAGGCAGAGACTTCAAGTTTTGGAGAGATATTGTACGACAAAACGCCCTGTACATCGGTGAAGTTAGGCTGATAAACGCCTTTTGTCTCCATATTACCGAGGATGTACTTGTTGTTTTTATACCTTGCGCCGACGAGATAAGAAAGACGATGATGTAATGTAGAACCTTCCACGTGAGCTTCAGTGCCGAGCAGACTAAGTGTGAACGAGCCTGCCGTAAGGGAAGGTTTTTTATATGTGATGTCGAGAGCCGACGAGAGTTTGTCGCCATATTCTGCGGAGAATCCGCCTGAAGAGAAGTCGATATTAGAGACAAGTTGCGGGTTTATGACGCTCATTCCCTCTTGTTGTCCCGAGCCGACGAGAAATGGTTTATAGACTTCTATACCATTAATATATATAAGGTTTTCGTCAAAGTTGCCGCCACGCACATTATATTGCGAGCTCAGTTCGTTTGTTGACGACACGCCTGGCAAAGTCTTGACGAGGTCCTCTACTCCACCGCCGCCACTGCTTGGGACGAAAGTTATCTTCCGGGCATCGATGCGGGTTATTGTAGCAGAATTTATCTCACGGTCGGAGACTACTGTCTCGGGAAGCATCGTCGTCGTTGAATTCATAACGACATCTATCTTACGTTTCTCGCCTTCTTTAAGTTTTAACTTAACAGTTTCCTGTTGATACCCGATAAAAGAAAACACCACTTCCAAATCGACATTGGCAGGCAGTTTGAGTTCATATTGACCACGTGCGTTGGAAGAGGTTCCTTGAGATGTTCCCATCACGGCAATATTGACAAGTTCAATCACATTGTTATTATCGTCCATGACTTTGCCGTAGATCAAGGCATCGTCATTCTTCTGACCCCAAAGGAGAGCAGGAATCATCATCAATAATAATAATGTGTATCTTAACTTCATCAGGTAACTGTTTGTGGTAGTAATAACTACGATTATATCAAAATATTGTATTTTTGATAGAAAGTAAAATCTGAGATTTCAAAAAAAAAGTCGTCAAAAAAGACGACTTTTTTTATAATATTAAGGTTTTCTTACCAACGATTTAAGTGACCTTCCATTGAAGCGTCATTTAAAGCTTGCAAAATACCTTTTTTGTTGATTGTGCGTAACCCGGCTGCTGAGACTTTCAAAACAATCCATTCATTCCATTCAGGAACGAAGAAACGTTTTATTTGCAAATTTGGTTTGAAAGTTCTCTTTGTCTTTCTGTTTGAGTGAGAAACGCTATTACCGGTAATAACTTTTTTACCTGTGATTTGACAAACTTTTGACATGATTCTTAATATTTTATAGTTATTATATTCGCCTAAAAATTGAGGTGCAAAATAACGACTTTTTTTTGAAATACGCAAGAGTTTTTAAAAAAAAGTTTTCATTTTGTTTTCCAAGGATTATTTATCCGCGAATCTCACCATTTTTTGTCCGCGAATCTGCGCGAATCGGACGCGAATGGAGGTTTGGTTGTTTGTAATAGAACCAAGAAAAAACTTAGCGGAAGATTAGCGACGGTTAGCGGTCAGTTTCTTTTGCAGAATTGATTATATTATTTCGCGAAATCATACCTTGGTATTCTGCGTTTTTTATTATCTTTGCAAAAACATTTCTTATGCAAAATATTCCAATGGTTGACCTTGTAGGTCAATATAATAAAATAAAACCAGAAGTAGATTCTGCCATTCAGGAGATTCTTTCGACAGCAGCATTCATAAACGGACCTTACGTAAAGAAATTCCAAGAGAATCTTCAGAGATACCTTAACGTAAAACACGTCATTCCTTGTGCTAACGGCACTGACGCTCTTCAGGTTGCGATGATGGCTCTTAATTTGGAACCTGGCGACGAAGTCATCACTACTACTTTCACTTTCATCGCTACGGCAGAAGTCATCGCTCTTCTACGTCTAAAACCTGTTCTAGTTGACATCGAGAAAGATTCGTATAACATTGACCCTAAAGCGATAGAACGAGCAATAACACCTAAGACAAAAGCAATAGTTCCAGTTCATATCTTTGGGCAATGCGCCAATATGGAAGCGATAATGGACATCGCTCGCCGCCATAATTTGTATGTCGTTGAAGACAATGCTCAGGCAATTGGTGCTGACTACACATTCAGCGACGGCAGCGTAAAAAAATCCGGAACCATAGGTACAATAGGATGCACCTCGTTCTTCCCTTCAAAGAACCTCGGATGCTTCGGTGATGGCGGAGCCTTGTTTACAAACGACGACCAATTAGCAGAACAAATCCGTGTTGTCGTAAACCACGGAATGAAAGTACGTTATTACCATGACTACGTGGGAGTTAATTCAAGACTCGACTCTATTCAAGCAGCAGTTCTGGATATAAAACTCAAACATTTAGACGACTACATCAAAGCTCGTCAATATGCAGCTGCATATTACGACAAGGCTTTTTCTACGACAGACAAAATCATCACACCAAAGAAATCCAGTTTCACGACCCACGTCTATCATCAATATGTGATGGTCCTCAATGGTGTTGACAGAGATGCACTTATGAAACATCTGCAATCGAATGGAATTGCATGCGCCATCTATTATCCAGTTCCTTTGCATGAACAAAAGGCATATCAGGATCCGCGCTACAAGAAAGGCGACTTCCCTATCAGTGAATATCTATGCGAAAACGTCATCGCACTTCCAATACATACAGAATTCACCGACGAACAGTTGAATTACGTAACAAAAACTATTCTGGATTTTATCGATTAACATAATACTTAAAAAATGAAGATATTAGTCACAGGCGGAACAGGTTATATTGGTTCTCACACAGTTATAGAATTGCAAAACAAAGGTTTCGAGGTTATTATTGTCGATGCATTATTCAACTCACGTATCGAGACCTTGGATGCCATTGAAAAGATTTGTGGCATTCGTCCCGAGTTTGAGTCGTTCGACCTTGCCGACCAGAAACTCACCAATGATTTTTTCTCACGTCATAACGACATAAAAGGAATCATTCACTTCGCGGCACACAAGGCTGTCGGCGAGTCAGTTGAGCAACCTATAAAATATTACAGAAACAACCTCGACTCCCTGATGAACATCCTCGAATGCATGAATAGATACAACATTCCGAACCTCGTGTTTTCATCTTCATGCACGGTCTATGGACAGCCTGACGCAGAACATCTTCCTGTCTCAGAAAAAGCTCCTATCAAGAAAGCGGAAAGTCCTTACGGCAACACCAAACAAATTGCGGAAGAAATCATCAGCGAATCGATAGAAGCATATAAAGGATTGAATGCCATCGCTCTCAGATATTTCAACCCAGTAGGAGCACACGACAGCGCACTCATCGGAGAGCTGCCTCTCGGCGTACCGAACAATCTCATGCCTTATATAACACAAACAGGCTACGGAATAAGAGAATGCCTTAAAGTCTATGGCGACGATTATGACACACCAGACGGAACACCAATCCGCGATTACATACACATCATGGACTTAGCGAAAGCTCACGTCATCGCGGTGGAAAGAATGATTAATGAGAATATGAAGAAACATTTTGAAATTTTCAACCTTGGAACAGGAACCGGATATTCTGTTTTGGAAGTCATTCGTTCTTTCGAGAAAATGTCGGGTGTTAAATTAAATTATGAAATTGTCGGCAGAAGAGCCGGCGACATTGAAAAAGTATGGGCTGATCCTACATTCTCTAACAACGAGTTGGGATGGAAAGCAGAACGTACTTTAGACGAGATGACATTTTCCGCATGGAAATGGGAAAACAACTACCGAAAAGATTGTTAAATAAATAAACTCATAGGTAATGAAAAAGGTGATTTCTGAAGTCACCTTTTTTTATTAGAACATCGAGAATTCTTTTTGTTCTTTTTCGTCTTCGAAATAAATATCGACGGCAGATTTATAATCCATGCCCAGCAGAGAAGACGCATTTGAATGATTTATGGCAATTTCCAACAATCCATGCGTTCCGAACAATGCGACAATCTCATCGTTTTGAACATCGTTATAACCTCTATGAATCTCTTTTATAGTATGAAAACCGCTGCATATCTTTATGGAGAACTTACGTCCGGCGCGGATACTTTCGAAAAGAGTTTTGCTTATGTTGGTAATTATATTCTCATAAGCATCAATATAATAGACCATTCCATGAATTGCATTGGCATCGTATGACGGTTGGAAAACGCTTATATCCTTAATTCTATAAGGCACGCCAATATCTGACAATTGCGAGCCTTTATAAATCATATCAACGACCTTAACGAATCTATCGCGAGTGCTAAAGGTAAAGAAGTCAGTATCTTGCACTACTTCTATAATGACAGCCTCGTAAGGATCGTCGCCGATAATCATAGAAAAGATTGAATTGTCTGTTCCAACAAAATAATGACCATTAACTTTCAGCACGATATGAGGATTATCGATTGACTCTTCGGTATCGACAGCCAAGATGTGAATTGTGCCTTCTGGAAAGTTTTTGTAACAGTTTTTAACAATAAAAGCGGCAGATCTAACATCGAAAGAAGCGATTTTATGAGTGATATCTACGATATTAGCATCAGGAATACGCGAATACAATGCACCTTTCACAGCAGGAACATAGTAGTCAGAATCACCCCAATCGCTCGTTAACGTTATGATAGCCATTATTATAAAAAATTAGTTTATGTTAAAAAAAATTTAGAAAAGGTCATTGCAAATATACATTTTTAAGGGAAGTAAAAAAATACATTCTAAAAAATTTTTATCAACATTTTTACAATTCTTATTACGATTACACTTATCTTTGTAAATATTTTCAAAACAAGCGTAAAAATAATGGCAGAACAAATTGTTCAAGTAGAAAACGTCAATCCAAGTGATTTGTATGGTGCTAATGATCAGCATCTTACCATGATAAAATCATTATTTCCTAAGATAAAGATTATTGCTCGCGGCGATTTCATCAAGATTATCGGCAAAGACGAGGAAGTGGAATATTTCATCAGCCGTCTCAACATGTTGATTCTCCATCTGGAACGTTACGGAAACATCAGTTCCAAAGTCATAGAAGACATAATGTTATGCGCTGGAGAAACCGATTATATAAAGAATCTTAACGACAGCGAGGTTTTAGTTTATGGACGTAACGGTTTACAAATCAAAGCTATGACTGCCAATCAGAAATTGATGGTTAAGTCATCGGAAGAGAAAGACATGATTTTTGCCATTGGTCCTGCTGGAACAGGAAAGACATACACTGCTGTCGCATTAGCCGTCCGAGCCTTGAAAAACAAGGAAGTTCGCCGTATTATCTTGACACGTCCTGCCGTTGAAGCCGGCGAGAATCTTGGTTTTCTTCCAGGCGACCTCAAGGAAAAACTCGATCCTTACTTGCAGCCTCTTTATGACGCTTTGCGCGATATGCTGCCGCAAGCAAAGCTGCAAGCTTTTATGGAAGAAGGTGTTATTGAAATCGCGCCTTTAGCATTCATGCGAGGACGTACTCTCGACCACGCTTTTGTGATACTCGATGAAGCGCAGAACGCGACGCAATCGCAATTGAAGATGTTCTTAACCAGAATGGGACGCTCCGCAAAATTCGTCATCACCGGCGACATAACGCAAATCGACTTGCCCAAGAACCAGCCTTCCGGTTTGCCTCAGGCAATAGAAGTGTTAAAAGATGTTAAGGGAATCGACTTTATCTTCCTGACAGAAAAAGACGTGGTACGCCACAAACTCGTAACCGACATCGTAAACGCATACAAAAAACATTACACGCATGAGGAATCGACAGACGAGAAAAATTTGAGAACAGCAGCGACAGAATCCGACAATTATAACTCATAAGTCAGAAAAAATATTATTTTTGCAACATAAATACGTAGAATATGAACGCTATAACAAAAACAGATTTTAACTTCAAAGGTCAGACAAAAGTATATCACGGCAAAGTCCGCGACGTATATTTCATTGACAACAAATATCTTGTGATGGTTGCATCAGATCGCATCTCAGCCTTCGATGTCATCCTTCCAGAAGGCATTCCTTATAAAGGACAAGTTTTGAACCAAATAGCAGCATTGTTTTTAGATGAGACAAGCGACATCGTTCCAAACTGGAAGATAGCAACACCAGACCCGATGGTTACAGTAGGCAAACTCTGCAAGCCATTCCCTGTAGAAATGATTATACGCGGCTATCTCACTGGAAGTTCCTGGCGCACATATAAAAGCGGCAAACGCGAAATTTGCGGTGTGCCAATTCCTGACGGAATGAAAGAACACCAACGTTTCGAGAAACCAATCATCACACCTACTACAAAAGCTGACGAAGGTCACGATGAAGACATCTCACGCGAAGAAATCATCCGCCAAGGTCTCATCAGCGAAGAAGACTACAAACAAATTGAAGAAATCACTTATAAATTATTCCAACGCGGAAGCGAAATAGCGGCTAAACACGGACTTATCTTAGTCGATACAAAATACGAATTCGGCAAAATCGGCGACCAAATCTACCTCATGGACGAAATCCACACTCCAGACTCATCACGCTATTTCATCGCCGACCAATATGAAGAATGCTTCGAAAAAGGTCTTCCTGTAAAACAACTATCAAAAGAATTCGTACGCGAATGGCTTATGGCAAACGGATTCCAAGGTCAAGAAGGACAACAAGTTCCAGAAATGACTCCTGAAATAGTAAACAGCATTTCAGAACGTTACATCGAACTTTACGAAAAAGTCACAGGCAAGAAATTCGAAAAAGCAGACAATTCTGACGATGTTTTAAAACGCATCGAGAAAAATATAGCAGACTGCCTTGATGGTTTGATGGACTAATTTAAAATCACAAAGCAAAGAAACTCAGAACCGAACATAGATTCTGAGTTTCTTTTTTTAGCGGAACATCTCTTCAATAATTCATCAACTCTCTCATCTCGTTAGCTTCATTATTTTTTCCGCTCATCGAGTAAGTCTCTATCAAAGTATTGAATAATTTTTTCACTATTAAACTATTTCTCGTAGGTTCAAAATATTTCAATTTTGAACATACATTTATCTCATTCAAATAGTTACGAATATCTTTTCTTGTCAGAACGACACCTTTATTATATGGATTTATGTAGAACAATACATCTTCCAGTTGAGGAAATCTTTCCGTTTCTTTGCAAAAAGCGAGTATGAAATGATTTGGCAAGTCGATTCCATAGATAGGAATGCCAATACGCTCAGCGACAATACAATACAACATTCCCAACGAGAGCGGATTTCCGATGTGTTTTTCAAACAAATTATTCACATAATAATAATTAGGATTATTTATCGCAACGGTGTCGCCGCGAAATTTATTCACGTCATATATTATGTGATTCAATATCTTAACTTGTTCTAAAGGAGTCAGAGACTTTTTAATTTCGCGTTCAGCCTGCTCTATTAACATCATCATTTGAAATCCCGTGCATGCCCAGTCTGCATTAGGAAATCTATATTTCGATAAGACAAAATAAGGTTCCATCAAGTCATATTCACGTTTTTCGCGCCAGACACGCAGTTTTTCCTCGACATCACGACGTTCTATAATACATACAAGAGATTCGAGACGTTCGTGGCAAAAAGAATCTTCTGTCAGCTCGATTTTTTTTCTTAAAAAAGGCAGTGCATTTTCGCCGTACGAAATTATCGCTTCAGCTATTATATCAAAAAGACTATTGTCAGGTTCATCGCTAAGAAACATGAGAGTTTCCAATGTTGAATGCGATATTGTACTGTCTGTTGTTTTCATATTGTCGTGTTTTAATAGAAAAACAACAAAATGACAATAAAGTTTTAAGGAGACTAATCTTTATAGAAATTCATGTCAATCATATACTTATATGCTTCATGAGGCATATAGTATCTCACGTCTTTATTTTCGGCGACAGCCTTACGTATGAAAGTTGAAGAAATCTCTATTATTGGAGCGTCGATGACACTCACCGACTTATGGTTCAGGAGTTCGCCGCCGTCATAGTTTTTCCGCGGATAAACAAGAATATGATAATTATCGAGTATCACCTGGTAATTTTTCCATTTCTTGAAACCCGCTATATTATCCATTCCGCAAATCAGATAGAAGTCGGTATTCGGGTAGCGTTCCGACAGACGGACGAGAGTATCAATAGTATAGGAAGGTTTTGGCATATAAAACTCGATGTCGCAAACCTCAAAACGGCTGTCGTCTTTGACCGCCATCTCCAGCATATCGCGGCGATGATAGTCTCGCAGCAAGGATTTTTTGTCTTTATGAGGATTTTGAGGACTGACGACAAACCATATCGAATCCAAATCGGTATATTCTACGATATAATTCGCCAGCATCAGATGTCCGTTATGGACAGGATTGAACGAGCCGAAGAACAAACCGATTTTAGTTCTATTCATATTATAGTATGTTAAAGAGTTGTTCTTTAATCTTTTCGAGTTCATCTTTCATCTTAACAACAAGACGTTGAATATCAGCATCATTAGCTTTAGAACCCAGAGTATTTATCTCGCGACCCATTTCCTGAGCTATGAAACCGAGTTTCTTTCCCGCGCCTTCTTCATTTATTGTCTCATCAAAATAGGAACAATGTTTCTCAAGACGAACTTTTTCTTCTGTTATGTCGAGTTTTTCCAGATAAAAAATCAGTTCCTGTTCAAAACGATTTTCGTCATATTGACCAGAAGTCGTCAGTTCTGTCAGATTTTTTATCAACTTATTCTTAATATTCTCATGTCGATTGTCTTCAAAAGGAGTCACTTCACCAAGATATTGCATGATAAGCTCTTTTCTTTTCATCAAATCTTTTTTCAGCACCTCGCCTTCTTTCTTACGAAAATCGTCAGTCATATTAATAGCAAAATGTAAAGTTTCCTTAACTTTTTCAAGGAACGACTCGTCATATTGCTGTTCTGGAGTAACGAAAATACCTGGCATTTTAAAGAGAAGCATCGCTAAATCAGCAGATTGCGGGATATTATACTCTTCTGATATTTCTTTAATTTGTTTAAGATAAGAAGCGATGACCTGTTTTTCGATATGTGTATTTTGTTCTTCATTAGCGTCTGTAATAGATATCGACACATCGATTTTTCCTCTTTGCAAAGTTGTCGAGATAATATTTCTATATTCCAGTTCTTGAGGTCTGATTTCTTGCGGAAGTTTCACAGATAAATCTAACTGTTTAGAATTCAATGTTTTAATCTCTACAACTATTTTTTTTGTAAGATATATTTGTTCGGCTTTACCATAGCCTGTCATCGATTTAATCATAATAATTTCTTTTGCGACAAAGATAACTCAAAATTCTTGTTTTTTCTCAAAAAAAATAATATCTTTGTGAGAACTTTTTTCAGAACCTGAGAATCTGAAAATCTGAGAATCTGAAAAGTAAAAATTAAATTTAACTAAGTACAAACATTTAAAATTAATATCATTATGTCAGAAAAAATGACCTCACAATTAGCTATGGAGTTGGAAGCAAAGTATGGCGCACACAACTACCACCCACTTCCTGTAGTTTTGGCAAAAGGAAAAGGTGCCAAAGTTTGGGACGTTGAAGGCAAAGAATATTACGACTTTTTATCAGCTTATTCAGCAGTAAATCAAGGACATTGTCATCCTGCAATCATAAAAGCGTTATGCGACCAAGCACAAAATTTGACATTAAGTTCACGTGCTTTCTATAACGACAGTCTTGGTGTTTGGGAAAAATATATTACAGAATATTTCGGTTACGACAAGGTCCTTCCTATGAACACAGGCGCCGAAGCTGACGAGACAGCTCTTAAATTGGCACGCCGCTGGGGAACAGTGTGCAAAGGCATTCCTAACGACGAAGTCACAATAGTTTGCTGCGAAGGTAACTTCCACGGTCGTACCATCACAATCATCACCATGTCGAACGACCCTGATTCATACGCAAACTACGGTCCTCTCACTCCTGGTTTCATCCGTATTCCTTACAATGATCCAGATGCTTTGGAAGCTGTATTGGCAGAACATGGTCACAAAATCGCTGGTTTCTTGTTAGAACCTATTCAAGGTGAAGCTGGTGTTTATGTCCCAGATGAAGGTTATCTTAAGAAATGCTACGACATCTGTAAGAAATACAATGTCTTGTTCATGGCCGATGAAGTACAAAGCGGTATCGCACGTACAGGTAAGATGTTAGCCTGCGACCACGAAAACGTACGTCCTGACATATTAATATTAGGTAAGGCATTGAGTGGCGGCGTTGTTCCTGTATCTGCTGTATTGGCTGACGACTATATCATGATGAACATCAAACCGGGCGAACACGGCTCAACATTCGGTGGCAACCCAATCGCTGCTAAGGTAAGTATGGCAGCTCTTCAAGTCATAAAAGACGAAAACCTCATGGAAAAAGCTGAATATCTCGGCAATATCTTCCGTGAAGAAATGAGAAAGATAGACAGCCCGATGATTGAATTGGTACGCGGCAAAGGTTTGCTCAACGCTGTCATTATCAAGCCAAAAGACGGCAAAGAAGCATGGGACGTTTGTATGAAGATGAAAGAAAATGGCGTCTTGGCAAAACCAACACACCAACATATCATCCGCTTCGCTCCTCCTTTAGTGATCACTGAAGAAGAATTACGCGCAGCGATAGAAATCATCAAAGAAACAATTTTGTCGTTTTAAAAAGTAGAGACGTATCGATGTTACTCTCAATAAAACACATCGATGCGTCTCAATATAAACAGACGTGTCAATGTGTTTTATAGCAGCATGCATTGACGCGTCTCTACATAAATCAATATGCTAACAAAAATCATCATTTATTACCTCGCATTAATCAATGTAGGAAATTTCCTCATTTTTGCGATCGATAAATTCTTTGCGAAGAGAGGAAGCAAAGAGCGCATTCCCGAATCAACGTTGATATTGTTATCTGCTATGGGTGGCGCCTTCGGAGGTTTATGCTCAATGTACATCTTCAGGCATAAGACAAAGCACGCCAAGTTCTACATCTGCCTACCGTTGTTTTTGGTATTGCATATCATCGTAGCGATTTTGATGATATTTAAAATCCGATAAATTCTGACACTTATCCATGTAAATCTGCATTTCTCAGATTCTAATATTTTCAGGTTTTCAGTTTTTTCTTGGGCGTTCCGGCTAAGCCGTCGGGCTTTCCGCTATATCTTTTTCCGCTGCGCTCCAAAAGGATGCCGCTCCAATCCCTAACGCAAAAGGCTACTAAATAAAAATTACTTATTTAATTGATCATGGGAAGTCCCTTCATCGCTTCAATCTTATTATTCTCAATGTCGATGTGATAACAGAACATCGTCTTTCCGTTTGTCAGTAACAAATAACTGACTTTAAGTCCTGAGTAATAACGTATTGCCTGATCGAGAACTTTCTGCGTTATCGGCACCGATTCTGCTTTACATTCCACTATCATCTCTGGCAAACCTGATTTATTAAAGACAACGATATCACAACGTTTCGGAAGATTGTTCACTTTTATGGAGTACTCCACCGCTATCAAGCCCGCAGGATATTTTTTTACCTCAACGAGATAATATAACATCTTCTGACGGACTTCCTCCTCAGGAGTTAAAACACAATAAATCTTGCGTATAGGATCAAAGACCTTGGTCTTATTATTTTCAATGACAGTATTAAACCAATTCATATTCGCAAAATTAATAAAAGATAAGTAGCAAAACACTTTTCTCAAAAAAATAATTAAGATATTGTTATGAATCAAAAAAAATATTTATCTTTGCAACTCGAAAAACGAAAGATGTCGGATTCTACTAGTCGGTCAGGTAACGACACTCTCACTGTCGAAACAGGGGTTCGAATCCCCTATCCGATACCAAGAAGAGGAATTGTTGAAAAACAGTTCCTCTTTCCTTTTAAAACACTAAAAATCATCAACATTCATCAGACAAATCACATCGTTTTTTATTATAGGTATCGTCTAAATCATTGTTTCTTATGAACGTCAAAGTTGAAACAATTGCGATTCTATTGTCCCATAACAAATTACTTTTCGCAAGTCTATAAAGAATACTACGCTCTTTATCAATCAGATAAGCATCAATAACGAATCATAAATTTTATTTAACATAATATCAAATATGGTTTACATTTTATCAACTATTGAATCAGCGTCTATTTCCATCATGCATCGGAAATGCTTCTTAGGACAGTCCTTAAATCCCAGTTTACTGCAAGGACGACATCTAACATCTTTACATTCAATAATATGACATTTTTCAGATTCCTTTGGCAGATATGGATACATCCCTAATTCAGGAACGGTATTACCCCAGACAGAGACAATATTTTTATGAAAAGCCGCAGCGATGTGCATCAGACCGGTATCATTTGTCAAGACAGATTTCGCATTTTTAACAAGCGAAGCAGACTGCTCAAGATTAATCTTACCAACAAAACTTATGACATTTACTGCTGAGTCTTCATCGACAGCAGCCAAGACTTCATCCGCTCTTTCCACATCATCAGGACCGCCAAGAAGTACAACAGGTTGTTTTATTTTCTTTAGAACTTCAATAATTTTAGATGCAGGCAAAATCTTGGTCTTATATGTCCCTCCAATAACAAAGGCATGATAACCTTCTTGAAAACATAGCGGAAGTTCATCCATCGGATAATTATTTTTCTCAGAAATAAAAAAGTCAAGACCCTCATAATCATTGCTAACACCTAGTTTCTCAACTGCCTTGAAATACCTATCAACTATGTGAATATCTGGCATTACATTAATCTTAAATGTCTTCAATAAAAACTTTCTAAAATTAAGTTTTGGGAAAGACGCATGAGGACAGTGCAAAGTTTGTGTCACTCTTACACTTCTTTTATTCTTCTGTAAATCAACCACAAAACTATAATTCTCAATTTTAAGTTCTGTAATATTCTTTTTCAATGAATCTTCATATTCATACACCTTATCAACATACGGATTTGTCTTATAAAGACCGCTGAATTTCTTTTTCGTCAAGACGTGAATCTCAACATCTTGGATTTGGTTTTTCAAGCAACGAATTACCGGTGTAGTCAGAACAATATCACCTATCGAACTAAAACGGATTACGAGTATTTTTTTCAAGATATAAATTCTTTAATTTTTTATTAACAATTTTTCATCTCTGAAGATAAGTTCCACCGTCTCCTCATAGACATCTAAGTTATTTATTTTCTTTATTTTACGCCATATATTCTGAGAATCTTCAAAAGAATTCATCAAGTAGGACCACAATTCTTTCATGCAACCAATTATTTTCGGACTGCCGCCAGCATGACGCAGTCTTTCAAGATAAAGAGAGACGATAAAATGATGCAGTTTCTTTTTTCTTTCTTCATAATCGAAAGTTACTCCTTTAATCTCATCAGCGAGAAACGGATTGGTTAACAAGCCTCTACCCAGCATAAACATAGAGACATGCGGTATTTTTTCTCTTATTCTATCAAAATCGTCGACAGAAAAAATGTCGCCATTATAAACCAATGGACGCTTAATTAAAGGAGCAATTTCTGCGAACCTATCAACATCTGCATTGCCAGTATAAAGCTGTTTTCCAATTCGAGGATGTATTATGATTTCACTGAAAGGATAAGCGTTAAAACAATCTATAAGGTCTTCTATCTCAGTATCTTTATAATAACCAAGACGACATTTAAGACTAAATTTTATCTCTATATTATTAAATACTTTATCTAATATCTCCCTTACTTTTTCTGGTTCAGCCATGAGTCCACAACCTCTTGTCTTATTGGCGACTCTTGGGAACGGGCAGCCCATATTAAGATTAATCTCCGTATAACCCATCGCCTGACATTGATTAGCGAAACGTACTATCTCGTCAGCGTCGTTGCCAAGAATCTGAGGTGTTAATGTATTGACATCATTGCATTTAACATCAATTTCCTCGCCCCTCAAACTTCTGCTGTTATCTTTATGTATCCCCGTAAAAAAAGGCGTATAAAACTTGTCGATACCACTAAAATATTCCTTGAAAAGATTGCGATATACCGAATCGGTAATGCCCTGAAATGGAGCCAAACTTAAAATCATCTCTTTCTTAAAATTAATACAACAAAACTGTAACACAAAACTATGACTGCCAAAAACGAAGCGATTCTATACAGATAATCGCCATGTTTCGAATAGAAAGTCATCTTGTCATTAACACTCAATGTATTACTCAATGCCGTTGGTTCCCAATAATTTGTATGCTCAACGACATCACCGCGCTGATTGATAAAACCAGAGATTCCTGTGTTTGCAGAACGTGCAATGCTGCGCCTGTTTTCTATGGCACGCAACTTCGACATCTCAAAATGCTGACGATGTCCTGGCGTATTTCCCCACCATCCGTCATTTGTTATCACAAAAATTACATTTGCTCCTTTTCTCATAAAATCAGTTACATAACCACCAAATACCGACTCATAACAAATCAAAGGTGCCACCTTATAGTCCTTGTAGGTCAAGAGTGCAGCCTCGTCCTCCGACTTCAAAGTTCCGACCGTACCGCCTAAGTCGATGGCAAGATTTTTCAAAGGACGAATGAACCACCACGATGGCATCATTTCCACTCCAGGCGTCAGTTTTGATTTCTGATGCCATTGAATATCAGAAGTGTCTGTCACCATTAATGCCGTGTTATAACAATAGTAATATTCATCGGCATCATAAAATTTTCGAGCGGCAAAATCATTCTCCTCACCTTCTGGAACCATACCTAAAGTGCTCGCCCCTATGACATAAGCTGTGCCGTTGTGATTTCTAGAAAACAATCTTAAATTTTTTATAGAATAATAATATTCTACATTTTCCAACCATATATTTTCATGAATTGAAGACTCCGGACTTACAACAAAAAGCGTATTTTCAGTCATCAAAGGTTCCGCTTCATTAAAATTTCGCTCCAGAATCTCTGAAGCCGTCAAAGTAAATTCTTCATTATATGGATCTATATTTGGTTGAACCACAACGACTTCAACTGATTCATCATTCTCTTCGTATGAATTATATATTATCTTGCTAATGATTATAGGAACAAATATCAAGGCAAGAAAAAGAGAAACGGAAAGTATCAAAGTCTTATTATCTGTATTTTGCTGAGTTTTAAGAATATTATGACGTACAAGAAAAAACTTTATAATCTTATACATCAATATATTAGAAAGAAGAACCCAGATTGTTCCGCCCGCAATTCCAGTAAACTCGTACCATTGCACCCAAGTATGATTATGCGAAAATACGTTGCCAATATTAAGCCACGGCCAATTCAACTGCCAGTTAAGATGCAGATTCTCAAAAGCTAAGAAAAATAATATCAAAAGGAAATAACCTTTTTTGTTATCAAAGATTTTTTTTCTCGTAAAATTGTATAACCAGAACGTTGTAGCCATGAAACTGCTGTTAAGCAACAACATAGCAACTGCTCCGGCTGGAGTGCTGTTCCAAACCCACCATGTGGTGAGACTATTCCACACAAGAAACGATAAAAAAGAAAGACCAAATATGTTGCCTTTCACATTATTATCGTCAGTTCCGATATAATCTTGAAGAAAAATCAAAGGGACAAAAGCTATGAAAATCAACGGAGTGAAACCTCTCGTCGGCCATGATGCCGCTATCAAAAGTCCACTTAAAACTGCTAATGAAATATGAACTATCTTTTTCATTACTTCATTTTAAAATAGTTGAAAATCTTAAAACTATTATCCATGAAAATCAAGGACGCATTGCCATTTCGTTCAATCTGGTTCATACTCTCTTCAAAAAGTTCCGTTATCAAACCAATATTATTGTTCGAGATGAAAGGTGCAAAGTTATTCAAGAAAGCTTTTTCATCATCAGGAAGTAAAACTCTGTCTCTCAATCCATTATTCATCAATAATGCATTATGGAAGAATTTAAGTCCGTATGCAAGAAATTCTTTTTGTTTCTCACGTCCGAGACTTTTTATATCGTTGGCAATGAAATCTATGAGTTCAGGAGCAGAGAATTTAAAACAATAACGCATCCATTTCTGGAAACAGGTGAAATAAAGTTTCTCGTCTTCCTGCTGATTAATGTAGTGAGAGGCAAGAATCCAATTGCCGTCGGCAAGTACAGCAGCATTATATGCGGCATTCACATCGCAAGTAAACTTCTGAATTAGAGCCGATTGCACATCTTCCAGTCTAAGTTTTGGTATTTTCATCAATACAGTACGAGAACGTATGGTCATCAGCAGTTCTTCTTGATTCTCAGATATTAATATAAACAACGTTTTCTCTGGTGGTTCTTCAAGAAGTTTCAGTAGTTTATTAGCAGCCTGAATATTCAGTTTTTCAGCCATCCATATTATAGCCACCTTATAATCTGCCTCATAAGCCTTCAGATTCAATTTTCTCATTATCGTTGAGGCATCACGCACGTTGATGATTCCCTGTTTGTTTTCAACATCAAGAGCATTAAACCATGACGACAAATCCGCATAGGTCTCGCATTGTTCAAGATATTGCCGCCACTCTGCCAAAAACAAATCCGATTCAGGATCTTTTTTTACGTTTTTATTTGTAGTCGAAGGAAAGACGAAATGCAAATCAGGATGTGCTAAAGCATTGAACTTCTTACAAGAAGGACAAACTCCACAGCTATCGAAATCTCCTCTGTTGGTACAATTGATATATTGCGCGTATGCTATCGCCAAAGCAAGTTTTCCAGTACCTTCAGGACCAATAAAAAGATGCGCATGAGCAACACGGTTATCCTTTACGCTCTGAATCAACTTTGCTTTAATATCTTCGTGACCAATAATTTGAGAAAACAACATCGCTAATGATTTATGGAGAGACGCCATCAAGACGTCTCTTTCATTTATTTCTTAATAAATTTTTGTATCATCACATTATTATTAACATCTATGGATCTAATCACATAAATGCCAGGCGTAAGATTTTCGATACTTATCACAGACGAAGTTTCTTCAACATTCGTAGAAATGAATTTCCTTCCCATCATATCAAAAATCTCAACCTCCTTAATATCATCGCCTTCGACGATTACGTAACTGTTTGCAGGATTAGGATAAATATCAAGGTTTTTCTTTTCGGTGAACGACTCTACATCTAAAACCAAGCTATTGCTTGGAAACACAATATCGTCAACCCAACAGCGGTCTTGTCCGCCAACGACATTCGGACTCTTGTCGTAACGCCATTCAAAGACGTGGACTCCTGCCGGCACCTCATAACTGACGTATTGCCAATCTATTTCACCGCTCCATCTCTCTTGCATAGAACCGTCAATGTAAAAGACAAAGAAATCGGTACTTGCTGTAGATACCTTATAATAGAACGACACCACGCCGTCATAAGTATTTTCGATTTCTATTAAGAGCGAAGAAATTTCGTCATCGTCTATATGTCCCGACTCAACGCAATAATCGCCTGTGTGTGAAAGTTCCTTCGTGATGACCCATGGTAAATCATTGTCAAACTGCCAGTTAAGATGCGAGAAATCGCCAGTTTCAAAATCTTCTTTCAACGTTCCTACGGTAAATCTCAATTCATCCTGAACCTCATAACCGCTCGATGTCATATTTATATCAATAGTGAACTGTTCGCCATCACCAGTATTTTCATCAACATGAACAAGGAGATATGACTCAACGACTTGATCCACTTCGATTCCATCCAGTTCAACACTATCATTTTCAAATGAAACATATTGATTTGACGAGCTTCCTTCCACAAGGATAACATCGCTCTTCACATCACCGTGATTTCTGATTTTGAAATGCACCTTGATAGTTTCTCCAGCTTCAACGAAACTATTGTTATTTCCCAACTCATCGGAATAAGACACATCAAAGACCTCAAATTCAGGAGCTTGAATCTTGTAAACCAAGTCTTGATTCCAGGTATTCGTTCCATCGGTAACTGTCATTGTAAAAAACGCATATTCCTGATTTGGAACATTGTCTTTAACCTTAATAGTGAATGCGTCACTTATATTCTTCTTTGAATCTGCATTCAAGGAACCAATATTTGCATCTTGCCCGACAATTTCCACCAAGTCTGAAGATGTTGTCATCAGAGTTGCTGTTGCATTATTAACATTTTGAGTTCCAGGATTATAGAATTCTATATTAAGATTTATTTCTTCGTTATAATCAAAAATCTCATTTCCATTCTCATCATCAAGCTCAACTTCAGTTGCATAAATGAAAGACGAATTGTCGTTCAATCCAACGACATTGTAGGTCTGACACCACGAATTCGGACCTGTTATTATAAGTTGCATTGTATCAACAACATTGAGAGGTTCTGCGAATTGAAGTTCTGCTTCTCCGTTTTCATTTGTCATGCCGAATGCGAGCAATTCTTCGCCATGGAACAGACTGCAACGGAAGTTATCTTGAGGATTGTTATCTTTTTTTACTTTAACATTAGTTGAAGTTATTCCTGCGTTGAGAGCCAGTTCGTATGACACTTCTGGATAGAAAGGTTCATCGAGCCAAGGGCGCACTGCTACGTCACCTAAAATATTGATACAATAGAAGTTCCAGCGTAAAGCACCATTCTCACCCCACATATCAGCGACGCAAGGAGCAGATGCTATCTTCATTTCGACAAATGCCGTTCCAATGTATGGAAGTCTGTCGTTATAATAAGAATCGACGAATTCACGGTGCAAGTGACGAGCTGGACCATCTCCCCATGGGATGTACCATCCGTAACGAGAATTACCTGTCACAGAAACGAAACCTGTCGAAATATTCACCAATCTCTCTAATATACAAGTGCTTGTAAAGTCACCGCATATACATCCATGTGAATGGAAGAAATTATAATTATGATTTACGCCGTCGAGTTGCGCAAAAGAATTATCGTTTGTTGTACTGACATACCATCCTGCCACATAATCGGTGTTAGCGTGACCGACATGATGAACGTAACCGCCGCCGGCTTCATTGATTTTATTTCTGAAAATAGAACCGCTCCACCCAGTCTCGCCATCAGCATAAACACGATGGAATGCATAATCCTCAGGAATACCAACAGTTGTATAATAATCCTCGTCATGTTCTCCGATAAGAAGTTCCAAATCGTTACTTCCATAATAACCGTCGCCGAGATGTTCTGCACCAAATACAATATCGTTAAACTCTCCCAAAACTGGATTTTTTTGATATTCTAAAGTCTTGTGCAACATATTATTAAGTTGTTCTTCATTATTAAAAGGCATACGACCGATTGCCAATTCCGGCAACAAATCGTCTTCACCAACCTCACCCCAACGTTCGTCATTGTCGTCATTCCATGTTCCGTCCAGACAAACATAGTACATATCAGCAGGAAGGTTATCTTCATAATCTTCCATCACATAACAATACAAGCCTCTATAAGGAACCACGCCAGAGTCACCGCCAAGAAGAACCATCATAATTCCTTTATTTTCATACTCTTGGGAGATAAATGCACGAATCTTCTCTTGCTCATCTCTTCCTTCCGAAGAAGCATAAATATCTTCAAGAGAAACCACATTTGTCCTTAAACCTTGTGAGTTGTAAAATGACTTATATTCATCGAAATATGAAACCCATTCTTCAGATGTAATGACAAGTAATTCATAGCCTTCCGTCGATCTATTTCCCTTACCAGCGGAATAGAATCTGACATCTTCAGGATTCTGCGCCAGACGCTCAACGCGTGATTTTACTTCAGGAGTATCGTTCAACAAGCGACTTTTATCAACTCTCGAAGATTTATACTTCACGCGTACTGTAACGGTTTGTGCATAAGAGACTTTACCTGTCGCAGGAAGATATCTGACAGGAGTAAATCCTGAGAAGGCGAAGGAATAACCGTTCAAAAAATGAGTCTTAACATCTGACGAATGTTTTGAAGGATAAACTTCACTCGATGCGTAAACCTTTTCGTTTTTCACGAAAGGCAATTCTTCCTCAAACGACAAAGGACGCGGCATCTGATACGGATACAAAAGATGCGAGCCTTCTACTTCAACAAAGTCAGAGAATTCATATTCAATTTCCTGTGCTTCAGTATTTTGAGGTAAAAGCAGCGACACTGATTGCCAAGGCAATACAGGATTTCCTTCTTCAGCACCTTGTACGCATTTACCGAAGCTGATTTGTTCATAACCTTGATATTCTTCAAAGTTAGGTTTATCAAAAAAGAAAGTCTTCTCGACTATCTGTGCAGAGAGTGAGAAGACCATCATAACCATCAGGTTTAATGTGAGAAAGATTTTTTTCATCGTGTAATAATTATGAATTATGAATTATAATTATGAATTGCTTTCAATCCATTGTGTTACTTCTTCGAGTTGAAGAGCAGGGACATCCATTTTGTTTTTCTTACGTAAGCCGTTGAGTTTCTCGCGCAATGCTGCTGGTTTCTCTGCTTTCAACATATCAATGGAAGTATAACCTGCCTTCACCAAAACGCCTGCCCAGACTTCAGGCACGCCTATTTCCATAAAGTCTTGTTCTGTAGCTACTTTCTTTACTTTTTCAGGACGCATTGTTGGGAAGAAGAGGACTTCTTGTATTGCGAGCTGACCTGTAAGCAACATCACTAATCTGTCGATGCCGATACCCATTCCTGAGGTTGGAGGCATACCATATTCCATTGCGCGCAAGAAATCCTGGTCGATGAACATAGCTTCATTGTCGCCGCGTTCAGAGAGTTTCATCTGTTCTTCGAAACGAGCGCGTTGGTCGATAGGGTCGTTCAACTCGGTATATGCGTTTGCGAGTTCCTTGCCGTTGACCATGAGTTCGAAGCGTTCTGTGAGGTCTGGATTTTCACGGTGACGTTTACATAATGGCGACATCTCGACAGGATAATCGGTGATGAATGTAGGTTGGATGTAAGTGCCTTCGCATTTCTCGCCGAAGATCTCATCGATGAGTTTGCCTTTACCCATAGTGTCGTCGATTTCGATATTTAAGCTTTTACAAACTTCACGAAGCTGAGCTTCGTCCATGCCTGTGATGTCGATGCCAGTCTTTTCTTTGATAGAATCTATCATAGAGATGCGTTTGAAAGGACGTTTGAAACAGATTTCGTTGTCGCCTACCTTCACTGTATCGGTGCCGAACACTTCTGTCACGACGCGTTCAATCATTCTTTCTGTGAAGTCCATCATCCAGATATAATCTTTATAAGCGACGTAGATTTCCATACATGTGAACTCAGGGTTATGAGTACGGTCCATACCTTCATTGCGGAAGTTACGTGAGAACTCATACACGCCGTCGAAGCCGCCCACGATAAGACGTTTGAGGTAAAGCTCGTTAGCGATACGCATATACATAGGGATATCGAGAGCGTTGTGATGAGTGATAAAAGGACGAGCTGTTGCGCCGCCAGGAATTGATTGTAATATTGGAGTTTCCACCTCGAGGTAGCCGTTTTCGTTGAAGAAGTTACGCATCGAGTTGATAATCTTAGTACGAGCGATGAAGATGTTCTTCACTTTCTCGTTGACGACCAAGTCGACGTAACGCATGCGGTAGCGTTGTTCTGGGTCGGTGAAAGCATCATAAACTACACCGTCTTTCTCTTTCACTATTGGAAGCGGACGCAATGATTTACTTAAGACTGTCAACTCTTTAACATGGATTGAAACCTCTCCTGCTTGTGTGCGGAAAACAAAACCCTTAACTCCGATGAAGTCGCCGATGTCAAGGAGACGTTTGAAGACTATATTGTATAAAGTCTTATCTTCGTCTGGGCAGATCTCGTCGCGTTTGATATAAAGCTGTACACGACCGTGAGCGTCTTGAAGCTCGCAGAAAGAAGCTGCGCCCATGATACGACGGCTCATGATACGACCGCCGATGCTTACGTTCTCGAATCTCGACAAGTCGTTGTCGTCGAATTCCTCAGCAATCTGAGCAGTGTTGACATTGACTTCGTAGGCAGCTTGTGGATAAGGATTGATACCCAATTTGTATAACTCGTTCAAAGAGTTTCTTCTTATTTGTTCTTGTTCGCTTAACATAATATGATGAATTACTTATTTTGCTTTTTGACTTGCAAAGATAAGAAAAAATGGCTAAGGTTAAAAGGATAATTCCTAAAATTATGAGATTTTAAAAATTAGATAAAAACAGACTTTTGAAGACCTAAAAACCTCAAATACAGACGTGTGATTTCATTCGGATAAATTCTTTAAAATCTTGGCAGACATAGGTATGGCAAGAATAAACGTAAGCACGTCAGCAATTGCTTGTGTCATTTCAACACCTTGCAAACCAAGTAACAATGGCGCGATATATAATGTCGGAATAAAAAATATTCCCTGACGGCACATTGACAACAATGTTGCTGGGACTGTCTTTCTTAGATTTTGCAGAAGCATATTTGTAGCTGTCGATAATCCTATGAGCGGAAACGAAACACACTGCCATCTAAGGACTCTGCTACCTATCGCGACAAGTTCTGGGTCTTCATTTCTAAAGAAACCTACAATATCGGGAGCGAATATGAATCCTACGGTCGCCGACATCAACAAGAACATCGTCATAATACTGATGGTAAAAGTATATGATTCCCTAACTCGTTTGTACAATTTCGCGCCATAATTAAAGCCGCATATCGGTTGAAAACCTTGTCCGATTCCAAGCACAATGGAAAAGGCAAACATCATGCAACGCGACACTATTGCAAAAGCCGCTATTGTCGAAGCCTCATTGCCCGCTGTGGCATATATCGCTGCCGAATGGTTTAAACAAATCGTTGATATACAAGCCAATGCCTGCCTACACAAAGAAGGAAGACCTCCGTCTAAGATTTGTTTATAATGTTCTAATGACGGAGAAAAATTCCTTAATTTTATATGGACATTACCTTTCATTCTAGTGCCGATGAGAAGAATTATCCAACTGATAATCTGACTTATAAGTGTTGCAAGAGAAGCTCCCGTCACACCCATCTCTAGCACATAAATAAAAACTGCGTCTAACAAAATATTCAGCACTGCTCCCGATATGATTCCTATCATCGCATATCCCGCATTTCCCTGAAGGCGCAACTGGTTATTTAATGTCAACGCCGACATCATAAAGGGAGTTCCCATCAGTATAAAAAACAGATAATCGTTGGATTGCGCTATAACATCTGGTGTCGCGCCGATAGCTTTCGACAAAGGTGTGATGAAGATAAGTCCTAATATTCCAGCGATGGTGCCAAAGATGAAAGGACTTAGGAAACCTGTGGCAGCCATTTTTTCTGCATCAGAATAATTTTTCGCGCCCAACGCTTGCGAAATGAAATTGCCAGAACCATGTCCGAAAAAAAAACCTACAGCGTTGATGAATGTCATGTATGCAAACGACACTCCAACCGCTGCCGTCGCCTCAGTGCTTATATGTCCAACGAAAGCAGCATCGATGATGTTATAAAAAGAAGTTACGAGCATACTAATGACAGTTGGCCCTGACATCTTGAGAACCAACTTCTTGACGGGCATCTGCGTCATCAAAACATAACGCTCGTCACGCTTACGCATGTCTTCTTCAGCATTATAACCTTTGTGATGCATTCCTATTATTTTTTAACGATAGGCATCTCTCTCATCGCAAATGGCTTAGGAGAAATTGCCAATACAGGCGCAATTTGGAAACGCTTGAAGTCATTTCTATAAACCATTCTAACTACCTTATTCACAACAGACTCGTCATAACCTTGAGCTATGATTTCTTTTGCGTGTTTATTGCATTCAATGTATTGATAAAGAATAGCATCCAAGACCGCATAATCAGGAAGACTATCGGTGTCTTGCTGACCAGGACGTAACTCTGCTGATGGCGGTTTATTGATTGTGTGCCAAGGAATTATCTCTTTGTCACGGTTTATATAACGACATAATTCGAAAGCTTCTGTTTTATATAAATCGCCGATGACAGAAAGGCTGCCGCAGAGGTCGCCGTATAATGTTCCGTAACCGACGGAAGCTTCGCTTTTATTACTGGTATTCAATAAGATATTACCAAATTTATTTGAAATAGCCATTACGATGACACCTCTGCTTCTCGCTTGGAGATTTTCTTCTGTCACATCGAAAGGCATATCTTTAAAAATCGGTTGCAAAGTTTCATCAAAAGCATCGAACGCATTTTTGATAGGTACGATATGATAAGAACATCCGAGATTCTCTGCTGAAGCTATGGCGTCACTGACAGAATGGTCAGACGAATATTGAGAAGGCATCAAAATCCCCATTACATTTTCTGCTCCTAAAGCCTTGGCTGCCAATGCGATTACAAGTGCAGAATCCAAACCGCCCGACAATCCTAACACGGCTTTCTTAAAACCTTGTTTTGCAAAGAAATCATGAATGCCAAGGACGAGAGCGTCATGGATAAGTTCCATTTTAGAAGGAATGACTTGCTCATCTTCCCTCTTCATAGAGATGAAAAGCTCGCAATCGAAAGTAGAGACATCCTCTTTGAAGAACGGCAAACTCTTGATTACGTAGCCCATATATCCGAAAACCATAGAACCGCCGTCGTAGATGAGGTTTGCGTTTCCGCCAACATGATTGACATAAATCAATGGTATTTCGTGTTTAAGAACAGACTTGCGCAAGATTTCTCTACGTTTTACAGCACGTTGATAATCAAAACGATCAGCTGCAAGATTGACAATAATCTCCGGTCTTTCTTCATAATCATCGACGCGATTTATCATCAGAAACTCATCTTCGCCTACATTATATATATCGCTGCCTATTGTGACGGCAACTTTCATACATCCGAGTTGTAGGATATTATCTTCGTCAGAAGGTTCGAAATAATTGTATTCCAATGCGTTGTCGAAACCAATATTTTTTTTCTTGAAAATCTGACGTTTGCCTTGATGTAAAAATATAGCTGCGTTGAAGAGCGGCTTTCCTTTGCCAGAAGTGTTTCTCACCGGAGCACCTATCAACAATGGAATCGTGTCGCATTTTTCAGCAATCTCATCGACAGCTTTCTCGCAACGTTCCATAAAATCATTGTATGACAACAGGTTGTGCGGGAAGAAACCGCATAATGCCAGTTCTGGAAACACGACAAGAGAAGAACCCTTTGACTGTTGAGCAGCTACAATAATTTTTTCTTTATTACCTTCTATATCGCCGATGACGAAATTTATCTGAGCTAAAGTTATTCTCATAACACCAAACTATTAAAACATAAATCCAATTTCGAGGCCCAAACTATTTAATGAAATATTATGTCCCAACGGATTATCTTTATAAATGTTCGTAAAATTATTATTATAAACGACATTTGCAGTCAAGCAACTTGATTTATAAACATTAAACTCAACACCTAATTTTATTATCAAGGAATGACGCATTGTCCTAAACACATTAGTCGGCTCTATCTCAACACCTTCCATATCAACAAGTTCCTGATTCGAGTTAAGACAAAACCCTAATCCGTAACCAACATTTCCAATAACCCTTGCCTTACCCATCTTCTCTGTTCTCATTATCATACTGATAGGAATCTCAATATATTGATTTCTAATGTCGCAAGTCATTGTATTTACAATGGTATCGTTCGTCATGTTGTTGTATGCGTAGTTTCCTCTTAGATTCAAAATATTGAAACCTGTTGAAAAACCATAATTCTCAACAAAATAAAAATTACCTTTAAATCCCCAGTTATACGAAACTTTAGACTTCAATTCATCAATGTTGTCACAATTAATTTTTGTTGTGTTGATACTTGGAGTGATGTTCAAACCAAACTGAAATGGTTTATATTGAGCTGACGCATTGATAGTCACTACAATAAATAAAACAAATGCCAAAATAATTTTTTTCATTTCCAATAAATTTTTGAATTGACTAAATTACGATTTTTTTTAAAATGCTTAAAAAAATAATCACGTTAAGAAAAAAAATATTATTTTTGTAGAAAAATACAATCAGATGAAGAAAAACATATTGTTGTTATTGTTGGCATTGTTTATAACCACAACGCTTAACGCTCAAGTCGATATAACAGTCGGACCTAAGTTTGGTTATCAAGCATCTAAATTATCTTTCAAGAAAGAAGACATCCAAAGTAGCATTAGCAATAATATGAATCTCGGTATGTTTACTTGTTTTTCGTTTAGAAAATTTGTCATCCAACCAGAAGTATTATATTCTTTCCAAGAATCAACAAAAATCAACAACTTGTCTGTACCCGTCATGTTTGGATACAAACTGGTCAATTACAAGTATTTCAAAATGAGAGCCAATGTCGGACCTGTTGCATATTTCACTGTTGGAAGCAATTCAAGAAAACCCAATATGGGAGGTGCCGCCGGACTTGGTATCGACGTGTGGAGATTTACTTTTGATATAAATTACAGTCTCGGTTTGACAAACGTTTTTGGCGATATGGTTGGAACCACTGCCAACGCAAAACAGAATATATTTACAACAACACTTGGATTTAAACTTAGATATTAATATTTATTAACCAATACTGATTAGACATGAAAAAAGTATTTTTATTATTCGCTGCGCTTTTCATAGCAACAATCGCTAATGCGCAAATTTCCCCTATTACATTCGGACCTAAAGTGGGTTATCAAACTACAAAATTATCATTAGACAAAAATGTTATCAAATCCGATTTCAAAGGCAATATGGCATTTGGTGTTTTCGCTCGTCTTACAATCAAGAACGTCGTACTTCAACCAGAATTATTATACTATAAATCAGGCAAGATGTTTGAAGTCAGTGCTTTAGGCAACGACTGGGGATTAAACAATCTCGTTCCAAATCCAACATTTACCATTAACCAAAGTAATTTAGCCCTTCCTGTTTTGATTGGTTATCAATTCGTTGACATTCCTATTCTCAAAATGAGAGCTAATGTTGGTCCTGTTTTCTACTTCGCAGTGGGCAAAGCTGAATATTCAATGAATGGCGAAGATATTCCGCTTCCAGTAGAAAGCGCAACAGAAAACATGACAATGGGTGCCGCTCTTAACCTCGGTGTAGATATTTGGAAACTCACTTTGGATGTTAACTACAGCCTCGGCTTGACAGATGTATTTGATGATGAATTAGAAGTGGGAGGTTATGAAGTAGATTTAGGCGACAATACAAAGCAAAATATCTTCACAGTCACATTAGGATTCAAGATTCTTTAATTGACTAAAGACTAAAGATAAAAGACTAAAGGTTTGAATAACTTTTAGTCTTTTTTTGTTTTTGCCTATTTTATTTATGTAATTATTTTATTACTTTTGAAAGTCGAAAAATAAACATCAGAAACAACTGTTTAAACATAAATATTATATGAACGACAATAATATAGACAAGAATCTTTTTATAAGAAACAGGAAGAATTTTTCGGAACGACTTTCGAAAAATGCTATGGCGGTTTTCTGCGCCAACGAAGAGATGCCTCGTAATGGTGATCAATTCTATCCGTATCGTCAGCAATCGGACTTCTTCTATCTCACTGGCATCGACCGCGACTGCGCATACCTTATTGTATATCCAGACCATCCGAATCCAGATATGCGTGAGATTCTTTTCGTGGAGCCTTATAGCGAAAATAAAGTTATCTGGCGCGGCGAGATGATTGACGCTAAGGAAGCAGCCGAAATATCGGGAGCAAAAAACGTAATGTATTCGGATAGATTCAATTCCGTGATGCAAGATCTCGCTCTTTCTTGCGAGACGATATATCTCAACACTTACGAATATCCTAAATATGAATGCAATGTTGTTACAATTCAGCAACGTTTCTTCAAAGAAATAAAAGAAAAGTTCCCATTGCACAAGTTCGACCGCTCAGCTCCTATATTGAATAAGTTGCGTATGATTAAGTCTCAAGAGGAAATCGAGATTACGAAGCAAGCCTGCGACATCACGGCGAAGGCTTTTCGCAGATGTCTTAAAACAGTAGAACCTGGACTTCAAGAATATCAAGTTCAAGCTGAGATTGAATACATTTTCAAATATAACGGAGCAAACGGAAATGCTTATTATCCTATCGTCGCTGCTGGTAAAAATGCCTGCTGTCTTCACTATTCGGCAAATAACAAACCATTGAAAGACGGCGACTTGATACTCTTCGACATAGGCTGCGAATATAAAAACTACTCCTCCGATTTAAGTCGTACCATTCCTATCAACGGCAAATTTACGCCAAGACAGAAAGACTGTTATAACGCAGTACTTCGCGTGATGAAAGAGATTACCAAATTATATAAGGTAGGCGGCACCATCGATGAAGTTAACAGAACTACTTATAGACTGATGGAAGACGAGATGATAAAACTCGGACTTTTCACGGCACAAGATGTTGCAAATCAAGATCCTGATTTTCCATTATATCGTAAGTACCTGATGCATGGAATGTCGCATCATATCGGATTGGATGTTCACGACAGCGTCGATAAATACGAGCCTTTCAAGCCAGGAATGATACTCACCTGCGAGCCAGGACTTTACATCAGAGAAGAAGGCATCGGCATCAGAATAGAAAACGACTTGCTTATCACCGAAGGCGAGCCGATAAACCTTTTCGAAGGACTTCCTATCGAGGTGGAAGAGATTGAATGTATAATGCATAATTCATAATTGTAGAGACGTGGCTTGCCGCGTCTTAACAAATTATAAACATTTTTAAAAATAAACAACATGAAAAAGACTTTATCAATTTTTGTTCTCATGATTTTCATGGGATTAGGTTTTGCAGCAAAGGCTCAGAACATTCAAGTGATGTATGATTTTGGCGAAGAACGTCAATACATTACAACGACTCTTGAAATGTACAAACCCGACAAATGGGGTAACACTTTCTTCTTCGTTGATATTTATCATAATGGCAAAAATCATCCAGCCAATTATGGTCCTATGGGAATGTACATGGAAATTGAAAGAGGTTTGAATTTCTGGCAAAACACAAAACTCAAAGATTTAAGCGCACACGTTGAATATACCGGCGGTCTTGGCGTTATTCCTCCTGGCATCGGCTACAACATCAACAACTCATGGATGTTCGGTGCAGAATATTGCTTCCATTCAGAAGATTACAGAAACACTTTGACTGTTTATGCCATGTATAAGACAATCGCAAAAGTTGAGCAGAGTGTTCCGTTGCAGTTCTCTATCGTTTGGGGAATGCAAGATTTGTTCAATGTGAAAGGTTTGAGATTTAATGGCTTCGCTGATTTCTGGTGGCAAGATAACACTTGGGTTGGAGAGAATTTAATACCATTTACAACAGGTTATGTCTTCATTTCAGAACCACAGTTATGGTATAATGTAGGACAATTCTTCAACTGCGACAATCTTAACATCGGTGGTGAAGTAGAGTTTTCATATAACTTCGGCGGTTTGAGTCAAGGACAGAAATTCTACGTCAATCCATGTCTCGGTGTGAAGTGGAATTTTTAACAGTTGACAATTAATAATTTACAATTAACAATTGTAGGGATGTGGCTTGCCGCATCCAATAATCTAAGCGTGTCAACGACGTGGAATGTTAATAATTTGTCGTTGACGCGTTTAGATAAAAAAATAATAACCAATAAAAATCAAAATCATGGAATCGAATGAAATAACAAAAGACACCTGGTCTGAAGATTAGACAATAATGTGTTGTGTTATTATAACTCCTTGAATGTTAATAATTTTTAACTTTATTTTCCTTGACAAAGATTGAGGTTTGTTGTATGTTTGCAAAACCAAAAATTTAGGTTTATGGAAAGTAAAAAATCATTGCATAATCAGTATGATAAAGCGGCGGAGATTATTAAGACCGCGATACTTCAAAGCCAGTATGAAGCTTCAAAAGATATAAATCGTATTCAGTTAGGATTATATTTTGGCATAGGAAAATTTCTTTCAGAAAAGACACGTAATGCAAAGTGGGGAACGAATGCCTTGCAATTCATCAGCGATAAGTTAAAATCAGATTTGCCTGGTTTGAGAGGATTCTCTGTAACAAATTTGAAAAAGATGAGAACCTTTTATGATAATTGGAAATCAATAGATTATAATTCGTCGGTTACGACTGACGAAATTTCGCCCGTTGTAACGGGCGAAATTGAAGACGTTCAAAAAGTAGGTGATATGATAATTAGGCTTGAAAATAATGCTATAAAAATTGATGATATCGGTTCGTTCCCAATAGAAGACTTTTTTAAAATACCGTTTTCTCATCATATGATTGTTGTTGAAAAAGTTAAAGAAATAGAAGCCCGCTATTATTACATTAATCGTACAGCAGAAGAACATCTCTCAGTTGAGCAGTTGAGAAAAATAATAAAGAATAATGATTTTGAAAACAGGGAGTCAATGCCAAATAACTTTCCTCGAACCATTTCAAATTCTTCTCTGGCACGTAAAGCAGTGATAATGTTTAAAGATGAATATCTTCTTGATTTTATTAACGTTGAAGAGATTGGAGAACGTGATAAGAATGATGTCGATGAAAGAGTCGTTGAGAAACAGATTGTTGAAAATATCAAGAGGTTTATAATGACATTTGGAAAGGATTTCGCTTTTGTTGGAAATCAATATCATCTTGAGATATACGGCGAGAATTTCTTTCCTGACTTGTTGTTCTTTAATAGGGATTTAAATTCTTTGGTGGTTTTCGAATTGAAAACTGGTGATTTCAAATCAATATATTTGGCCCAGTTGATGACGTATCTCAGGATTTTAGATGATAAAGTTCGTAAACCTCATGAGAATCCGTCAATTGGAATAGTGCTTTGTAGAAATGCTAACAAAGATTTTGTAAAATATGTGATTCAGGATTATGGCAAACCAATGGGAGTGGCGACTTTTGATACTTTATCGGAGATGCCAGAAAGATTGCAGAAAGCATTGCCTGATATTGAAGAATTGAAAAAGCTGTTATGAATGTCAGTGTTATATTTACATAAAATTATGGTCGGTGCCTAAAGAAATTTTCTGCATTCCTTTCATCTCGTAACTCGAGCTTCTGCCGCCGCTTTCGGTTTTAATGAGAATGTTTCTTTCCAATAAATCTTGTATATCGCGTAATGCTGTCGCTTGCGAGGTGTGACATATCTTTGCATATTTGGATGTTGTAAGTTTTCCTTCAAAACCATCAAGCAGTCGATTTAAAATCTTGACTTGTCGCTCGTTAAATGTGACTTCGCTGTTGTTCTGCCAAAATACTGCTTTTTGTCTTACCTTAGAAAGTGTTTCGTATGATCGTATTATAGCGGATTCCATCGTTTCCAAGAACCACAATAACCAATCGGTGATACATAAATCTCCGCTCGTTGTCTTTTGTAAGATGTCGTAATAAGAATTGCGCTTTCTCATTATCTCGGCTGACATGCTATAAAACCGTAATCTCTGTCCGTCGGATCTTGATAGCATCATATCGGTAATCGTACGTGTAAGTCTTCCGTTCCCATCGTCAAAAGGATGTATTGCGACAAACCATAAATGCGCAATTGCCGCTTTTATTACCGGATCAATATCGCAAGTTTTGTTTATCCACTCTAAAAATAAATTCATCTCGTGAGAAACAACAGAACTTGACGGAGCTTCGTAATGAACTTTTTCATGTCCCATTGCGCCCGACACTATCTGCATCGGTTCTTCACCTTGACGGTATTCGGCGACAGATATTTTATACATTCCGCTTCTGCCTGTCGGGAAAAGCGCTGCATGCCAGTCGCATAGTCGTTCTTTTGTCAAAGCTTCGTTATAATTCTTTATGGCATCCATCATCACTTGAACGACACCTTCAGTATAATGGTCTGGTGCTGGAAGTCCTTGTGTGCTCAGTCCTAAACGCGATGCAACAGATGATCTTACTCTTGCAGGATCTAACACTATGCCTTCTATCTCCGATGAACTAATAACGTCTGATGTTATTATTTCTAAAGAGGCATTGTTTTGTAAATCAAAACCGAATGTGTTAAGTTCTCCTAATAGCTTTCCTTGTAACATTCTGACACGCGATAGTATGGTGATAACCTTACTGTCATCCCAGTAGAATTTAGGCCAATCATTCTGTTGCCATATCCAGATAGCTCTCATAATATTTCTCTCCTATGACGTGATTATTTGCATTATTCACGTCAAATAATGACGCGAATAGTTTTTGCAAATATAACATTTTATTAAATCAAAAAGAAGAATATAACGACAAAAATTGTTATCTTTGTTGCAACAAAAATGTCTAAAGATTAAAGACAAATGTCTAAAGGTTTTTTGAATATTACCTTAAACATTAAACCTTAAACAAAAAAGATAATATTAACGTATGGACAAAAACCGTTGACGGTTGTCCTTAAAAAATAAATAACTATGTTTGCAAAAGAAATTTTCGCGAGCCGTCGTGCCGCTTTATTGAAATCAGGGCTTAAAGGAATTGCTTTCTTCCCTGCTAATGACGAGGCTTCCCTCAATTATCCAGATAACACCTACCGCTATCGCCAAGATAGTAACTTCGCTTATTTCTTCGGTCTCGACACCCCAGACCTCATCGGCGTTATCGATTTCGAGTCGGGCGAGGAAATTTTATTCGGAAGAGAAATAACAATCGACGACATTATTTGGTGCGGCAACCTTCCATCGCTTACTGAGCAAGGCGAGATGATAGCCGTAAAACAAACTCGCGACATCAATGGCTTCGGCGAATATCTCCGCGATACCATCGCTAAAGGTCGTCAAATTCATATCCTTCCTCCTTACCGTGGCGATATGAAGATTAAACTCGCTAAATGGTTTAACACAGACATAGATGGTCTTTCTAAATATGTAAGTCAAGAACTTATAACTGAAGTCGTTAAACTTCGTGAGATAAAATCCGATGTTGAGATTGAAGATATGGAAAAAGCTGCTAACACAGCATATTTCATGCATACCACAGCGATGAAGATGTGTAAACCAGGCGTTATTGAACAAGAAATAGCAGGCGCTGTTGAAGGCATCGCGATCTCTAACGGCTACGGCGTTTCTTTCCCTGTGATTCTCAGTGTTGATGGTCAAACACTTCACAACCATGGACATAACAACATCCTTCAAGAAGGCAGAATGATGGTCTGTGACGCAGGTGCTGAAACAAAGAATTATTACGCTTCCGACTTCACTCGTACCATTCCTGTAGGCGGTAAGTTCAACTCACGTCAGAGCGATATTTACAACATCGTATTGAAAGCCAATATGGAAGTTATCAACAACACACGTCCTTTCAACAGATATTTCGATATGCACGTCTTGGCATGTCGCACCATCATCGAAGGATTGAATGCAGTAGGTTTGATGAAAGGTAATGTCGATGACGCTCTAGCCGCTGGCGCACATTATCTATTTATGCCTCACGGCTTAGGTCATGCTCTCGGCATGGACGTTCACGATATGGAAGGTCTCGGTGAAAATAACGTAGGTTATGATGCAGAGACTCCACGTGCAACAAAAGAAGGTTTCAGAGGTTTACGTTGCGGAAAAGTTCTTAAACCAGGAATGGTCGTCACCGACGAGCCGGGAATCTATTTCATTCCTACTTTGATTGACATCTGGAAAGCAGAAGGTAAACATAAAGAATTCATCAACTACGATAAAGTTGAGACATACAAAGACTTCGGCGGAATCAGAATTGAAGATGACTTGTTGATTACCAACGACGGCGTAAGAGTTCTCGGTCGTCCGATACCAAAGACAGTGGCAGAAGTTGAGGCTTGCTGTGCTGAAGGTAGAGAATGGATGAGAATACCGGGAGTAATATAAAAAAAAGGCTGCTAAGCAGCCTTTTTTCATATTACATTTCTTCCCCAATTGTCGTCTCGGGACCGTGTCCACAATAGCAAACCGTATCTTCAGGAAGTTGGAACAATTCGTTTTCCAGACTTTCCATGATTTCATCGTAAGAACCTCCAGGAAGGTCAGTACGACCTATACCTCTCCTAAATAAGGTATCGCCAGTTATAATAAAATTCTGTCTCTCGCAATAGAAACAGCAGCTGCCTTTGGCGTGACCTGGCGTGAACAAAACCTCCAACACGTCATCACCTATTTTTATTAATTGACCGTCGTATAAGTCGATGTTCGGATATAAGGTCTCTTCTTCGTTATAATCCATTCCGAAAGCGGCAGCGTATGCGTAAGCCGTCTTGTAATATTCCTTTCCGTCGGGATGTGCAGCTAACGGAATATCGTATTTTTTTGCCAACGAATAATTTCCCAAAATATGATCAATGTGACCGTGAGTATTCAAAATCATAATAGGTTTCAACTGATTTCTTTCAATAAAATCAAACAAGACCCTGTTTTCTTCCAAATAACAATTTCCAGGATCAACAACAACACAATCCTTCGAGTCATTATAAATCACGTACGTATTTACACTGATAGGATTAAAAACAAAACATTTGATATACAACATACACGAACTATTTTTTGATTTTTTACCGCTTAAAGATAAAAACAAAACGAGCAATAAACATATTTTTTTTAAATAAATTGTCAACATTAAATGTTGAAAAATATTCTTAAAATAATTTAACTTTTTTCATTGAAAAGTCACAACTCTTTTATAATTTAGCAAATGAAAATTTTATCAGAAAAAAGATAGTTATTTTTGTTTAATCCATTTAAAATCAATCATTAACGATGAGCAGAAAAAAAACTCAAACGCAAGATTTATTCTCAATTGTAGATAACGATGACAATAAAATCGTTGAACAGTCTTTTGATGAAAAAAAGATGGATATTAACAAAGAGACTACTAAAAAAGTTAACACGGAAAACGAAACTATTTTAGAAAACGAGAATAACGACATGGAGCACAAGGACTATAAGAAATATTCGGTTAAAGAAGTCAAAGAAGCGACTATAAAATATTTTAACAACGACATGTTGGCAGCCGATGTTTGGATGAACAAATACGCTTTGAAAGATAGCAACGGTAACATTTTCGAATTGACACCAGACGACATGCATCACCGTATTGCATCCGAAATTGCACGCATTGAAAAAAGATATCCAAATCCGATGTCGGAGCAAGAAGTTTTTGAAGTCTTGAAGGATTTCAAATATATCGTTCCTCAAGGAAGTCCGATGGCTGGCATTGGAAACAACTTCCAGATTTCATCGTTATCGAACTGCTTTGTTATTGGAACTAACGGCAAATCAGACTCATACGGTGCCATTATGAAGATTGACCAAGAACAGGTTCAACTTATGAAACGTCGCGGCGGTGTTGGTCATGACCTTTCTCATATTCGTCCTGCCGGCAGTCCTGTTAAGAATTGTGCTCTTACTTCAACAGGCGTAGTGCCTTTCATGGAACGTTATTCCAATTCAACAAAAGAAGTCGCCCAAGACGGTCGTCGCGGCGCGTTGATGATGAGTATCAGCATCAACCACCCTGACTCAGAAGATTTCATCGATTCGAAGATGGAACAAGGTCGCATCACCAACGCTAACGTTTCTGTACGCATCAGCGATGAATTTATGAAAGCTGTCAAAGAAGGCAAACCTTTCGTACAAAAATATCCAATAGACTCTGAAAATCCGCAATTTACAAAGGAGATAGATGCCAAGAAATTATGGGACAAGATTATTCATAATGCATGGCAGTCGGCAGAACCTGGCGTACTTTTCTGGGACACCATTACTCGCGAATCTATTCCTGATTGCTATGCCGACCTCGGATTCAAGACATTGAGCACCAACCCTTGTGGTGAGATTCCGTTATGTGCTTACGACAGCTGCCGTCTTCTCGCAATGAACCTTTACAGTTATGTGGAAAATCCATTCACGCCAAAGGCTCGTTTCAACGCAGAACTCTTCGCAAAACACGTAGCGATAGCTCAAAGAATCATGGACGACATCATTGATCTTGAAATAGAGAAGATTGACGCCATCCTTGAAAAAGTCTATTCCGACCCAGAAAGCGAGGAAGTAAAGAGATGCGAAATTGATCTCTGGAAAAACATCAGAAAAAAAGCTCTTCAAGGTCGTCGTACTGGTATCGGTATCACAGCAGAAGGCGATATGCTCGCAGCTCTTGGAAAACGTTATGCATCTGACGAAGCAATCGAATTCTCGACTTCTGTACAAAAACTTCTCGCTTTCGAAGCATATAAATCATCTGTCAACCTCGCTAAGGAACGTGGTGCTTTTGAAGTGTTCGATGCTAAACGCGAAGAAAACAACCCATTCATCAAACGTCTCCGCGAGATGGATGAGAACTTCTATCAAGATATGGTAAAATACGGACGCCGTAACATCGCTATGCTTACTATAGCTCCAACAGGAACAGTAAGTATCTGTACACAAACGACTTCTGGTATCGAACCTGTCTTCATGGTTTCTTACAAACGTCGTCGTAAAGTCAATCCTAACGACAAAAACGCAAAAGTATCTTTCACCGATAACGACGGAAACTCATTCGAAGAATACAACGTCTTCCATCCTAAATTCATCACATGGTTAGAAGTTAACGGATATAATGTTGAAGAAGTCAAGAATTATAATGACGAACAACTTCAAGAGATTATTAACAAGTCACCTTATTATAAAGCTACCGCCAACGACATCGACTGGGTAAGCAAAGTCAAGATGCAAGGCGAGATGCAGAAATGGGTCGACCACTCAATTAGCGTCACTGTCAACATTCCTGCCGAGACAACAGAGGAATTGGTAAGTCAGATTTACTTAACAGCCTGGGAATGTGGATGTAAAGGAATGACAATATATCGCGACGGTTCACGTACAGGCGTACTTGTTTCAAACAAATCTAAAGAAGATAAGAAACAAAACGACAACGACTTTGTAGAGACACATTCTCCTGTACGTCCTAAAACTCTCGAATGCGATGTGGTACGTTTCCAAAACAATTACGAAAAATGGATTGCATTCGTAGGAAAAATCAACAACAAGCCATACGAAATATTCCTCGGAAAACAAGACGATTTCTATTTGCCCCCTTTCGTTGAAACAGCTTGGATTACAAAGAATAAAGGCGAAAACGGCAAGTCAAGATACGACCTACAGTTTTTAGACAAACAAGGATTCAAGATTACTGTGGAAGGATTGTCGCGTTCGTTCAGCCCTGAATTCTGGAACTACGCCAAATTGATTTCCGGCATCTTACGTCACGGAATGCCTATCACAAATGTTGTTACTTTAATTCAGAACTTGAGTGTTGACGAAGACAATATCAACGCATGGAAAAACGGTATAGCACGCGCATTGAAACGCTACATCCCTGACGGAACAAAAGTTGACAAAGAAGTATGTCCAACCTGCGGAGACGCTTTAGTCTATGAAGACGGATGCAAACACTGCAAAAACTGCGGTTACTCAAAATGCGGTTAATGAAACATCCTTGAAATAAAAATAAAAACCTGAGAGTGATTCTCAGGTTTTTTTATATTATGCAATTCACTGCACAAATCTCAAACTATATAATATGCTTTCCTGTTGTCGTAGCAAATCTCTCTTGTCTTTGTTTGGATAAAACACCCAACCTTCTGCTGTAACAATCTTCGTATGATCTGGATTTACAATACTATAAGAAACGAAAGGTCCAGCCATGAAGTCACCTACGAGATTCCATAAACCACGTGTCTCAACTGCGTAACCAGCAGGAAAATCAGGCAAAGTCTTGAAGACAGGTTTCAAAAATTCCTTGTCTGTCGTCATATAAGTGCCGTCGAGAGGTCCTGGAATATACTTCTTTACGATAGAATCTCTCACTTTTATGATATTATCTGGTGCAAAGTCAGAAGTGTCTTTATATGGCAATTCATAGATAAGAAACGCCATACTCATGTCAGAAGTCTCTTTGCGAATCCACATAAAGTTATCTTTGTCCACACCTATGAAATATCCTTCAGGGACATTCATTTTAACGCCAAATTGTTTCTTCAACTGATTGACAATTTTAGTATCGGTGGTAGGACGGAAGAAATCTTGAAAACGCGCTCTCTCATTTTGATCGAATATAAGTTTCAGACCTTCTTTTCTCGAATCGAAGGTTCTCACCCACGACTCTTCCGACGGAGCAGTAATCCTAATCACGAATTGAGGTTCCGACTGCCAGTTTTTCTGTGTCTCGACAATCGGATTTTTAGCGTCCTTATCTATTTTAGCGATGATGAGATTACGATGTTTCTTGAACATATCATTCAAAGCTTCCATATTAAGATGAGCCACTTTGAAGTTCTTCTCCGGCTGCGGCAAACCATATTGTTCCTGTTCAAAAAAATCGCGGACCGCTTGACCCAAAGCACCATTCCATTGCTCATCGTTCTGAGTGATCATAAGAATTTCTGAAGTGCCGCCCACAGAACGAGCCTTCGTTGTCATTTTTTCTTTATTTTCGTCAACACATGATGATAATGAAAAAACTGAAATCAATATCACCACAATCAAACTAAATCTCTTCATAATATTATTCGTTAATTGTTATTTGTCACTTGTTAATTGTTAATTATTTTATATTTAATTTTTGTCCTACTTTTAATACAGATTTCGAATTTAAACCATTAAGTTTCCTAATCTGTTCAACAGTGACGCCATATTTTTTTGAAAGGTCCCAGAGATTATCGCCAGATTTGACGATATGAGTAACAGACGCGCCTTCTTTCTTTTTAATCTTCAGTTCTTGTCCGACTTTCAACACAGAGTTTTTGCTGATATCGTTGAGACTGCAAATCTGACTTATGGTCACTCCATCGAATTTATTTGCTATATCATAAAGATTATCACCCGATTTCACTTTATAGATGACATAACCTCCGCTTGTCGTCGTTGTCACTTTACTATCTTCATTTTCTGTAGGAGGATAAACTATTAATGTTTGTCCGACTTGTAATGTATTACTTTTCAATTTGTTCCATTCTTTCAATTCTGTAACGGAACATTTATATTTCTTTGCTATGACAGAGAGATTTTCTCCCGACTTCACAACATGCTTCTTTTGTTCTGTTGAACGCATAACAGGTTTTGTATTTCCTACATGAGCCATAGGAGCTCCTGAGCTATAAACGACGAGTTTTTGTTTAGGATATATAGTATTACTCTTCAATTTATTCCACGTCTTCAACTGATTGACACTAACATGATATTTCTTAGCAATGCTTCCCAGACTCTCACCGCTCATTACGATATGAAAACTTACGTTGCTCAGCTTCTTAATTTCCTCCTCAAGTTTCTTTTTAGAAATACCGTTTTTTGTCACATAAGCATAAACTTCCTTCTCGTGAACTATGAAGCTGTCGATAAATTTCTCAGGAATTCGCAACGACATAGGATTTTTCGCACTGGCAGGAATAATCATCGATTTGTATTGAGGATTGAAAAACTTCAAGTCTTCCATTGGGATTAACAACATCTCGTTAAGTTGTTCGAAATGAAGCATATCGTGTACGGTAACGCTGTCAACGCCATCAGCAATAATACCTGGATCGATAGGATAAAGATTGTGTTCTTGCGAATAATTCATCACATAATTGACGGCAATAAATGCAGGCACGTAACCTCTTGTCTCTCTTGGAAGGAAAGGCCACACTGCCCAATAGTTTTTCAAGCCGCCGGCGCGGCGTATCGCCTTATTAACATTGCCCGCCCCTGAATTGTAGGCAGCCAACGCCAAGAACCAGTCGCCATATTTATTATAAAGGTCTGTCAGATGGCGGCAAGCAGCGTCTGTAGATTTTATCGGATCGAAACGGTCGTCAACCAAAGTATTCACATTTAAATTATATGATTTTCCCGTTGCATACATAAACTGCCACAAACCTTTAGCTCCGGCGTGAGAACCAGCGCGAGGATTCAATGCCGACTCAACGACTGCCAGATATTTTATTTCCAACGGCATATCATATTTGTCTAAAGCCTCCTCAAACATCGGGAAATATATATCGGCAAGGCCCAAGATTTTACTGGTATGCTCGCGTTTCTTCACAGCATAAACTTCAATAAATGACTTAACGTGACTATTGTAAATCAATTCAATAGTCGTCTGTTTTCTCAATGCTTCAATACGTTCGGCATAAACACTGTCGGGAAATGACGGCACAAAACCTTCTGGATAATCATATATGTTTTCCGACTTCGAACTCGATTCCAACTTCTTTTCCTCAAAATATGGAATCTTGTCAACATTATCAATCATTCCCATCATAGTATTCGATTCCTCAACGATAGCTTCGCCAGAATTCTCCGAATCGATGCGTTCTTGCAATGCAATTGTCAGACTATCAAGAACAAAAGGATCAATGGTATCGTTAAACTCTAAATTTCCTTCAAGAAACGCTTCATAAAGTTCGTCTTCGACATAAAGATCTGACGTTTCTTCTTCAACAAATCCATCATCATAAACATCATCATAAACAACATCATCAACAATCTCTGTTTCAGCCTCTTTATTTAAAAATGGAACTTTTTCAACAATTTTACAAGAAGATGCAGACAATAGTAATAAAAATGATACAAAGAAAGATAAGTTACGTACAAGTCTTTTCATCGAAAAACAATAATTTAGCGTGATTTTAATTAATTGAAATTATGTTTGCAAATATAACGTAAATAACGAGAAAAAATGGTATTTTTGTGCAATAAAAATTAAAAAAAAATGAATAAAAAAATTACTTTAACAGGATTTATTTTATGTTTAGTGTTATGTCTTAATTTTAAGGCGTTCTCACAGAATGAGGAACTTCCAGAATGGAGATTGAAGAAATATCTGTCTGAGGAAGAGATGTATATGCCAGTCGCAAACCGCAGTTTCGTTGAAACGCCTCCACCGACCGGCGAGGTGCGTTTCCCTGGCGAATATGAGCCAATGCAGGCTGTTATGATTGTCTATCCACTCGGAATTCCAGTCGAACTCGTCAAAGAGATGGCTGAAGACTGCAAAGTCATTACAGTAGTGACTTCATACGAACAAAACTACGCTGTGAGTGAGTTCCAATCTGCTGGCGTTAACATGAATAATGTCGAGTTCTTGAACGCAAGTACCAACTCTTATTGGATTCGCGACTTCGGTCCTTGGTACATTTTTGATGGCAAAGAACCAGCTATAGTCGATAACAAATACAACCGTCCACGTCCTTACGATGATGACCTCCCAGGTCATTTCGCAGAATATTGGGAGATCCCTATGTATGGAATGAATGTGGTTCATACTGGCGGCAACATGATGGAAGACGGCCGCGGTAATGGCGTTTCCGACGACATCGTTATCACTGAGAGCTATTCTCAGGCTGGCGTCACCGAGGAACAGGTCTATGAAAGAATGAAGGCTTATCTCGGCATCGACCCTTATCACGTAACTATTGACCCTCAAGGCGATTACATCGCTCACGTCGATTGCTGGGGAAAATATCTCGCTCCTGATAAAATTATGCTCGCTCGCGTCCCTGAGTCAAATCCTCGTTATCCTTATTACGAAGAAGTGGCTGAATATTTCGAGACAACAAACTGCTGCTGGGGTTATCCTTATAAAGTGTATCGCGTCGACATTCCTGGCGGAAACGTGATTTCTCCTTATACAAACAGCTTGATTCTTAATAATAAAGTTCTCGTGCCAATGGGTTCTAACAACGCTTACAACGAGGCAGCTCTTAACCTCTATCGCGAAGCAATGCCAGGATATGAAGTAATTGGTATAGAGAACAATAGCTATTGGGACGGATGGCTCAACACCGACGCTCTTCACTGCCGCACACGTGGCGTCATGGACTTCAATATGTTCTATGTAGATCATCGTAACGTCGTCTTCGGCGAACAACAATGGCAAGATTCTATCGCTATCACTTCTAAGTTCATCGCTTATAGCGGAGCCGACTTGAAACAAGATTCTCTCCTTATCTATTATAGAATAAACGAAGGCGAATATCAGACAGCTAAGATGACAGCAACAGGAAACCCTGACGAATATGTCGGTTATATCAAAGGTTATAACGGCGGTTCAAAAGTGGATTATTATGTCTTCGGCGCTGACGAATCTAACCGCAGATACCAGCAACCTGTCTTCGGCGAACTCGATCCTCATACCTTCACAATGGAAGAACACGCCGAAACCATGTTGACTTTAAATCCTGAAGAGATTAATTTGGATGACACATACGAAGGTGGAATGAAAACATTGACAATAACAAATAATACCGCTTCTGATGTAGTCATAAACGATATTATGTTTAGAGGTGATAATGCTCTTATGTTTGCAGCAGAATATGATTTCACATTGCCTTATACAATTGCTGTCGGTGAGTCTGTTGAAGTTGATATATATATGAGCGAAGTGTGGAAAAGAGAAGTTGTAATAGAAACAGAATTGGTAATCAACTCTTCTGTCGGCGAGCAAATAATTCCTGTTACATGGAAAGGAGAAGTCGATATTGAAGAAAACAGCTTCGCATTAGTTGAGCTTTATCCAAATCCTATGAACGACGTTCTTTATATCGAATCTGAAAACATCGCAAGCGTAGCGATCTTCAATGCTGTAGGACAACAAGTGTTATTCGTCGAAAACAGAAATGAAATAGACGTAGCTGAGTTGAACAACGGACTTTATTTCGTGAGACTTGTCGACAATAAGGGTAATACATTAACGAAGAAGATTATCAAACAATAATTTATGGGGCGTTTATATACGCCCTTTTCTGTCATAATGAAACGTGTCATACTAATATCAGCTATATTAAGTCTCTTAACTTTTTTGGGAGGATGTACGTCCAAGGCATTATATAAGGATGTATCCGACATCTCGGAAAAGAATCTCGGCATACTTAAATCTAATATTGATATAAAGGATGCGGAGTCGGTTTTTCCTCAGGCTTCTGTCACGGAATACGACAAGGCCATCTCGTTATTTTTAGACTTGGAAGCAAATCGTTGCGACGCAGCCGTGATGTCGGAAGATGCTGCCGATATTGTAATAAAGCGTAATCAGGATTATGTCGTTCTCGGTTCTGTCGTCAATTCTGATAATAAGGTTTTGTATGTTGTAGTTCCACGTAAGGATGTCTTTTTAGAGGAGAACATGACTGATGAGATAGGATTTTTGGAGAAGATAAAAGGAAGCTTAAGTCGTAACCTGTTTAATGAAAAAGCCATGCATCTGATATGGGGCGGTTTCAAGACCACCGTCATCATATTCTTCTTCGGAGCCATAGTCGCTGTGATATTAGGTGCGTTTCTGACGTATCTTTCAATAAGTCATAAATGCCTCTGGTTATATAAGCCTCTCAGCTGGTTCGTAATGACGATACACGACATTCCGTCTGTAGTGTTGATGATGTTTTTCTTCTATGTCGTCTTCGGCGGCGCGATGAACGGAATATTGGTTTCTATCATCGCTCTCGGCATTTATACTTCTGGAGCTTTATACAAAATCTTCAAGATTCATATCAGCCAAATCGGGAAGGAACAACTTGAAGCAGGATGGATGTTAGGTCTAAGCACATTTAAATGTTATCGTTACATCATTCTTCCTCAAGCTGTTAAGACAATGCTACCTTTGGTTGGAGGCGAGCTGAAACTCTTGTTACGCGCCACTTCTTACGCTGGCTATATCGCGCAGAAAGATTTAGTGAAAGCTGTCGATGCCATCAGAGGATTCACCTACGACGCTTTCATGCCGCTGCTCATAGTATCGCTGCTATATCTCTTGCTGTCGTGGCTCATAGTAAAAACATTAAATTATATTTACATAAAATTCTTTAACAATGATTGAATTTTCACATCTTCATAAATCGTTTCAAGGTAAAGAAGTGCTTCACGACATCTCGTTATCTTTAAAAGAACGTCAGACAGTCTGCATCATCGGACCGTCAGGATGTGGAAAGACGACATTGTTGCGTTGCATGGCGGGATTAGAAACATCGGACGGACATCATAAGTCAGCAGATAAGTCAAAAACCAATATTGGCATGGTGTTTCAACGTTTCAATCTTTTTGAGAATATGAATGTCATGCAGAATCTCACGTTTGCGCCGATTCACGTTTTGAACATGTCGAAGCAAGAGGCAGAACGGGTCGCGATGGAACATCTGAAGTCGGTGGGATTGGCTGAGAAGGCTTCACAAATGCCAAACCAGCTCTCAACAGGACAGCAGCAGCGTGTTGCCATAGCGCGTTGCTTAGTGATGAAACCAGAAGTACTGCTGTTAGACGAGCCGCTGTCGGCACTCGACCCTATAGCAAGCAGCGAAGTGATGGAAGTGCTACGCAAACTGAAAAAAGAAATCACTCTTGTGATGGTGACGCATAACCTCAACGCTGTATCAGAAATAGCAGACCGCGTGATTTTCATAGACGAAGGACGCATCTGTGAAGACGGCACAGCGGAAGAAATACTCGTATCGCCGCAACAAAAAGCAACAAAAAATTTCATCAGACGTCAGAAAAACCTCTTCTATACAATAAATTCGCAAGACTTCGACCGCCCTGAACTCAACGCCAGAATAGAGCATTACTGCAACAGATTCGGTTTGGGCGGACAAGCAGCACGTTATGTGCAACTCGCCATCGAAGAACTCTTGAACCTCATTCCTTTAAACAATACCATCGACGTCATTCTGTCGAAAGCCGACAACGAAGTGCGCATGATGTTGGATGTTTATTTTAAAGATAATGAGAAGGATAATCTTGCAGAGAATAACATTTCTGAAGATAACTTCCTAAGTTTGAACATACTGCAAGGATTATGTGAAATTATCAATGAAGATGTTGAAATTGACGATCAACTTAGTTTGAAGATACGCCATATACACCTTGAATTAAATCAAGAGAGATTATTGTTGAGATGAGTTGACAGTTAACAATTTACAATTAACAATTTAGGATTAGGATGAGAAAATTATTACTGACTATACTATTATCGCTATTTTTTACTAACAACTACGCGCAGCAGATAGTGTTCACTCCGCAATGGTTGCCACAGAGCCAGTTCGCTGGTTATTACGTTGCGCAGGAATTAGGTTATTATGAAGATGCAGGTCTTGACGTTGTTATCGAACACACTTCATCTTCCGACAATGCGCAAAATCGTCTCAGAGAAGGTAAATGCAATGCTATTACAATGAACGTCTTTGACGCCATCTTCAATATAGACCAAGGTATGGAAGTGGTTAATGTTTTACAGACGGCTTTGCATACAGGGCTCGTCATAGTGCCTCGCAGCAACGATGTGGAGACTCTCACAGACTTGAAAGGAAAAAGAGTGGGAATATGGCGGACGCATCATAACGAACTCTTACGTATCGTCAACGAAGATTATAATCTCAACATCGAATGGATACCTTTTGTACAAAGCGTGAATCTGTATATCTCAGGTGCCGTCGATGCGACAATGGCGATGGTTTATAACGAGGCTTATCATATTTACGCCTCTGGTTTTGAAAATGTAAGTTTCATCTCCCTTGCCAACTATGGTTACAACTTTCCTGAGGAAGGAGTTTATTTCACAAAAGAATATTATGAAAAATATCCCGACAAGGTAAAGGCTTTTGCAGATGCCTCACGCCGTGGATGGGAATGGACACACGAACATCCAGATGAAGCCCTAGACATAGTGATGAAAGTAATTGAAAAAGAAAATATGCCAGCAGGACGACAACATCAGAAATGGATGTTAAATGAAATATTGAGACTTCAATGTGACGCAGAATCAGGCAAACCCACTTTTGAATTGAAAGAGGAAAAGATACTGCAAATCAATAAATTACTCCTGAAATACAATCGTATCAATAAGGTTATCACTAAATCACAAATAACAGGAGGTCAACGATGAAAGACAATCGCAGGAAATTATTAGGATCTTTATCTACACGCCTAAGTCTCTTCATCTTAGCGGTGACGACGACCTTGATGACAGTCATTGTCGCATTGAACTATCGCTCGTCACGCGATTTGGTCGAGAAAGAATCTATAGAACATGCGCAATCTGCTCTTGACAATACTATTTTACGCATCAACAATGTCTTGAATTCTGTCGAGACAGCGGTGCAGAATATCTCGCTGATGGTTTTAGACAACATCAACAATCCTGACTACATGTATGAAGTGACGCGACTTCTGTTAGAAAACAACTCTTATATCAGCGGCAGCGCGATTGCTTTCGAACCTTATTTCTATGAAAAAAAAGGTCTTTTCTATTCGCCTTACTCTTATCGTGATGACGATGAGATTCTGAGTAAACAGTTGGGAACAAAAGATTACGACTATCATTATATGGACTGGTATCAGATTCCGAAGCTGCTCGATAAGCCTTATTGGAGCGAGCCATACTTCGATCAAGGCGGAGCTGACATTATAATGACGACATATTCCTATCCTCTTTACAATGACGGAAAATTATTTGCCATAATTACCGCCGACATCTCTTTGGAATGGTTCACGGAACAAGTCAATTCCATCAAGACTTATCCGAATTCATACAACCTGATGATAGGTCGAGGAGGAACTTATCTTGTCAATAAAGACACGAAAGCGATTTTGAACAAGACCATGTTTGAAGATGCTATGGCAAACGACGACGATGTGATTTTCAAGACCGCACACAATATGGTTGACGGGAAACACGGAATGGCGGAATATTATCAAGGCGAGAAGTCTTATCTTTTTTACGCGCCTGTTCATGCGACAGGTTGGTCGGTGGCGGTCAACTGCATGCATTCCGACATTTTCGCCAAAGTGGAAGACATGAGTGACAGAGTGATGATGGTAGCCTTGCCAGGTCTGTTGCTGCTTGTGATATTATGTTATCTCCTTATCAAATATACCATGCGTCCGCTTACCGACTTCGCCAATTCCGCCATGGAGATAGCGAGAGGTAATTTCAGAGCGGAGCTTCCGAGAAACAAGAAGAATTATGAGATGCGGATGCTACATAACTCTTTCAGTCACATGCAAAGGTCATTGCAGAATTATATTAACGAACTTCAAATAACGACAGCCAACAAAGAACGTATCGAGAGTGAATTACGTATCGCACGTGATATTCAGATGGGTATGGTTCCTAAGATTTTCCCACCGTTCCCAGAGCGTGACGATATAGATTTATATGCGAAACTGATTCCTGCCAAAGAAGTAGGTGGCGACTTATATGACTTCTTTATAGAAGATAACAAATTATATATCATCATAGGCGACGTCTCGGGCAAAGGAGTGCCGGCATCGTTGGTGATGGCAGTGACGTGCCGTTTGTTTAGAACTGTAGCATCAAACGTCATCGCACCTTCTGCAATCGTGAAATCATTGAACGACGCGCTCTCAGAATCAAACGAATCTAATATGTTCTGCACCGCCTTCGTCGGAATTCTGGATTTTGAGACGGGAATCCTGAAATATTGCAACGCAGGACATAATCCGCCTGTCATCGTCAGCAATGACGGAAAAGCATCCTTGTTACCCGTAATTTCCAATCTGGCTCTCGGAATATGGAAAGACTTCGACTTTGAAGACCAAGAAATCAAGATTGAAAGAGGAACGAATATCTTCCTATATACCGACGGCGTCAACGAGGCTGAAAGCTCAAACAAAGAACTTTACGGCGAAGAAAGAATGTTGCAATGTCTGTCGAAACATTATAAAAAATCTCCGAAAGACATTGTGGAAGAGATTTTTAAGGAAATAAAAAATCATGCAAGAAACGCCGAACAAAACGATGACATCACAATGTTATGTTGTACTTTAATCGATATGAATAGTCAGGATGTATGTTCAGAAAGGAAACTCGTGATGCGTAATAACATTGCCGATATTGCATTGCTGACGGAGTATGTCGAGAAGTTAAGCGAAGAATTTCAACTGCCGGTGGATGCTGGATTCAAGCTCAACTTAGCTTTGGAAGAAGCAGTTTCAAATGTTATGAAATATGCCTATCCTGAAGGAGAAGAACATGAGATTACGCTCACAGTCGATGTTGACGCCAGCAAAATGACATTTGAGTTGTCGGATACCGGAGAACCTTTTGATCCTACCGCAGTCGATGATGCAGATGTCACGCTCTCGGCAGAAGAACGTTCTATAGGAGGACTTGGGATTTTCTTGGTCAAAAACATCATGCAGTCGGTTGAATATCATCGTGAAGGTGACAAGAACATACTTATTATGAATTATGAATTTTGAATTGTAAATCTAAACTTAAAAAAATATGGAAATAAACATCATCAAAGAGAATGAAACATCAGTAGTTGCTATCGCTGGTCGTTTGGATACAGTGACAGCACCAGAATTAGAAGCAGCAGTAAAACCTTATATCAACAATGGAGCATCAATAGTTTTCGATTGCGACAAGTTGGAATACATCAGCAGTGCCGGACTCAGAGTAGTATTATCGACACATAAACTGCTGGCAGCTTGCGCAGGACAATTCTCAATACGAAATCTTAACGCAGAAGTAAAATCAGTCTTCGACATAACAGGATTTTCTAAGATTTTGAATATTATCTGAGACATATCAGCCGCTCTACATTAGGGATTGGAGAAAGTTGAAAATTTGCAGAGACGCGTCAATGATTACTTTTTAAAAAAACACACATTGATACGTCTTGAACCTCGGAGTTCGGATTAGAATTTCGAGGTTTTTCGTTTGTTAAAAACGATAAAAATCTTTGCGCTTTACACATGGTCTTTCGTCTTTTTTATTATCTTTGCAAGTTACATATAAACACAACATATAATATATTTCTAATTATTTATGAACGAAAACAATAATAAAAAAAATAACAGACAAGGTTACAAAAAGAAGTTCTACCCTAAGAAAAAATGGAACAACAATGATCAGAATCTGGATACAAAAAATGAGGAATTCCAGGAAACCGAAATAATTGAAACTGAGATTATTGAGACTGAAATTATCGAAGAAAAGCCCGTAAGTGAAGACGCTGCTGAGACTCCAGCGAACGAGACTGAGACAGAAAGCGATGCACTTCCTAAAAACGACACGGCAGAGGGAAAGATCACAGGCACAAAGAAAATATTAAAAGAAGTTGAAGATGAGAAAGAAGACTTCAACAAGCCAGAAGACATCGACCAAGAATTTCTAAAGATAGACTGGCCACTTTACGACAATCTTAAACTACCTACAGACTTCCATAGAGGATGCCGACTGAAAGCAGAAGAATATGCTGTCGGAAAGAGTATTTTACGCCATAGTCAATGTAAATTAGATAGTTACAACTGGTTGAAAGACTATCACGACACTACATACGAAGGAGAGATTAAGGTTGCTGAAGTACGTTTCAAGAACGACAGAAAAGATTTCTTCAGTTATCCATCTGAATTAGAATTAATTGAAGGAGAACTTGTTGCAGTGGAGACTGCCATAGGACACGATATTGGAATTGTGACGATGGTTGGAAGTCTTGTCGAGAAGCAAAGGAAACGCAAAGGCAGCGAATGTCCGGTGACGGATTTAAAGAAGATTTATCGCAGAGCGCGTATTGCCGATGTTGAGAAGTTTTTGGAATCCACGAGACAGGAGGAGCGCACTTTGTACCGCAGCCGTGAGATCGCTTTGAATCTTAACTTAGACATGAAACTCAACGACATCGAATATCAAGGCGACAGAACAAAAGCCATTTTTTATTACACTGCCGACGGACGCGTTGACTTCCGCGAGCTCATCAAAAAATTGGCGGAAGAGTTCCACATCAGAGTGGAGATGCGCCAGATTGGATTCCGCCAAGAGTCGGCAAAACTCGGAGGAATTGGTTCTTGCGGACGCGAATTATGCTGTAGCTCATGGATACATAACTTCCAGTCTGTCACGACAAATGTTGCGAAAATACAGCAATTGTCGCCAAACCCTCAGAAATTGGCTGGTCAATGCGGAAAACTGAAATGCTGTCTCAATTATGAATACGACACTTACGTCGATGCTCTCAAGTCGTTCCCTGACAATCATATCAATTTGAAGACAAAGAAAGGCGAAGCATTCTATCAAAAAAGCGACATCTTTAAAGGTTTGATGTGGTATTCGTATGTCTTCGACAAAAGTAATATGATGGCGATACCAGCCGAACAAGTCAAGGAAATCATAGCGATGAACAACAAAGGCAAGATGCCGGAACAACTTGAAGATTACGCATTTATCAAAGAGCAACGCAATACTGAATACGGCGAAGAAGGACAAAATGTTGATTTAAGCAAACTCGAATAGTTTATGAAAAATATTCTGAAATTAGGATTGATAATAATGTTGATGACGGCTTTGTCCTCTTGCGTAGATAACAAAGTGGTCTTCGATAACGACGTGGCGATACCTGACGCCTCATGGAACAACCAAGACCTTCCATACTTCGATGTCAACATAGAGGATACTTTGTCGCCATACGCTTTCTACCTTAATATCAGACATTTAGAAAATTATCGCTACAGCAATTTTTATATGTTCCTTCATACTACTTTTCCTAACGGAATACAGACTCATGATACAATAGAATGTATCCTTGCGTATCCTGACGGACAGTGGATTGGAAAAGGAAGCGGCAGCATGAGAACATCTAAGATATTATTGAACAACGACTTACATTTTCCCGTCAACGGGACATATCATTTTGAGATAGAACAAGCGATGAGAGAACCCGAGTTGAAAGGAATAACAAACATAGGTTTGAGATTTGAGAAACTGAAAAATATTGAATGATGAGAATCCTATGATTTTCATCGTTCAATACTTTTCCTATATTGAAGATATATGAAACGTTTTTTATCATTATTGACAATTACATTTGTGCTGGCACTTGCTCACCTCTCTTGTACGCCAGAAGCAGAAGAATTTGGTTCAATTTATGGTATAGTTACCGATAAGGCTACGGGCGAACCTGTGAAAAACGCCAACGTACAGCTTCAACCGACAGGAGAGACTTCGCTGACAGGCAACGACGGTCGCTACGAATTCCTAGAACTGAAAAACGGCAACTATTCAATAAAGGTTTCTAAAACAAATTATACAGACCTTATCGACGATTATATCATTACCGTTGATGGTTCAAAAGCGATGCGCCGCGACGTGCAGATTGAAAAACTTCCAAATGAATTGAGAATAGTAGACGGATACGGAAACGACATCAACGAATTGGACTTCGGTAGTATGAATGACGACAACTCTCGTATGTTCAACATTTTCAACGACGGAACAAAATATCTGAATTATGAAATACTTAAAACCGCATCATGGATAACAAGCATCAATCCTGCTCAAGGAGGTCTGGAACCTGGCGCGACAAAACCTGTAATAATCAATATAGATAGAAGCAAACTTGCAATGGGAGACAATGTCACTACTATCTCCATCACGACAAACGAAGGTGGCAAACCTCTGAATATCAAAGCTCATAAAGCAGGCGACATCTCAACACTGAGCGTTTTGGATATAACAACACACTCTGCTTTGTTACGTGGTTCTGTCAATGTCAACACTTCATATTCTGAGAGAGGATTCTATTATGGCGACAACGTCAATACAGAAAACAAGCAGGTTATAAGTGGTTACAGCACCGGCGAATTCTCATATCTTCTGACAAATCTGGAGATGCAGAAAACATATTACTGCAAAGCATATATGAAAGTCAACGGAGAGACGTTGTTTGGCAATATGATGAGTTTCACCACTTTGAGCAATGACGATGACAACAACGGTGACGATGATGATGACAACAACGGTGACGGTAACGGCAGTGACAACAATCACGAATATGTTGACCTCGCTATGCCAAGCGGCGTGAAATGGGCGACCTGCAACATCGGAGCAAACTCTCCGGAAAAAAGCGGCGACTATTTCGCGTGGGGAGAGACATCAAGCAAATACATCTACAATGAAAACACAAGCACTACATACTGTATCGAGATAAACGACATATCAGGAAATCCTGAATATGACGCTGCAAGAAAACAATGGGGCAGCGACTGGAGATTACCGACAAAAGAAGAATATAACGAACTAAAAACATATTGCACGTTAAGCGACACCATAATAAACAGCATCGACTGTTCCAAAGTGACTGGACCTAACGGGAATTATATAATATTCCCAAAATCAGGACGCAAATTAGTGACATCTATTGAGTACGGATATTATACTTTCTTATGGACTTCTGACCCATATTACGGTGAATTCAATAATGGAAGAGCAATCTGCGCTCAGCTACAAACCGCAATAAACACTATAGGTTCACCTTATTCCATAGAACGTTATTACGGTATGTCAATACGTCCTGTCATAAGTAAATAATTGAATACAAATCGAAATGGAAAATAAAGAATCAAAGAAAACAAAAAAGGCTGACAATGCCAAAAAAACACAAGACAAACAAGGAATCCGCTGGTATCTCATTGTTATTTGGTCTTTGTTTGTGATAGGCGTAAGCAGTGTTTTTATGTTATTTTATGGTATAAGTCACGAGTGGTTCGGCGATATGCCTACATTCGAAGAGCTGGAAAATCCATCAACAAATCTAGCGTCAGAGATAATATCTGCCGATGGCAAAGTGCTTGGAACATATTATATTGAAAATCGTTCCAATGTGAGTTACAGCGAGTTATCACCTCATCTCGTCAACGCGCTTCTTGCCATTGAAGACATCAGATTCTACGAGCACTCAGGCATTGACCAAAGAGCATTGCTGCGTGTAATATTCGGATTGGCGACAGGAAACGACAAAGGCGGCGGCAGTACCTTAACACAGCAGCTCGCCAAAAACCTCTTTCCTCGTGGCGAGAACCTCAGCACCGTGCAGCTTTTCATACGTAAGTTCCAAGAATGGGTGACAGCAACAAAACTGGAATACAATTATTCTAAAGATGAGATTATCGCCATGTATCTCAACACTGTATTCTACGGACATAACGCCTACGGCATCAAGAAAGCTTCTGAAACATTCTTCAATATCGCACCTAAAGACTTAAACATAGAGCAAGCAGCTCTCATGGCTGGCGTTGTCAATGCGCCGTCACGATTCAGTCCTATAAGAAATCCAGAAAGAGCTTTACAACGTCGTAACCTGGTAATCAGCCAGATGGCAGTATATGGATTCATCACTAATGCTGAACGCGACTCCATCTCGCAGATTCCTATCGACATGTCGCAATTCGGTGTCTTAGACCACAACACAGGACAAGCCACTTACTTACGTGAATATCTGAGACAAACTCTTACAGAATGGTCAAAGACAAGTAAAAGCAAGAAAAATGACGGCACACCGTATAATATTTACAAGGATGGATTGAAAATTTATACCACCATCGATTCAAGAATGCAACAATATGCAGAAGAAGCTGTAAGAGAACATCTTTCATTAGACTTACAACCTGCCTTCAACAAACATTGGAAAGGTTATACCAACGCACCATTTTCTCTTGAAGAAGAAGAGATAGATAATCTCATGGAGCTCTCTATGAAACGTTCAGAACGTTATCGCAAGATGAGAAATGCAGGCATAAGCCACGATTCTATCAAGGAAAACTTCAACGTGCCAGCTAAGATGACGGTATTCTCGTGGAATGGTACTATCGATACCATGATGACACCGATGGACTCTATGCGTTATTTTAAATCATTCTTGCAATCGTCATTGATGTCGGTAGAGTCGCACACCGGCCATGTGAAAGCATACGTTGGCGGTATCGACTATAAGTTCTTCAAATATGACCATGTAACGCAGGCTCGCCGCCAGGTCGGTTCTACATTTAAGCCTTTCTTATACACATTAGCAATGCAGGAAGGCGAATATACTCCTTGTACCACAGTACCTAACATCAGCTACAGCATAGAAATGCCTGACGGTAAATTCTGGGAGCCAAGAGACGCTGGTACAAGCAGATTCGGTGAAGAAGTGACATTAAAGTGGGCTCTGGCTCATTCCAACAACAGAATCTCTACTTATCTGATGAAGCGATTCGGTCCAGAAGCTGTGATACAGATGGCTCGACGTATGGGTGTCACCTCCCCTATCCAAGCTGTGCCGTCGATATGCCTCGGCGTATGCGACATTTCATTGTACGAAATGGTAGGAGCGATGAGCACTTTTGCCAACCAAGGCGTTTATGTAAAACCTATATTCATCACAAAAATAGAAGATAAAAACGGTAACGTAATAGAATACTTTGAGAGTGAACAAGTGGAAGCCATGGATGAAGTTACAGCTTATAAGATGATTGAGCTTATGAAAGGCGTGGTTCAAAGCGGCACCGGCGTACGTCTCAAATATAAATACGGACTTAGAAACCCTATCGCAGGAAAAACAGGAACCACTCAAAATCAAAGCGACGGATGGTTCATGGGCATCACTCCTGATCTTACCACTGGCGTATGGACGGGAGCCGAAGACAGAGCGGTACACTTCCGTACCATAGGACTCGGTCAAGGTTCAAACATGGCACTTCCTGTATGGGCTTTATATATGCAGAAAATTTATGCAGATACTTCCTTGAACATCAGCAAAGGTGACTTCGACAAACCACTCAGCGATGTTGCGTTGGAATTCGACTGCGAACTTTATGAACAAGAACAAAGTCTGAAAAATCAGGTCGTTGAAGAAGAGGAAGAGTTTTGATAATTCATAATGCATAATTAAGGATGTAGAGACGTGACATATTACACCGATAAAAATAAAAGAGATGTAATTGGTGCGTCTACTCAATAAAAATAATTGTTAATTGTAAACTGTTAATTGTTAATTGAAATAAGGTTATGGCATCAAATTTCGTCGATTATGTAAAAGTATTCTGCCGTTCAGGTAAGGGCGGTGGTGGTTCAATGCACTTCCATCGTGCTAAGTACGTTCCTAAAGGCGGTCCCGACGGCGGCGACGGCGGCAAGGGCGGTGACGTCATTATGAGAGGCAATGCACAACTCTGGACTTTGCTTCATCTCCGTTACACCAAACATCTCTTTGCAGAAGATGGCGGCAACGGCGGCGACGCTCTCAAGACCGGAGCCAACGGAAAAAATATCTATATCGACGTGCCACTCGGAACTGTCGCTTACGACGCTGAGACTCGCGAACATCTCGGCGAGATAACAGAAGACAAACAGGAAATCGTCATCATGAAAGGCGGACGCGGAGGCAAGGGTAACGCTTTCTTCAAAACCGCCACGATGCAGGCTCCTAAGTTCTCACAACCTGGCGAACCTTCCCAAGAAGGATGGATTATCATAGAACTAAAACTCCTCGCTGATGTAGGTCTCGTAGGTTTCCCTAACGCCGGCAAATCAACACTATTGTCGGTAGTATCAGCAGCCAAACCTGAAATAGCCGACTACCCTTTCACCACATTGACACCTAACCTCGGAATAGTGCCTTACTATGACATGAAGTCGTTCATCATGGCAGACATACCTGGTATCATAGAAGGAGCTTCAGAAGGCAAAGGCTTAGGACTACGATTCTTACGCCATATCGAAAGAAACTCGATATTGCTGTTCATGGTAGCGGCAGACAGCGAAAATGTAAAAGAGACTTACGACATCCTACTTAAAGAACTGAAAAAATATAACCCTGAACTCTTAGATAAGAAACGTATCCTCGCCATAAGTAAGTCAGACCTCATCGATGAACAACAAAGAAAAGACATCAAAAAACATCTTCCTAAAAAGATACCACATATCTTCATCAGCTCGGCAGCAGGCGAAGGCATAAAAGAGCTTAAAGATCTTATATGGTTAAGTCTTACAACAGAAGAAGAATAGTTTAAGATTTAAAGTTTAAGGTCAAATGTTTAAGATTAAAAACTCGAAACATAGAAATCAAGGCAAATGTCTGACAACTCTTGTCGCAGTCATAGTCATGACATTTGCTTTGTGTTTCGATGCTAACGCACAACAGTCAACAACTGACGTTAAAAGTCTTCTTAAAAAAAACAATAAAATTATAAAGACTATGCTCGACTATCGTTACAAAGGCGGTAGCGGAGCCTTCGAACGCGACTTCTTCATCCACGTCGATTATAACCAAATCTCCAGACAAAGCTGCACCGTAGGAACAACAATAATGCAGTTTACCGTAGGATGCGACGGAACGCTCGGAGAATTCAGCATAATAAATCCCCTCAACGACTATATAAGCTCTCAACTGCAAAAGTTCTTCATAATGACAAAAGGAAATTGGAACGAATGCCAAAACAGCGACTATGAATATTTCGAGATACCAATACTTTTTACCATCGAAGGACTTGAAACAGAAGCTATAGGATTTATCACAAATTACGCTGACAAGGAAGGGGTCACCTGCAAATGCGACAAACATTTCCTTGAAGAATATCAAAAACATAAAGACAAAAAACCTAAAAAAGCCCTAACAGCTATTGAAGAATTAATAAAAAGAAATCCTTATAACGAGGAGTATATCAATGAAAAAAATGAACTTTTAAATAAATTTGAAAAATTAAAAAACTAAAAATTCGCGTTATATTTGTGCAAATTCGCGGTCTAAAACAAGAGGTAAGAAATTTTCGTTATGTTCCGCGTTCAACTTGAAATTATGGATTACATCTCAAAATTAGATACTGAACTATTTTTGTTCCTAAACGGACTTCACGTCGATTGGCTCGACCCCGTCATGACATTCATCTCCGGAAAAATCACCTGGACGCCGTTTTATCTTGTTCTGTTGTATCTCGTCATAAAGAATTATAAGAAACAAAGCATTCTAATAATAATAGGTATAGTATTCTTGATATTATGTTCCGATCAGATTTCTTCGAGTGTCTTCAAGCCAATTTTTGAAAGACCCCGTCCATGCCATAACGAAGCGATAAAGGACTTCGTATATCTTCCCAACGGACATTGCGGCGGTGCCTACGGATTCATCTCGTCACACGCCTGCAATACATTCGCTCTTGCCGTTTTTATAACTAATATCATGAAAAAGTATTACAGTAAAATAGGTTACGTAATGTACATCTGGGCAAGTTTGGTTGCTTATAGCAGAATATACATGGGCGTTCATTATCCTGGCGATGTCATAGTCGGTGCAGCCGTCGGAATGATAGTTGGGTTTGTAGTCTGGAGAATTTATAGAGTAATATCCATCAAGATGACTTCTCTGAACTGCTTCTCACAAGATTCATAAATCATTAGTAAGGAATATATAGAAATCCCCTTAAGAAATAAAAAAAGGTTGCCGAATGACAACCTTTTTGTCGGAGTGGCCCGACTCGAACGGGCGACCGCTTGCACCCCATGCAAGAATGCTAGCCGACTGCACCACACCCCGAAACATTTTATAATTGAAAACTGACAACTGAAAGTTGAAAATTATCGTTGCAAATATAATATAAATCTTTCAATTTTCGACTTTCAATTTTCAATTCTATTCATGTCCATAACTGCTGCCATCGAAACAATGTGTACAGATTTGATCTTTAGGCAAGCCGATGGCATCGCGAATTATGTCTATTGTGTTAAATTTCAATGAATCGACGCCGATATGTTTGCGTAGCATCTCGACGAGGTTCGCATATTGTTTTGTGGTATGGTCGCAGTAATATTCTAAGTTTTTATAAGCATCGCCTTCCAACTCTTTGATGCAACGACGTGTGATAAGTTCCATGTCGGTCTTAGAGTTTGAGAAGTTGAGGAAAGGACAGCCGTATAACAATGGAGGGCAGCTGATTCTGATGTGAACTTCCTTTGCTCCGCATTCGTAAAGCATCTTGACATTGTCGCGAAGCTGCGTTCCGCGTACTATAGAGTCGTCGCAGAAAACCACTTTCTTGTCTTTTAACAATGAGGCGTTGGTGATGAGTTTCATCTTGGCGACATGTTCTCTTTCTTCTTGAGTAACAGGCATAAAGCTACGCGACCAGGTAGGAGTATATTTCACCACACTGCGCACATATGGTATCTGTTTTCCATTGGAATAACCTATCGCCATACCTATACCAGAATCTGGAATTGGAGCTACGTAATCGACTTCAACATCATCCATCGCTCCCATGGCATAACCTCCGTTGTAACGCATGTTTTCTACGAAGATGTCATCGTAAGCCGCTGCCGGATAACCATAATAGATCCACATGAAAGAACACATCTGGCATTTTTTGCCAGGTGCTATAAGCTGGGTGTAACCTTCCGGTGTGATTTTCATAATCTCACCAGGACCAATCCATCTGTCGGTCTTATAATCCATGTTGACGTAGCTTTGACTTTCTGTTGCGAGTACATAGCCATCCTCATCTTTGCCTATAGCGATAGGAGTACGACCGAATTTGTCGCGGGCAGCGATGATACCTTCCGGAGTTAGAATCAGCATCGAACATGAACCTTTAATCTTGTTGAACACATTTTGAATACCATCAACGAAGTCTTTGCCCTGTGTGATGAGAAGTGCTACCAACTCAGTAGGATTTGTGCTGCCGCCGCTGAGTTCTGCAAAATGCTGTTTGTTGTCAAGACATTCTTGTTCCAACTCCTTGAGATTGTTGATTCTCGCTACTGTTACGATGGCGAATCGTCCGAGGTGCGAATTGACGATGATAGGTTGCGCATCAGTGTCGCTAATAACGCCGATACC
>JAZNSO010000091.1:0-21699 GCA_045591245.1 Bacteroidales bacterium
GGCAAAGAAGACAAAAGACGCACGTGTACAAGTAATATTGGAATGTACAGAGCACAAGGCAAGCGGTATGCCTGGCACATCTCGTTACATTACAACGAAGAATAAGAAAAACACACCAGAAAGATTGGAACTTAAGAAATATAATCCAATCTTAAAGAAAATGACTGTTCACAAAGAAATTAAATAAGATTAAGCCATGGCAAAGAAAGTTGTTGCAACATTGCGTACTCTCGGTAAAGAGTATTCAAAGGTTATCAGAATGAAAAGATCAGAAAAAACCAACGCTTATTATTTCGAAGAAACAATCGTTCCTATCGATCAGGTACAAGAATTCTTAGCAAAGAAATAATATAGGTTTTTATTCAGACACAATACAATAGCTTCTCCGAGAAATCGGGGGAGCTTTTTGTGTTTTCGCTTGGTTAAAGGCTAATATGTAAAGACAAAGGGAAGATAAAAAAATCTTCCGTCTTTCGTCATTAGTCTTTAGACTTTTTATTATCTTTGCAAAAAGCATAAAATTATGGGCATATTTTCATTTTTTAAGAAGAATAAAGAAGTCGAGAAAGAACAGAAACAAGAACTCGACAAAGGATTGGAAAAGACACGCGTGAGTGTTTTCGACAGAATCTCAAAGGCTATAATGGGAAAATCTAAAGTCGATGATGAAGTCCTTGATAATCTCGAAGAAATTCTCGTTACTTCAGATGTCGGTGTCGATACAACTTTGAAGATTATCGAACGTATTCAACAGCGTGTGGCTCGTGATAAATATGTCGGTACTAATGAACTGAACCGAATCCTCAAAGAAGAAATAGCTGCTCTGTTGCAGGAAAACAATTCTGGTGATGGAACAACTTTCGACATCCCTTCAGATAAGAAACCTTACGTCATTCTTGTCGTCGGCGTCAACGGCGTAGGAAAGACCACCACAATAGGTAAGTTAGCACATAATTTCAAGAAAGCAGGCAAGAGTGTGATACTCGGCGCTTCTGATACCTTCAGAGCTGCTGCTGTAGATCAACTCACCATCTGGTCGGAACGCGTCGGCGTGCCAATCGTCTCTCACGGAATGAATGCAGACCCAGCTTCAGTAGCTTACGATGCAGTTAAGACAGCGGTGCAACAAGATGCCGACATCGTGATTATTGACACAGCAGGTCGTCTCCATAACAAGGTCAACCTCATGAACGAGCTTTCAAAGATTAAGAAAGTATGCCAGAAAGTCGTTCCTGACGCACCACATGAAGTGCTTCTCGTTCTCGACGCTTCAACAGGACAAAACGCTATTGAACAAGCTCGTCAGTTTATGGCAGCTACTGAAGTCAACGCCCTTGCACTTACAAAGTTAGATGGCACAGCTAAAGGCGGCGTGGTGATAGGAATATCCGACCAATTCAAGATTCCTGTAAAATATATCGGAGTGGGAGAGGGCATCGACCATCTTCAGATATTTGACAGAAACGATTTCGTAAACAGTCTCTTTGAAGGAAGAAATTAATCGTCGATGAAGAAACCTAAACTCAATATCGTCACGCTCGGCTGTTCAAAAAATAAGGTCGACTCAGAACACCTCGCAGCCTCGCTCAGTCACTGCTATGACATAATGCACGACTCTGACAAAAAATCTGATGTCGTGATAATAAATACCTGCGGATTCATAGGCGACGCCAAAGAAGAATCAATCGATACTATCCTCGAATATGCAGAACTGAGAAAAGCCAATAAGATAAAGAAACTCTATGTGATGGGCTGCCTCTCGCAGCGTTATCGCAAAGACCTACAGGAAGAAATCCATGAAGTAGATGGATTCTTCGGAGTGGAATCAGTGTCGCTCATCGCTTCTCAGATTCAAAACCTCTCAGATTCTCAGGTTTTAAAATACAATCCAGAAAGGCTTCTTTCAACTCCAAGTCATTACGCTTATCTGAAGATTTCCGAAGGATGTAACCGTCGCTGCGCATTTTGCGCCATACCTCTGATTCGTGGCGAACATGTATCTGTGCCGATGGAAAATCTTATCGAAGAAGCACAACTTCTCGCTAAGAAAGGCGTGAAAGAATTGATACTTATAGCACAAGACCTTACGTATTACGGTCGAGATATTGACGGACAATTTCATATCGTTGAACTGGTGAAGCGTCTTCTCGAAATTAAAGAGTTTGAATGGATAAGACTTCATTATGGTTATCCTCAAGGTTTCCCTGACGAACTCCTTGATTTGATGAATAACGAACCAAGAATCTGTAATTACATCGACCTTCCTTTGCAACATATCAGCACGCCGATATTGAAGAATATGAGACGCGGTGTCGATAAGGAGCAGACAATAAACTTCGTGAAAAACGCTCGTAATAGGGTTCTTGGTATTGCATTTAGAACTACATTTATCGTCGGTTTCCCTGGCGAGACAGAAGAGCAGTTTGAAGAGCTCTGCAATTTTGTGAGAGAAATGAAGTTTGAGCGCGTAGGAGTTTTCGCTTATTCCGCTGAAGAAGGAACTCCGGCATACGAAATGGAAGATGACGTGCCTGATGAAGTGAAGCAAGAACGCGTCAATACTATCATGGCGATACAACAGAATATTTCTTTAGAGACAAACGAAAGAAGAGTCGGTTCGATAGAAAAGGTCTTGATTGATAGAATAGAAGGCGATTATTACATCGGAAGAACTCAATATGACTCACCTGAAGTTGATGACGAGATTCTGATTTCTGTTGAAGAAGCGGAATTGAATATCGGTGACTTTGTCAACGCTAGGTTAGTCAAGGCCGATTATTTTGATATTTACGGAGAAGTGGTTGGCGATTGAAAATTGAAAGTTGAAAGTTGAAAATTGAAAGTTGAAAGTTGAAAATGTAGGTGGTAGAGTGTCAGATTAAGACTAGAGGGATACGTTGAACGACGTGTCCTTTTTAGTTTAACAAATAAAACTTTTTGTAAAATTTTTTATAAGATGTAAAACAAAAGTTATTTTTACGCGTTTTATGGAATGAAACTTGAAGTCGTTCAGGCAAAACAACAACTATGACAATAAGACAATATATATCAACTTTTTTTAAAGGAATGGCGATGGGAATCGTTAATGTCGTTCCGGTATCCAGTGGAACAGTTTCCCTTATTATAGGTGTTTTTGAACGCTTTATAAATTCAATAAAGTCATTGAATTTGAAGGCGTTTAAATTGTTGTTCAAGGGTGAGTTCTCGCAGTTTGCTAAAATGACAGACATAAAATTTCTTTTGACTTTGATATTTGGCATTATGGCAGGAATGATACTGACAGCGATTTCTTTGAAGGCGATTTTCAAGAAATATGAGGTCTATGCTTATGCGTTTTTTATAGGTTTAATCATAGCGTCAATCGTTTATGTCTTGGGTATGATAGGGAAGAAGACACCTAAGATGATAATGCTTATGATTGTGGCGGCTGTCATCTCGTTTTTTCTTTCAATAAAAAGCAATCCTTATTCTAATGATAGTTTCTTATATCTCATTTTATGCGGAATCGTGGGTTCATTGGGAATGATTGTTCCAGGAATTTCAGGTTCTCATCTTATGATGGTGATGGGAAATTATGAATTAATCGTGACTCACGCATTGCCTGCCATAGCAAAACTTTCTACATTCGGAGAAGGAATGATGATATTGTTGCCGTTTTTAATAGGTGCAGTTATAAGTATTGTTTTGATTTCTTACCTTTTGTCATGGCTGATGAAAGAATTCAGAAATGAGACCTTGTCGGTTTTGTCAGGCTTTATGATAGGAAGTCTTCCAGTTGTTTATCCGTGGAAAGAAGTCTTGCCAGGAATGTATGATTATAATTTCCATCTTCCACCGATGGGTAAAGAATTGGTAATAGCGATAATTATGGCTATTATCGGTGCGATTTTGGTATTGACGTTGAGTTATTTCTCTAAACGTAAAGAAGAAAGAATGAAGAGACGTCAGCAGAGGAAAGCCTTGAAATATCAGAACTTAGAATCTTAATGTGATATTATTGCATGCTGTTATGTCTCATAAAGATGCAATCTTCAACGTTTAAGTTTTGACATACGACGTCTTCAGCGAAGGCATCGCACGACGGTGCTCCACATATTCCGCAATCTATTTGAGGAAGAGTTTTACGCAGACTGTTGATTTTATCCATTTTTTCAAGAGCCTTTGAAATGTCGGAGTCAAGGCTGAGCATAGAACGCGGCTCAATGTTTCCGACTTTCATATTGTTAGACAGGTATTCTTTTTCATTTTCCAGTTCGTATTCACGGGTACGTTCGCCGTTACGTTCTTTTCCTGCGACATAATGTGCGCGGGCGAACATCTTTTCGCATGTGAGGAATCGGTTGTTGCAAGTCAGATTGCCTCCAGGACAACTTTGGTCGCAAGCTCTAAGCTCAAGGAATTCGACACCTTCGATCTCGTCATTCTCCACTTTCTCTAAAAATTCTATCACGTTGTCAATCTCGTCTATCGCCAAAGAATGTTTCGCACTGCTGAGACGACGCTCTCCATTGGTCAGCGACATGAGTATGCTGTCGGATGATAGCTGCGCTATCGGTAGCTTCACTTCCTTGTAACCGCTACCTTGTTCCTTGATTTTCTTCCACACCCTGTTGTAAAGCGCATCCATATTGATTACACCGTCGACGTTAGACTTCTCTTCACCTACAGGGCTTTTGACGGCGGCTATCTTAGCGGCGCATGGCGTGATATAGAAAACACCTACCTCGTCGTCTTTATATTTTCCTTCTTTCTTAAACTTGCTTCTGACATACATCGCGGTGATGTCGATTGGTGCCTTGATTGGGATGAGATTGTCGGTCAAGCCAGGAAATTTGACTTGGATAAGACGTACGATGGCAGGGCAGAAGGTGGATATAAGAGGTATGTTGTCGGAATGTTCGTGGAGATATTTGTTTTTGGCGTGGGTGTAGATGGGGTTGGTGCTTTCGGTTTCAAAGACATGAGTGAAACCTATCTCCTTCAAGATGGCGTAGATACGCGACACGCTGATGTCGTTGGGAAACTGTCCTAAGAAAACCGCTGGTATGAGTGCTACACGGCATGGGAAGTTGAAGATGGACTCGAAGTCGTCTTGCTTTATGTACACGGCTTTTGATGGACAAACCTTGAAACATTTGCCGCAGTCGATACAACGACTTTCTGAAATCTGAGCGATGCCTTCACGGATGCGTATCGCCTCTGTCGGACAAACCTTCATGCATCGGGAACAGCCCGTACATTGACTCTCATTGACTTGAAGTGCGTGGAAAAATATCATGTCTTGTTTAGTTTAGTTTATAATAATAAGTTTAGCAGATGTTGACTTCCATCGTTACTGTTGTGCCTACGCCGACCGTCGATTGAACGTCCAATCTGTCGACGTTCTTTTTTATATTGGGCAGTCCCATACCGGCACCGAAGCCCATGTCTCTCACCTCAGGTGATGCCGTGGAGTTGCCTTCCTGCATAGCCCAGTCAATGTCGGGAATGCCCGGACCTTTGTCGGCTACGCTGATGACTATTGAGTTTGATGATATGTCGGCAGTGATGACACCTCCGTAAGCGTGAGCTATGGCGTTGACCTCAGCCTCATATAAGGCGACCACAACCCTCTTGATAATCGAAGGACTGACATTGAGTTGTTTCAACGTCTTCTTTATTGAACTCGAAGCGGAACCGGCATTGACAAAGTCCCCTTCTATTACAGTGTATTCTAAGTGCATATTCAGTTTATAGTTTAAAGTTAATAGTTTAGAGTAGTTATGAAGTTGAAAGTTTTATGTTTTAAAGTTTATTTTCAAGGTCAACAGACAACAGACAACGGTCAACAGACATTGTTCATTTTCTGATTTCCCAAACTTATCAACCTTAAACATTAACTTTCAATTTTCAATTTTCAACTTTCAATTTAATAAATCGGTTCTATTTCGTTTTGATAAAGTATGCCGCTGGCTTTGAACATGGAGTATTCGCATTCCATCATGACAATGTCGTTTTCTTCGGCAAGCTCTATCATCTCCGGACTTGGTTTTTTCTTACGTACAAATATTATAACACTGAGGTTTCCCATCTCGCAGGTCCGTACCGTTTGAATGTTGCACAATCCTGTAAGTATAATAGGATTATGTTCCTCGAGTGTTAATACGTCACTCATTAAGTCTGATGCGAAAGCGTATCTGAACTCCTCGTCTAAGCGCGATTCACCGCACACAACTTTCGCATTCAATAATTCCGCAATGGCTTTTAATTTCATATCCTTATTTTTTTCAATTTTCAATTCGATTGAGACGCACCAATTACATCGTGTTTATTTTCAATGGTGTAATATGCCACGTCTCTACATTAATTTTCAATTTTCAACTTTCAACTTTCAATTCATTCATTATATTCTATTTCTTCTAAATTCTCCTGTACCATCTCTTTCAGATATTTGATGATGGTGATGTCGTTCATCGACATTCCGTCTAAGGCTTCTTTAACCTCATCGGTGTCGAATATATATTCGTCCTTATCTGTTATGTGTTTATATATAAAATGTATGTCTTCGTGTTGTGAACATAGCATGACTATAGTTCCGGCGAGGTCTCCCATAGGTGGACGGTCGATGTGGTCGTGCTGAAACCAGAATCGCAGTGTGGTGCCTTTACCCAACTCGCTCTCTATCTCCATGCCTCCTCCGCACAACTCGGTGTTCATCTTTATAAGTGGCAGTCCTATCCCGACTTTACGTGTCGTCCTTGTCGTGGTCCACGGGTCGGTGACTTTGGCAAGAAACTCCTGGCTCATTCCTTTGCCGTTGTCGTTGATAGTGAAAGAATAGATGTTGTCTTTGATACTATCATTAATGGTAAGCTCTATCAAGGATGCTTTAGCCGCGATGGAGTTTTCCATTAAGTCATAAACGTGTAGTGACAATTCTTTCATAATATTATAAGGTGTTAATCATCCGTAAAGTAATTGTAGTTTCTCTTTCGGTTCGGTATCGATGAAACGTCCGTCTTCGCCTTTCAATGTCTTCCTGAACTCATCGAATGTAAGGTCGTACATATTGAGCACGCAATGCACCTCGCCGATGATGTGGAGGAAGTGGGCGTCGGAGCTTTTGGTGAAGGTTCTTTTTTTGAGATATGCGAACTTCTTTAGGAAGTCTTCTTTTTTCACGTGTTTTGAAATCTCAAGGGCGTCGGCTTTGATGTCGGGCGGCACGAAACCTAACTGGCTCATCAGACTCGATGCAGGCTTGTTGACGTGTGCCGGCACGAACAATCCACCTATCTCGTGTATCTTGTCATATAATGTATCTAAGTCTACATCCAAAGCGGAGATCAGCAGCCATTCCTCTTCACCTAAGATCTCTTCGTCTTTATCTACAATCAATTGGTAACCGAATCGTTCCTCGTCGTTGGGGATGTGTGGAATATGTTCGTCTATGAACTCCTGAAACGCATCAAGTTGCTCGTCGTTTTCGAAGTAGGCGAGGGCGTGAGCTTCTTCCTGTGTCGTTATCTCAACACCTCCGATGACGAAGATTCCGTTCTCTTTCCCGATCTGTTGTGTCACTTTCACCTGACGAGTGGTGTTATGGTCTGTGATGGCTATCACGTCGAGATGCAGTTTCTTGGCTTGTTCAATGATTGCCGAAGGACTCATATAGAGATCACCGCACGGCGAAAGCACCGTGTGAATGTGAAGATCCGCTCTATATTTGTTTATGACCATTGAACCAACTGTTTTGAATCTGAAAAACTGAGAACTTGAGAATTTGAGAATCTGAGAATTTTTCAGTTTTTCAGTTTTTCAGATTCTCAGATTTAATTATCTCATAAACCCTTCCTGTCACTTCAAACGTTTCCATTGAAGTTTGGAGGATTGGGATTTCTTCTTCGTTGCTTTGGTTTAGTGTGTCTTCGTTGGCGGTGAGGTTTTTGACGAGGATGACGCACGCCATCTCTTTGAGTGAGGCTACCGCCATCACGTTTTTATGGGTTTGAAGTGTGATCCATACGTTGCCGGCATCGGCGTTGCCCATCACGTCGCTGAGCAAGTCTGATACGTAGCATCCATCTATTTCACGGTCCAAGCCGTTCTCTCCCGACAAAACTTTAAGACCTAACTTATCTACTAATTCGCGAACTTTCATATAAATGCAATTATTTGTTTCCGCAAATATAAACAAATTAATTTGAAAAACCAACGGAGATTTAAAGGAATCTTTTGGTTTTATTAATGTAACTCGATATGCTCTTTATGAAAAAAAATATTTCCCCTTAAATTATTGTAAAATTTTTTTTGAAAAATTAAAATTAAACGATAAATTTGCGCTCATGAACGAGCGGCGTAATGAAGTGTAATGAGGTTCTGCTTATTATGCCAAGAAAATTTATTACTGAACCTTTATTAAATCTAAAGAAAATGAAAAGAATCCTATCATTGTTATTGGTTTCAATGACCTTGATTGTGTTTAACCAATCATGTAAAAAACCTGTTGAAGAACAAAAAGGTGCGATAAACGGTTACGTTACCGATAAAGCTACCGGTGACTATGTTGAAAACGCAACTGTTTTGTTGATGCCTGTCAATAAAACTGCTACGACAAAGTCTGACGGTTACTTCGAGTTCGTGGAACTGGAACTCGGCGACTATTCGCTCTCAGCCTCGAAAGATGGTTACAGAGATTATGAAGATAATCAAACCATATCAGTAAAAGGTTCTGATGCGATAAGCCGTGACATCGAAATGGAGAAACTTGTCTCTTCAATGAAAGTGGTAGATGATGATGGTGACGAGATTGGCGAACTTAACTTCGGAAACCTTACCGACGACATCTCACGTACCTTTTATATATTGAACGACGGTGAGATCCCCGTGAACTATCAAATCGAGATAACATCATCGTGGATAAATATCGATGCGACAGAAGGTATGTTGCAACCTGATTCGTTGGAAAGAATAGTCGTTATTATCGATAGAGAGAAACTGTCAGCAGGTGAAAATATCGCTACTGTAAATGTCGTGTCAGGTGATAATAGTATAGAACTGATCATCAAGGCTTATAAGTCAATAAATATTATCACCTTGGAACCTTCCGACATAACAACTAATTCAGCAATATTAAAAGGTAGCATCAATATTGAAAACAAGTCGTTTGCTGAACGAGGTTTCATCCTTTACATTGATGAAGCTACATCTACCAAATATGTTGTATCGGGTAACGATATGGGAGAATATTCGCACCATGTCATGAACCTTGGCGACGGACAGACTTATCGCTACGAGGCGTACATGATCTGTAATGATGAGACGGTTTACGGAGGAGAAATAACTTTTACCACCGAACAGATCCCAGATCCGGAATCTCCTATAGTGACGACAGCCGATGTCACGGATATCACACAAACTACAGCAGTGTCAGGCGGTAACGTCACCGATGATGGCGGTGCTGCCGTGACCGCAAGAGGCGTATGCTGGAGCACTTCTCAAAACCCGACAATTTCCGACAATCATACATCCGACGGTAATGGCACTGGTTCATTTACATCTAATCTTACAAATCTGACAGCAAATACAACTTATTATGTAAGAGCTTACGCTACAAATGAGAACGGAACAAGTTACGGCGAACAAAAGAGTTTCACGACCTTACAGAACATTGAACTCCCGACGGTAACGACAGCCGATGTCACGGATATTACTCAGAACACAGCAGTGTCGGGCGGCAATGTTACCGATGACGGCGGTGCTGCCGTGACCGCAAGAGGCGTATGCTGGAGCACTTCTCAAAACCCGACTGTTTCCGACAATCATACATCCGATGGTAATGGCACTGGTTCATTTACGTCTAATCTCACAAATCTGACAGCGAACACCACATATTATATAAGAGCTTACGCAACAAACAGTGAAGGTACGAGCTACGGTGAACAAAAAAGTTTCACCACTATGCAAAACATTGAACTCCCGACAGTGACGACGACGATAGTGACTAATGTGACTTCAACGACGGCTACATCAGGCGGTAATGTCACCGATGACGGCGGTGCTACCGTGATTGCAAGAGGCGTATGCTGGAGTACTTCTCCAGATCCGACAATCGATGATAATAAAACAACCGATGGTAACGGAACGGGAGCATTTACATCGCAACTTACCAATCTCACACATAGCACCACATATTACATAAGAGCATACGCGACAAACAGCGAAGGTACAAGTTATGGTGAACAGAAGTATTTCTCGACTTTATCTGACGGAATGATAAACGGTCATCAATATGTCGACTTGGGACTTTCGAGCGGACTGAAATGGGCGACGTGTAATATTGGTGCCGACAGTCCGGAAGACTATGGTAACTATTACGCTTGGGGCGAGACAGAAACCAAAGCGGAATATACAGAGGATAACAGTGTCACCTTCGGACAACAGTTGAACGATATCTCTGGCAACGCACAATACGACGCAGCCACTGCTAACTGGGGCGGCAGCTGGAGAATGCCTACGAGAGATGAGATAAGAGAGTTGATGTACAATTGTAGCTGGACACCGGAAACACAAAACGGCGTCGATGGATTTAAGGTCACGGGCAATAACGGCAATTACATTTTTATCCCAGCCTCAGGCTATCGTGACGGTTCTTCGTCATATATTTATGGAGAATGCTACTACTGGTCTTCAACACCGCATCAATATAGCAGCGATTATTCTTACATCCTTTATTCTGATTATGAATACCAGAGTGAGGACATGAACTACAGATACCGAGGTCTCACTATTCGTCCTGTATCAAACTAAAAAAAAGGCGCGTCACTTCACATTTATAAATGAAGTGACGCCCCTTTTTTTTACTCGAAATATAATTGTCAGTTTTTAACGACTTTCTGAACTGCTGTTTCGCCGTTTCTGTGTAATCTTACGTAGTAGATTCCGTTAGCGAAGTTGCTCATGTCGATTCTTGTCTCACCGTTGATTTCTGAAGCTGTGATGACTCTTCCGTAGATGTCGATGACTTCTGCAAACTCAACGTTTTCTGAATTGATCATGATGAAGTCTTCAGCTGGGTTAGGGTAGATGCTGACGTTGTTGAGGATGTTTTCTTCAACACCAATGCAAGATACAACATCAATCGTTATGGATGCTTCGGCTGTGGCCTCGCCGTCGTTTACTGTCACGGTGAAGGTATATATTCCGTCTTCTTCAAATGTGGCTGTAGGATTTTGTATTGTGGCATCGTCTAACAATTCCGCTGGTGTCCATGAATATGTGTAATTGCCTGTACCTCCGATAACATTAGCATTTAGTTCTATTACTGTAGTGTCTATCGTTGTTGCTGGAACATCAATGCTGACGCTTAAGTCAACATCGCCTATTTCATCGTATGAGAACAAGAAGTTACCTGCGAAACTCAATTCGCCATTGTTTTGATTAATAATCCATTGCTCGTATGAAGTGACCATATTGTGCATCTGAGGCATTGTAGGGAATTTGTTTTCAGGATTAGGGAAGTAGTATACGTTCTCCGCCAAAACATTCATGTCATAATTGTATGTTCTCTTTTCTTGAGCTACACCGGAAGCGTTTGAGCTCACGATTTCGATGCAGTTGCCTGCTTCATCGTATGTGTTGAACTGCAACGATGAGTAAACCCAATCGGTATAACCCCATGTTTTAGTGATGATTTCAGTGTTGTTGCCGTTTTCATCGTAATAATATTCTATCAAACCGTAATTGTCCATCACTCCGATGAAAGGGTCTTGCATGATAAGTTCAGATTCTAACAATCCGTCTTCATTGTAAGTAAGTTCGCCTTTCTGGAATTCATAGTTGTCGAAGTCTAACAGCCAATTTGTCATTCTGCCTTCCTCATCATAATAATAATAGTATATGCCGCCGAGTACACCTCCATATCCGTCGTTGAAGTCGTTGTAATTCTTACGGGTTTCTTTCAATCCCATTTCATTGTAAGTGTAGTCGATCCAGCATACTCTTCTCCATTCGCCGTCGAAGCATTGATGTGTGGCTATTTGGATGATACGGCCTTCAGCATCGTAATGAAGAGAGTCGATAAGTTCCCATACCGGTATTTCTAATAAGTTGATTTCATGTACGCCACGTAAGTCGGCTCCTGTAGGTTCCGCATATTGATAAGTGTATGATTTAGTGGCATCTTCCGACATGAATGATGAGATGCGGTACTGATAATCGTTTTGTGCTAAAGTTGGTAATGCTAATAAGACCAACAATAAAGGTAAAAATCTTTTCATGAAAAATAATTTTAATGATGTTATTTAATTCTCTTTTCTCATACTGAACTCGCAGCCGCAGTATCTCTGGTTGTAGAAATTATATTCCTTTATTATCTCGATACGTCGTTCGCTGAGACCTCCTTTGCGCCAGTTCTGCGCCCAATATGTTACGTCAGGGAAATGATTTTGGGCGTAGCGTCCAGCTTCTTCTATCTGTTCTAATGACTTCCATCGGCTCGAGGCGAGTGTGGTGGTGAATGCCGTGATACCTCTTTCGTGTGCGTAACGCGCCGATTCCAACAGACGATACTTAAAACATTTTAAGCATCTGCCGCCTCTTTCTGGTTCGTGCTCCAAACCTCTCATCTCGGCAAGCCATGCCTCGTGGTCGTAGTCGGCATCGACTATTTCAAGACCTAAGCTTTCGGCGTATCTTGTGCATTCGTCTTTTCTGATACGGTATTCCTCTTCAGGATATATGTTGGGGTTGCAATAAAAAATAAGAGGCATGATGCCATTCTGCATCATGCACTCTATTATCGCTGATGAACATGGAGCGCAGCAAGTGTGAAGAAGAACTTGCTTAACACCACCCGGCGCTTCTATGTTCAGTCTTTTCTTCAATTAAAAGAATCAGTTTTTAACGACTTTCTGAACTGCTGTTTCGCCGTTGCTGTGTAATCTTACGTAGTAGATTCCGTTAGCGAAGTTGCTCATGTCGATTCTTGTCTCACCGTTGATTTCTGAAGCAGTGATAACTCTTCCGTAGATGTCGATGACTTCTGCAAACTCAACGTTTTCTGAATTGATCATGATGAAGTCTTCTGCTGGGTTAGGATAGATACTTACGTTGTTGAGGATGTTTTCTTCAACACTGATACAATCTTTAACGAGGATTGTTACAGAAGCTTCTACAGTTTCAAGACCATCGTCTACTGTTACTGTGAAAGTGACTTCACCAGCTTCTGTTGGAGTAGCAACTGGATTTTGGCTTTCAGCGTCGTCTAACAATTCTGCTGGAGTCCATGAGTAAGTGTAGTCACCTGTACCGCCGTAAACTTCAACACTAAGATTGAGGCTTTCGTTTAAGCAGATTGTGTCTTGTTCAGCGTTTGCTGTGACGCTCAATCCAATTTCGCCGATTTGTTCGTAGTTCAATAAATAGTCGAATACGTATACCAAACTGCTTCCGTTAGCATCTTGTGCCCAGAATTCGTATGAAGTCATCATATTGTGCATTTGAGGAAATACTGGGAAGTCGTTTTCTGGATTAGGATAGAAGTATATGTCCTCGGCTAAAGTTTTTTCATCATATTTGTAAACATATTTTACTTGAGGTGTTCCTGCAGGAGTAGTTGCCATTTGAAGTGTACAATTGCCTAATTCGTCATATTCTCTGACTTCTATTGACTGCATAGTCCATGCTCCTTGATCCCATGAGTAGTTGTGAGCTTCAACCAAGTTGTTGTTTTCGTCATAAAAATAGTCAAATTTGACAGAATTTTCGTAGTAGTTGCCGGTAGGAGGCCAGTTAGGATCTCTTTTTACAAGTAGTGTTTCAACCAATCCATTTTGATTATATGTATATTCTGTTATTTGGTCGACAGCTCCGAAAAAGAACTGTTCTTCTCTTATCAATTGGTAGTCGTCATTATAGAAGTATGTGATGATACCATCTGGTGTGGTTGGAATTTCATCGCCATAAACATTGTAGTTTTTACGAGTTTCCATCAAGTTCATCTCATTGTATGTATAATCTAAGAAACAAACCAATTTGTATTGCCCATCAAGAAGTTGGTGAGTGGCTAACTTGATGATGTTGCCATTCTCATCGTAATGAAGTGAATCAATAGATTCGTATGGAAAACTTGGATCAAGGTCTACTTTGTGAATGCCACGGAGATCAGTTCCTGTTGATTCTGCATAATTGAATGTGTGCACGATTGACGCATCTTCCGACATGAACGATGAAACTCTGAATTGATAATCTTGTTGTGCGAATGTTTGTGCTGCTAAAAATACAAGCGCAATGAGTAAAAACTTTCTCATGATTAATTTGATTTTAATTTGACTTTTAATGATTTAAATTATACTTAATGTTTTGAATTGTCTTGATTTAAAAATGTCCGCAAAAGTAAGGTTTTTTTATATATGAAATACAAAAAATATAGATAATTTTTTGAGATGGAAATGAGGATAAATAAATAGACGTCTTTCAAAAAAAACACAAAAAAATATTTGAATAAAAGAAATGTTTTAGTATATTTGCCACTTCATTCATTAACAAACATTAAACACAATGGCAAAAGTAAAATCATTAGCAGAACTGAAAGCTATGAAGGAAAAGCTTCAGTCTAATATCGACCTTCGTGAGAAAAGTGATAATCCAGAAGCGATGATTCAGATTAAAGTTGCCATGGCTACTTGCGGAATAGCTTCCGGCGCTAAACAAGTCATGGAACACATGATGGAAAAAGCTGAAGAATTGAAACTCTCAGTCGTATTTACTCAGACAGGCTGCATGGGATACTGCCACGCAGAACCAACTATCGAAGTGAAAGTACCAGGAAAAGACCCTATCGTTTTCGGTCATGTCGATAATAAAAAAGCTGACGAGATTCTCGAGAAGTATGTCATCAATAACGAACTCGTCGACGGCATCATTCCAGTTAACTACGAAATTATTGGCTAATTAATTAAGGAGGACTTTATATGGCAAAAATCAAAACGCATGTGCTTTGCTGCGGCGGTACCGGTTGTAAGGCATCTGCAAGTGATGAGATTGTTGCAAACTTCAACACAATATTAAAAGAAAAAGGTTTGCAAGATGAAGTTCAGGTTATCAAGACAGGTTGTTTCGGTTTCTGCGAAAAAGGACCTATCGTAAAAATGATGCCTGACAATACTTTCTATACCCAGGTGAAACCATCTGACGTAGAGAAAATCGTTGAAGAACATATTATAAAAGGTCGTAAGGTTACTGACCTTCTTTATATGGATCCAGAAAACCAACAACATGTAGCTGACTCTAAGCACATGGGATTCTACAAGAAACAGCTTCGTATAGCTTTGCGTAACTGCGGATTCATCAATCCGGAAAACATCGACGAGTTTATCTCCCGTGGCGGTTATGAAGGTCTCGGCAAAGTATTGTCGGAGATGACACCTCAAGAAGTGGTATCTGAAATAACAGCATCAGGACTTCGCGGTAGAGGCGGTGCCGGTTTCCCAACAGGCGTAAAATGGGGTCTCTGCGCAAAGAACCAAGCAGATCAGAAATATGTAGTTTGTAACGCTGACGAAGGCGACCCAGGTGCATTCATGGACCGTTCCATCATGGAAGGCGACCCTCACTCAATCATCGAAGCTATGGCGATATGCGGCTACGCTATCGGAGCAACAAAAGGTCTCGTTTATATCCGCGCTGAATATCCTCTCGCTATCGAACGCTTACAGATAGCATTGCGCCAAGCAAGAGAATATGGTCTCTTAGGTGAAGACATCCTCGGAAGCGGATTCAACTTCGACATCGAGTTACGTTATGGTGCCGGAGCTTTCGTATGCGGTGAAGAGACAGCTCTCATCCACTCAATGGAAGGTAAACGCGGTGAACCTACTTTCAAACCACCATTCCCAGCAGTATCGGGTTACTTGGAAAAACCAACAAACGTTAATAACGTAGAAACATTCGCTAACGTACCAATCATCATCACTAAAGGTGCTGAATGGTTCGCAAGCATTGGCTCAGAAAAATCAAAAGGAACAAAGGTATTCGCATTGGCAGGTCAAATCAATAACGTCGGTTTGATAGAAGTCCCAATGGGAACTACACTCCGTGACATTATATATGAAATCGGTGGCGGTATCAAGAACAACCGTCAGTTCAAAGCTGTTCAGACAGGCGGTCCTTCAGGCGGCTGTTTGACAAGCAAACACTTAGACACACCTATCGACTACGAAAGCCTTATGGCAGCTGGCTCAATGATGGGCTCCGGCGGTATGGTCGTCATGGATGAGACATCATGTATGGTGGCTATCGCTAAGTTCTATCTTGAATTTACTTGCGAAGAAAGCTGCGGCAAATGTACTCCATGTCGTATAGGTAACAAACGTATGCTTGAAATCCTTGACAAGATTACCAAAGGCAACGGTACAATGCAAGACCTTCAAGAGTTACGTAACCTCGCTGATGTTATTAAAGACACAGCATTGTGCGGTTTAGGTCAAACATCACCAAACCCAGTTCTCTCAACATTAGACAACTTCTGGGATGAATACGTTGAACACGTCGTTGATAAGAAATGTCGTGCAGGCGTATGTAAGTCGTTGATGAGTTATGAAATAGACCCAACTAAATGTATAGGTTGCGGTGCATGTGCAAGAGTATGTCCACAGACAGCTATCTCAGGCGAGAAGAAGATGGCACATCACATTGACAACCTCAAGTGTATCAAGTGCGGTGCATGTATTGAAAAATGTAAGTTCGGTGCAATCTCTGTCAAATAATATTAGAAAGGAACATTAAAATGATAAAACTCACTATAGATAACAGACCGGTAGAAGTTGCAGAAGGCACAACAATATTAAAAGCAGCTCGTCAAGCCGGCATCCACATTCCTACCTTATGTTATTTTGAATTGGCAGGAATGAATTTCGAAAACAAACCGGGCGGTTGCCGCGTCTGTGTTGTGGAAGTAGCTAAAGACTTTAACGGCAGACCACGTCGTAACTTAGCTCCAGCATGTGCCACAGAATGCGTCGAGGGTATGGAAGTACTCACACACTCACAACGCGTCATCAACGCACGCCGCACAGTCGTCGAACTGATTCTCTCCGACCACCCGACAGACTGTCTCACCTGCGCCAAGTCAGGTCAATGCGAATTGCAGAAATTGGCTCAAAATCTCGGTATCCGCGAAATTCCTTACAAAGGCGAACAATCAACATACCGCGTCGATATGTCACCTTCAATAATCCGTGACGTTGACAAATGTATCATGTGCCGCCGCTGCGAAAACGTATGTAACAACATCCAAAGCGTTGGCGCACTCTCAGCAGTGAACCGTGGCTTCCAAGCTGTTGTTGCTCCTGCATTTGAACAAGATATGGTAGATTCTCCATGCGTGATGTGCGGACAGTGCGTTCAAGTATGTCCAGTAGGCGCATTGAGCGAAGTCGACGACACACGCAATGTCATGATGGCTATCAACGATCCTAAGAAAACTGTCGTTGTACAGACTGCTCCAGCAGTACGCGTCGCTATAGGAGAAGAGTTCGGAATGGAACCAGGTACTATCGTCACAGGTCAACTCGCAGCAGTATTACGTCAACTTGGTTTCGACTATGTATTCGATACAGACTTCGCAGCCGACTTGACAATCATGGAAGAAGGTACAGAGTTGTTACAACGTATCGACAGATTCACTAAAGGCGACAAATCAGTTCGTCTCCCTATATTGACATCATGCTGCCCAGGTTGGGTCAACTTCTTCGAACATAACTTCCCTGATATGCTCGATGTACCATCAACAGCAAAATCACCTCAACAGATGTTCGGTGCTATCGCCAAGAGTTATTGGGCAGATAAGATGGGCATCAAACGCGAAGACTTGGTAGTCGTTTCTATCATGCCATGTTTAGCTAAGAAATATGAATGTAAACGTGAAGAGTTCTACGTAAACGGCAATCCAGACGTTGACTACGTTCTCTCGACACGTGAGTTAGCTCGCTTGATCAAACAGTTTAACTTAGACCTTAAAGAAGTGGAAGCACAAGACTTCGACGATCCTCTCGGCGAATCGACAGGTGCTGCTGTTATATTCGGTGCTACTGGCGGTGTTATCGAAGCTGCTACACGTACAGCCTACGAAGTGTTCACAGGCAAGAAGTTAGAAAAGATCGACTTCACAGAGTTGCGTGGCTTGGAAGGCGTTCGCGACGCTTGGGTCGACTTCAATGGTACACCAATACATATCGGTATCGCTCACGGTTTGAGCAACGCCCGCACATTGTTGGAAAGAGTTCGCGAAGGTAATGAACAATTCCACGCTATCGAAGTCATGGCATGTCCTGGCGGTTGTATCGGCGGTGCAGGTCAGCCTTATCACCATGGTAACAGCAAGATTATCAAGAAACGTTTCGATGCGATATACGAAGAAGACCGTAACAAACCAATTCGTAAGTCACACGAAAATCCGTCAATCATTAAGTTGTATCAAGAATTTCTTGGAGAACCATGCGGACATAAGTCACATGAACTGTTACATACACACTATTTCGACAAATCAGACCATGTCGAGATTGGCGAATAAAAGGTGTTTATTGTTTAATGATTAAAATGTAAATATTATGGCAGTTATAAAATTATCAGAATCCAAGATAAACTTCGTAAAAGATATATGCAAGTCTTTTAACAACGACGGCGGCGAAGTCATCAACGTACTTCATAAGGTACAGGGCGAGTTCGGCTATCTTTCGGCAGAAGTTCAGGAATTGGTGGCAGAAGAGTTACGTATCCCTGTAGCAAGAGTCTATGGTATCGTTTCATTCTATTCTTTCTTCACCATGACACCAAAAGGTCGTTATCCTATCTCAGTATGTTTGGGTACGGCATGTTACGTCCGCGGCGCAGAGAAAGTCATTGATGAATTGAAACGTCAGCTCGCAGTACAAGTAGGCGGCACCACAGAAGACGGCAAGTTCTCCTTGAACTGCTTACGCTGCGTAGGCGCATGCGGCTTGGCTCCAGTCATGATGATAGGCGATAAAGTCTATGGTCGCGTGACACCAGACAAGGTCGCAGGTATCTTGGCAGAATATAACAATTAACAATTGAAAGTTGAAAACTGAAAATTGAAAATTAATGTAGAGACGCGTCAATTACAGATGTAATTGACGCGTCTCTTTTATATAGAATCTGAAAAATATAATTGATAAGTCTTATTCAACTATCATCTTCTTGATGATGTTTCCATTTGATGTTTCAACATTGATGAAATATATTCCTGACTTATACTCGGAAACATTTATCTCAATTTCATTGGAATTCATTTCGATCTCATCTACCATCATTCCTAAAACATTATAAATTCTCACCGCTGACTGCTGACCGCTGACTACTGACAGCTTAACGAGGTCTTTTGCGGGATTTGGGTAAATGGTGATATTGACATCGGTATCTTCACTGATGTTGAGTTCCGCATCGATAGTCTTGACAACGCCTACCGATGATTTATCATCATATAAGGCTACAACTTCAACAACATAGAATCCTGCCTCTGACAATGGATGTTGGTATGACAACTCGCTGATGTTTTCCGCAACCAATTCATTATTGACATATATGTTATATCCGCTTGTGTTTTCATTCTGAGGAGCCTCCCAAGAAATGACGAGATTGTTGCTTCCGTCCTCTTCTAACGTCATGTTCTGAACCGGATAGACGTGTTCTGTATATTCGTAGGCGAAGCGACTGTTAATTATTTCTTTGCTCTCAATGTCTTGTAACCATAAAGCCACTTCCAAGTCGTTGATGTCTTCAACATGAGTGGATGACATGTCGTAAGAAAATTCAAAACGTTTATATTCACCGGCGGTTATGTTCAAGTCGTTGCCTTCGGCGTCATCTAACATTTTCATCATGATGTGATGGAATTCTGTCTCGCCATTGCTGCTGACGTTTTCAGTAGTAGTTTTCTCGTTGACCGAAATAAAAGCTTTCATGTTATTCATATCGATATACGACATGAAGTCGGCGGTTATGTTTATGGTGTTGCCATCCATATCGAAAGACCCTCTGATGTTAGCTATTGCAGGAGTTTCAAGTTTTGCTTCCAACTCTTCTTGTTCTATGGAGTAAGAGATGTCGAAAATACCGTCGAAGAAGATTCTAGGGACGCCGCTTACATCGTAGAACAACTTCCTTACACCTGCTTCACTTGTGTAATAAGGATCGCCAGTGCCAGGGAAGTTTAAAGGATATTTCACGTATGTGAACTTGCCCGCATTGTCGTTGGTGAAATCTTCCATGATGGAGTTTACCTCAACGCAAGGACCGCAGCTCGAGCTGGAGAAATGTTCAATCATAGGGATTTTTTGTGTGATACCAATTACAGAAATAATCTCTTTCTCGGCATGGTTGTTACTTTGGTTTTCGTCGCTGATGCCGTTGACAGATGTGACTTCAACTTCGAGTTGATGACTACCTAATTCCATCGAATGTTTTGTTTCGAAGATGAAACTCTCGCTCTCCATCGTTGTAATGTTGGTGTTGAAAGTCTCGGTGACAGTCTCGCCATCTATTGTGTAGGAAGCTGTGAAAGTCTCGATATTGTTGGAACCTGTATTTTGCAAGGTGAATGAGATTTCGTTTTCGCCGAAGATAGCATATTCGTAATTGTTGATACCGATGAGATTAGCATCGACCTGATTGTAGCTTATTATCGAGATGTCGTCGAAATACCAGAAGTTGATGTTGTATGTGGTGCCTTCGAAGTATAAGCATAACATGACGTTGTCTTTTCCCATATCGACGGAGCTGAAAGTATCCTCGACTATATATTCTCCCGATTCGTAGTATGTATTGGTCCAGGCAGTGTTCCATGTGCTGCCGTTGTCTGATGAGGTGGCGAATCCTATTGTAGCGCAGTCTTCATATACGTAAACGTCATGTTTGAACGACAATGTCGCTGATTCGATTCCTGCGAAATTTATCGGTGTCATATATACTACGCGAGTGATGCCTTCGAATACAGGTGTCCATGCCAATTGCAATTCATTTGGTAATCCGCCCGCATTGTTAGAGGTGCCTAATGACCAGTTGGCTGCGCCGTCGTCAGTCATCGACCAACCGCTTAAAATATCTGAATCAAATGATTCTTGAAAGATTACGTTTCCGCTTTGTGACATCATTGATAAGGATGTCAAGAAAAACAAGATTAAGAATAAAGATCTTTTCATAAACTATTTTATTTATTAATTATTATTATTAATGAAAGTGCAAATGTAATGATTTTAGATGAATTGGTAATGTAAAAATCATTTCTCAACAAACCATTCGTCTTTAAAGTTGACGAGATATACTTTCTTTGATGCACGAGTTATAGCGGTGTAAAGCCAGCGCATATCACCGAGTTCCAAAGTCGTCTCTTCCGGAAGATACGGAGCTTCAACAAAAACGTTGTTCCATTGTCCGCCTTGTGTCTTATGGCACGTCAGCGCATATCCGTATTTTACCTGTAATGCATTGAAATACGGATTGGTTTTCATCATCTTCCTTCTGTCTGCTGCGCGAGGTATGTCCATATAATCTTCTTCCACGGCTTGATACAATCGTTTTGATTCTTCTTGCGTGAGGGCGGGGGAGTCGCTGTGCAATGTTTCCATCAGTATCTTGACGGAAAGTGTCGGCATCTCGTCATAATCCAACATCTGTATCTCCACATCGGCGAAATGAAAACCA
>JAZNSO010000092.1:0-70472 GCA_045591245.1 Bacteroidales bacterium
TGTTTTTCTTGAAAGAGCATAGCGAGCTATGTGATTGAAAGAAAGACGAAAAGATTTCAATATAAAACATAAATCTCGAAAAAGTTTTTATCATAATCGTCAAAATTAATTTAAACGTGGAATTTATAGAAGTCCCCTTAATATTTCTGTGAGAAAACTTACTCTTTCGAACTGCTACGCAAATCATAATTACTGTCAAACTTTATGTCTGCTTTTGTGTTCGGATTGGTGATCTCAACTAATCCTATTAGATAATGTTGTCCGTTATAGTTGACATGTTTGGGTTCGAACATTGTTTCTTCCGACTCGTCGTATGTGCTTTGTGTTGAACTAAGTATTGACTGAATATTATAGATGTCTTCTTGCAGCGCTTTGTATGTCTCGTCTGTAATAAGTTTGCTTAACTCTTTTTGTGATTTCGCATTTCCCGTCTTCTTGTTCTTTTCGTTGGCTTTCGTTAAATTTTCCTTGATAGACACTCTTTCTTTCTCATCGTTTTTAACGATGTAGTTGTAATCTTTGATTTCGTCACCAAACAGATATGAAAATTGAGCGTTATGGTAATTAATGTCGCTGCCAATTCTGTTGTAAGCTTTTTGTACAATGTCGTAATTGTCGAATTTGTTTATCAAGAAAGTATAATCACAAACAGGTCTGTTTGATTTCTCTTCAATAAATTTAATATGTATGGTTGCTTGGTCTTTTATGTCTTTTATGTCATATCCAGTAACAATGCACAAAAATGAACCGTCATGATCTTTTGCTAAATATGTCCTGTACGACACTCCGTCTATTTGTATGTCAACGTTACAATTAGCATAGATGTCAACAATCTGTTTAGGTAAAAACAAATATAATGAATTGGTGGAGAATTTTATGCCTTTGTAATTTTTAACCGAGTTTTGATTGTCTTCAATGGATTTTTTGCTCCACGTGATTTCACTTGCAATATTTGCTAATCTGTATTGTGTGAATGTCTTTGGGTTAATTGTCTGCTCCGACATCAATAATCTTTTGAATAGCAACAATTCGTCTTTAACTCCAGTGTATCCTTTATTGCTGTATTCTATTGCATTTTCGATACGTTCAAGGCATTTCCCATTTTCCCCGACAAGGAAATAAATCTGACTTAGATATACTTGTTCGGCAAAGAATGTGCTGTCAGAAATACTTGCCTCAATCAAGCCTGCATATTTCAATATGTTTTCTTTGTTTATGTCTGCGTTTTCAAAAACTTTGTCTGCATTATCTCCAAGATAGATTAAAATCTTGTTTTTTGCTAATTCTGTGATATTGTAATTGCTTGATATTGCGTCGTTTTCTTTTAATTGTTCAAATTTGTCGTAGCAATTTAAGGCATCTTCGTTTTTTCCTGAAGATTGGTATGCGTTTCCTAATTCGTACCAATATGGAGGAAATTCATTAAAAAAAAGTTCTAATTCCTTGAGTGCCGATATTTTATTGTTTATGTCTTTCTCGCTTAATGCGATAACGAACTTGTCGATTAAACCAGAGTCTATTCTATGTACTGATTTGTAATATTTTAAGCAAGAATCTGATGCTGCTGACAACTCTTTATGTGTAGAATAAACCGAAGAAAGTGTGTTTATGTCAAGATGCGATAATTCTTTTTCTATATTTGTTGCTTGAGTTGTGTTTTGAGAAGCGTAACTGTATGTGAGATATGTATATATGCGATTTGCTATTGTTTTTTTTATGTCGGCTTTGGGGTTGAACATCGATTTTATGTCTGTGAAAGAAGCCTTGTATGTATCTTTTCTTTGTTCTTCATCCATTCTAGTCAAGAATTCTTCCTCGTTTTGTTCAAGTCCAAGACAATCTATTCCATTGAAAAATATTCTGTATGAAGATGATAATAAAGTGTCGTTTAATAATTCAATCTTGATGTCTTTGATGATTTGGTTATATTCTTCATCAGCTATTGCCTTGTTTTCTGAAGAGAGGATTTTAGCGATTGAATATTGAATATAATTCTGATAAGCTATATTTACCATGACTTCTACAGGCACCTTGAAATCTTCGATAATCTTTGTTTCTGGAATTATTTTTGGTTCCTCTTCAATTGCGACTTCTTCTACCTTTTCATAATATGATGATAAGACCTCCGTCCATGATTTTTCCACTATGGCGTCAATGATTGACTTTTTGACTTCGCTGTAATCTAATCTTGGGACAATGGTGCTTAACCATGCTTCTCTTGTTATTTTATTTATGATTTCCAGACTGTTATAGCATGTATCGATTACCTTGATGGAGTCGTTTGTGTTTTCATTTCTTGTATTTGCTATGACAAAAGTGCTGATAAGTGATAATAGACAAGTTAGTATAATTTTTCTCATAATATTATTTTTGGCAAAAATACGCTAACAAATCGTATTACGCAAGAAAAAAATAATGAATGAAATATGAGAGATTGTTTCGTGGGACGTACTGGACTCGAACCAGTGACCTCTGCCGTGTGAAGGCAGCGCTCTAAACCAACTGGGCTAACGTCCCTAAAATCTAATAAAAAAACGCCTCGTGGGCGTTCTCAGTGGGGCGAACAAGGATCGAACTTGTGACCTCATGCCTGTCAAGCATGCGCTCTAAACCAACTGAGCTACCGTCCCATTTGCGAGTGCAAAAATACAACTTTTTTTTATTCTACCAAATATTTTTTATTCAATTTTTTATTTTATTTTTGAATTTTCTAAATCTATTATTATGAATAAAGTTAAGTATCTATTAATCATTATGTTCCTGTTGAGCGGCGTGTTCGTGGCAAATGCTCAGGAAAAGAAAAACTTTGAATTGGCCGACATTTATGAACGTCAAACGTTCAGAATGAAAGGCGTGGCTGGTATGAATCCTATGAAAGATGGCAACACTTATGCCACTCTCGAAAATGGAAAATTGAACGTTTATAACTATTCGTCAGGTGAATTGGTCGGAACTCTTTTCGATATGAGCGAACTCGTTCTTCCAGGCGAAACTAAGGCTGTACCTTTGTATGCAACTTACACACTTAGCGATGATGAATCTAAGGTGTTGTTTATGAATAATATGAATCTGATTTATCGTCATTCATACACTGCTTCTTTCTACGTGTATGACATAAATAGCAAAATGTTGTCGCCTCTTTCCAAAAACGGTGACCAACGTCTGGCAACATTCTCTCCAGATGCGACAAAAGTAGCTTTTATGCGTGATAATAACTTGTTTATTAAAGATTTAAATACAAATGAAGAACTTCAGTTTACTCATGATGGTAAATACAATCATATAATTAATGGTGCTCCAGATTGGGTCTATGAAGAAGAGTTCGGTTTCGCTCAAGGATTCTTCTGGTCGCCAGACAGCAAGAAAATCGCTTATTATAAGTTCGATGAATCTGATGTCGTGGAATACAATATGCAGATGTTTGACGGACTTTATCCTTACGATTATAAATTTAAATATCCTAAAGCTGGTGAAGACAACTCTATAGTGGAAATTTATGTGTATGACCTTGAATCTGGCAAAACAACAAAAATGAATACAGGTGAAGAAACTGACATCTATCTTCCAAGAATGAAATGGACAAACGATTCTAATGTCTTGGCAATTCAAAGACTGAACCGTCATCAAAACCATCTTGAAATTTTAGCAGCAGATGCAACAACAGGTGAGGCATCAGTTTTTTATGATGAGACAAATCCATATTATATCGATATTACCGACAACTGGACTTTCCTTAAAAACGGTAAAAGATTTGTTATGACATCTGAAGAAGATGGCTATAACCATATTTATTTGTGCTCGATGGATGGAGATAAAAAGAAACAACTTACCGATGGCGATTGGGATGTTACTGAGGTTTATGGATTCGATGGTAAAGAAGTTTATTTCCAGGCTGCAAAGAATTCTTCTATAGAACGTCAAATATATGCGGTAAACCTTAATGGTAAAATGCGTACATTAATTAATAAGGTAGGTACAAACCATGCAGCATTTAGTTCCAACTATAAATATTTGATAAATGTAAATTCAAGTGTTGACCAGCCTCGTCAATATGTTTTGTTTGATAACAAAGGAAAGCAAGTAAGAGTCCTTGAAGATAATCACGAGTTTGTAGAAAGAATGAAAGAATATAACATGGCAAAGAAAGAGTTCGTTACGATTACGGATCCTGCTTTTGTCTTGCCTGACGGAACTCAGTTGGAAATGATGACATGGCGTATTTTGCCTCCAGATTTCGATTCAACAAAACAATATCCTGTCTTAATTTACGTGTATGGCGGTCCTGGTCATCAGACTGTAAATAATGCTTGGGGAAGTGACGATTTTGCATGGATGCAGATGCTCGCTCAAAGAGGAATCATTTGTGTCTCAATTAACAATAGAGGCGGAGGCGCAAGAGGCGAAGTCTTTAAGAAGATGACATACCAACAACTTGGTAAATATGAGACAGAAGATATGATAACCTTGGCTAAGTACATGGCGGCTCAACCATACGTGAATCCAGATAAGATTGCTATTTACGGATGGAGTTACGGTGGATTTATGGCAACATCTGGTATTACAAAAGGCGCCGATTATATCAGTACAGCAGTAGCAGTTGCTCCTGTTACAAACTGGCGTTATTATGACAATATTTATACAGAAAGATTCATGCGTACGCCTCAGGAAAATCCATCGGGATACGACGACAACTCACCAATAAATTTTGTGGATAAATTAAAAGGTAACTATTTGTTATGCCATGGCAGTGGCGATGACAATGTCCATTTCCAAAATGCAATGGAACTCATCAAAGCTTTGATTTCTGAAGGCAAACAATTTGATTTGATGGTCTATCCAAACAAGAATCATAGCATATATGGAACTTACGACAGAGAAGGTCAAGAAGTGAGAATGCATTTGTTTGAAAAAATAAATAATTTCTTGTTTGAAAATCTTTTAGAAAATTAATTGTTTGTATTGAAAAAATAATTATTTTTGCACCCGCTTAAGAAAAAAGATTTTTAGTTTAACAAATTAAAGAAAGAGAGAGTATTAACATGATTATTGTTCCTGTAAAAGAAGGCGAAAGCATTGATCGCGCTCTGAAACGTTACAAGAGAAAGTATGAAAAAACTGGTGTTGTAAAAGAATTACGCAACCGTCAAAAATTCACAAAACCTTCAGTTATTAAACGTGAACAACGTATGAAGGCTATCTACGTTCAGCAGCTCCGTCAAGCAGAAGAAAACAACTAATTCTTTGTTTTGCGTATTTTGCAAGAATGATTTCAAAAAAACTTTGTTCATCTGAACAAGGTTTTTTTTTTATAAAAACCTTGCTTTTCTCGGAAATAATTTATACCTTTGACGCATAAAGATGTCGTAATGATAGAAAGATTTTTGAGATATATTAAGACGGAAAAAAGGTATTCGTTGCATACGGTAAATGCGTATGAACGAGACCTGAAACAATTTAATGACTTCGTTGTTGATACCTATGACTTAAAAAATCTTTTACACGTGACTCCTGAAATTGTCCGTTCCTATATGGTTGATATGAAGGATGCTGGATTGAAAAATAAAAGTATCAACAGAAAAATCTCAACATTACGTACATTCTATTTGTTCTGTCTCAGAGAAAAAGAGATAAGGGTTTCGCCTGTGGCTGAAATAAAATCATTAAGACAGCCAAAAGAACTGGCTAAGTTCGTCCCAGAAGGAGACATGCAAAAAGTAGCGTTCGGTGAAAGTGACGACTTTAAAGTCAGGCGTGACGAACTCGTCCTAGAATTGTTGTATCAAACAGGAATAAGACAAACAGAACTGAGAACCTTGAAGGATGTTGATGTCATAAAAGGTAATGCAGCAATCAAGGTTCTTGGTAAGAGAAACAAAGAAAGAATAATTCCCATTGAAAAAAATCTGGTGGATTTGATAGAAAAATATATCGTCCTTAGAGACAGACAATTCCCAAATAAAAATAGTGATAGATTGATACTGGACAATAATGGAAATGAAGCAAGTCCAAAATTCATATACAATGTGATTCATAATATTCTTACGTCGATTACTACTGTTGAGCAGAAGAGTCCGCACGTTTTAAGACACACGTTTGCAACTCACATGCTGAATAGGGGAGCTGACATCAGGGCGATACAGAAAATGCTTGGTCACAGCAGTCTGAGTTCAACACAAATATATACACATAATACGATAGATAAGTTAAAGGAGGTGTACAAAGGTGCGCATCCTTTCGGAGATAAATAAAAACAGTCGAAAGACATATTATTAATAACCAATTTTAAAACGGAGGTTACTATGAAAGTTAACATCAATTCAGTACATTTCAAAGCTGACAAAAAACTAGAAGATTTCATCACACAAAAAGTTGAAAAAGTATGTTCAAAATTCTCGGACGTTATCGGTTCAGAAGTAACATTGAAACTTGACAACACCGATACGCCAGAAAATAAGATTGCAGATATTAGAATTGTGTTGAAAGGTAATGATTTGTTCGCAAGTAAAGTCAGTAAGTCGTTTGAAGAATCAACAGATTTGGCAATAGATGCTCTAAAAAAACAATTAGAAAAGTATAAAGGTAAGTTGGAAGGTTGATTTTATATTTTGATTTTCAGCGTTTTATGTAAAAAAATAAAAAAAAAGAATTTTTTTTCGGGAAAACGTTTGTAGATTCGAGAAATATGATTATTTTTGCAAACCATTTCAGAGGAATTTTTCCGAAGAGATGGTTTGCATCAGAGTTCTTTAAAATAATGAAGAAAGCCGGCGTAGCTCAGCGGTAGAGCACGTGATTTGTAATCTCGGGGTCGGGGGTCCAAATCCCTCCGCCGGCTCAGGTTCTTGAGAAAGAATTGATGGGGGAGTCGCATAGTGGCAATTGCAACAGACTGTAAATCTGTCCTCGGATGAGTTCGGTGGTTCGAGTCCACCCTCCCCCACACAAGCGGAAGTAGCTCATTTGGCAGAGCGAAAGCCTTCCAAGCTTTAGGTAGCGGGTTCGAGCCCCGTCTTCCGCTCAAAAGAAAGCCAGCGTAGCTCAGGGGTAGAGCACTTCCTTGGTAAGGAAGGGGTCACGAGTTCAAATCTCGTCGCCGGCTCTTCAAGAAGAAAAAAGAAATTAAATATTAACCTTAAGTAAAATAAATAGCTATGGCAAAAGAAAAATTCGAAAGGACAAAACCACACGTCAATATTGGTACAATTGGCCACGTTGACCACGGTAAAACAACCTTAACAGCAGCTATCACATTACACCTTTCAAAAAAGGGTTTATCAGAAGTTAAGTCATTCGACTCAATCGACGCTGCTCCAGAAGAAAAAGAAAGAGGTATCACCATTAATACAGCTCACGTAGAGTACCAAACAGAAAAACGTCACTACGCACACGTTGACTGTCCTGGTCACGCTGACTACGTTAAGAACATGGTTACAGGTGCTGCTCAGATGGACGGTGCTATCATCGTTGTTGCTGCAACAGATGGTCCTATGCCACAAACACGTGAGCACATCCTCCTCGCTCGTCAGGTTGGTGTTCCAAGATTAGTTGTTTTCTTGAACAAATGTGACTTAGTTGACGACCCAGAATTGTTAGAACTCGTTGAAATGGAAGTTAGAGACTTATTGTCAACATACGAATTTGATGGTGACAACACTCCTATCATCCGTGGTTCAGCTCTCGGTGGATTGAATGATGATCCAACATGGGCTCCAAAAATCGACGAATTGATGGATGCATGTGACACATGGATTCCAGAACCAGAAAGATTAGTTGACAAACCATTCTTGATGCCAATCGAAGACGTTTTCTCAATCACAGGTCGTGGTACAGTTGCTACAGGTCGTATCGAAACAGGTATCATTAAAGTTGGTGACCCAGTTGACATCATTGGTATGGGTGCAGAAAAACTCAAATCAGTTGTTACAGGTGTTGAAATGTTCCGTAAACTTTTGGACGAAGGTGAAGCTGGTGATAACGCAGGTCTCTTACTCCGTGGTATAGACAAAGACGAAATCCGTCGTGGTATGGTTATCGCAAAACCAGGTTCAATTAAACCTCACAACCACTTCAAAGGTGAAGTCTACGTTCTTTCAAAAGAAGAAGGTGGCCGTCACACTCCATTTAGAAACAAATATCGTCCTCAATTCTACTTCAGAACAACAGACGTTACAGGTGAAATCACATTACCAGAAGGTATGGAAATGGTTATGCCAGGTGACCACGTTACAATCGAAGTGAACTTGATTTCAGAAATCGCTATGGACAAAGGTCTCCGTTTTGCTATCCGTGAAGGTGGTAGAACAGTTGGTTCAGGTCAGGTTATCGAAATCATTGAAGATTGATAAATTGAATATAAAGGGTGCTGAAAATGCACCCTACACACAGGCATAGCTCAATTGGTAGAGTAGTGGTCTCCAAAACCATTGGTTGAGGGTTCGAGTCCTTCTGCCTGTGCTAATAAATAAAAATAGTTCAAACAAAAAATGAAAAGGTTTATAAACTACGTTAAAGAATGTTATACTGAGTTGGTAGAGAAAGTTTCTTGGCCGACTTGGAAAGAACTCCAAAGTAGTGCAATCGTCGTATCCATTGCTTCCCTAATAATCGCTTTGGTGGTTTTTCTGATGGATAAGTCTTTTGAGGTATTTTTAGAAATGATTTATCGCGTTTTCTAATAATGGTGTTTGATCTAGTCAACATTCTAATTACTTTTAATTTTCTATTGAGATGAGTGAACAGAACGAAAAAAGATGGTATGTTATAAGAGCTATTAGCGGTAAAGAGAAGAAAGTTAAAGAATATCTTGACGCTGAAATTTCTAGACGTGCTGATTTGCAAGCTCTGATTTCACAAGTTCTTATTCCTACAGAAAAAGTTTATTCGGTTAGAAACGGAAAAAAAATCAGCAAGGAAAGAAATTACTTGCCGGGTTATGTTTTAATTGAAGCAGTTTTATCTGGGGAAGTTAGTCATGTTATCAAAGATACTCCTAATGTTTTAGGTTTTCTTGGTACAAAAGGAGAGGCTGACCCGCTTCGCCCATCAGAAGTCATGCGCATTTTAGGTAAAGTTGATGAATTGACAGAAATGGGAGAAGGCAGTGAACTTTCGTTCATAGTGGGAGAAACTGTAGTGGTAAACGACGGACCATTCAGTAGTTTTAGTGGTATTATCGAAGAAGTTAACGAAGAGAAGAAAAAGCTCAAAGTTATGGTTAAGATATTCGGTCGTAAGACGCCATTAGAACTCAGTTATTTCCAAGTTAAGAGAGAGTAGTATAGAATTTTGAAATTTTTTGTTTTCATTTAACTTTTATAAAAATTAAAATGAAAGAAGTAAGCGGATTAATTAAACTGCAAATCAAAGGAGGAGCCGCTAATCCTGCACCACCTGTTGGTCCTGCATTGGGTCAAAAAGGTGTTAACATCATGGAGTTTTGCAAGCAATTCAATGCACGTACACAAGATCAAGCTGGAAAAGTTCTTCCAGTTATCATTACTGTGTATAAGGACAAATCATTTGATTTTATTGTCAAAGCTTCACCAGTTGCTGCTTCAGTATTAGAAGCTGCTAAGATTGCAAAAGGATCTAAGGAACCTAACCGTTCAAAAGTTGGATCAATGAGCTGGGATACAGTTCGTAAAATTGCTGAAGATAAGATGAAAGACTTAAATTGCTTTACAATTGAATCAGCAATGAGCATGGTAGCAGGTACAGCACGTAGTATGGGTGTTAAGATTACAGGCGAATCACCTTTAAAGTAAGACTAAGTCTTAAGCATTTGTAGAACAAAAAAAAAGAATTATCAAATGGCAAAAGTATCTAAAAAAAGAAAAGAAGCTTTAGCTAAGTTCGACAAAAGCAAGGTTTACTCCTTGACAGAAGCGGTTGATGTCGTGAAACAAATCACTTACACCAAGTTTGATGCATCTGTTGACTTGAATGTTCGTTTAGGTGTTGACCCACGTAAAGCTAACCAAATGGTTCGTGGTAGCGTAACACTTCCTCACGGAACAGGTAAAGTCGTTCGCGTTTTGGTACTCTGTACTCCAGACAAAGAACAAGAAGCAAAAAACGCCGGTGCAGATTTCGTCGGATTAGAGGATTATATCCAAAAGATTAAAGACGGATGGACCGATGTTGATGTGATTATCACAATGCCTACTGTTATGCCTAAGATTGGTGCATTAGGACGTATCCTCGGACCAAGAGGTTTGATGCCTAACCCAAAAACTGGTACAGTAACAATGGACATCGCTAAAGCTGTTCAAGAAGTTAAAGCTGGTAAGATCGATTTCAAAGTTGACAAATACGGAATCGTTGACGCTGGTATTGCTAAAGTCAGTTTCACATCAGAGAAGATTTATGATAACGCTAAAGAAGTTATCCAACAAATCATCAAGTTGAAACCAGCAGCTGCTAAAGGTACTTACATCAAGAGCATCTACATTTCCAGTACAATGAGTCCTGGTGTACAAGTAGATCCAAAATCAATAGCCCTCTAAACCTTTAATAAGTTATTGACATGAGAAAAGAAGATAAACAAGTTATTATCAACTCGATTACAGAGCAATTGAATGCATGTCCAAATTTCTATTTGACAGATATCGCAGAACTCAATGCTGAGAAGACTAGCGATTTGAGAAGACAATGCTTCAATAGCGGCGTCAAGCTTGTAATGGTGAAGAATAAATTGTTAAAGCAAGCTATGCTCAGCACAGGTAAAGAGTATGGTGATCTTTACAATGTTATGAAGGGCACTACAGCTTTGATGTTGTCAGAAAATGGCAATGCTCCAGCAAAGTTGATAAAAAAATTCCGTAGCAAAAAGGAAACTCGTCCAATCTTGAAAGGCGCATACATTGAAGAATGCGTTTACGTTGGCGACAATATGCTCGATACATTAGTAAATATCAAGTCAAAGAACGAATTGATAGCAGACGTTGTGGCATTGTTACAATCACCTGCAAAGAATGTACTCGGTGCATTACAATCTGGTGGACATATCCTCAGTGGTGTTGTTAAGACATTATCAGAGAGACCAGAATAAAAATAAAATAAAAAAAGAATAAAAATAAAATTTGTATAACATTTAAAAACTTAGAACAATGGCAGATTTAAAAGCTTTTGCAGAACAATTAGTAAACCTTACTGTTAAAGAGGTTAATGAACTTGCCGCTATATTAAAAGAAGAATACGGTATCGAACCAGCAGCAGCAGCAGCAGTTGTAGCAGCTCCAGCAGCAGGCGATGCAGCTCCAGCAGCAGAAGAAAAAACATCATTTGATGTTATCCTCAAATCAGCTGGCGCACAAAAATTAGCAGTTGTAAAACTCGTTAAAGAATTAACAAGCCTCGGTTTGAAAGAAGCTAAGGAATTGGTTGACGCAGCTCCTAAAGCTATCAAAGAAGGTGTTAGCAAAGAAGAAGCTAGCGCATTGGAATCAGCTCTTAAAGAAGCTGGTGCTGAAGTTGAAGTTAAATAAGGATTTAATTTCCAAAAAGACACAATGGGTATCAACCTCGGCTCCGTTATGGAGTTGAGGTTTGTGCCTATGGTTAATTGTCTTAATAAATCCCCTTTTATATTATATTTAACATTAGCTTAACAATAAAAACATAAACACTTTGGCAGATAAAACATTAGATAGAATCAGTTTCGCGTCAATAAAGAGACCTTTCGATTATCCAGATTTCTTAGATATCCAGTTGAAGTCATTCCACGATTTCTTCCAATTAGATACCAATCCAGATAATCGTAAAAATGAAGGTCTGTTCAAGGTTTTCCAAGAAAATTTTCCAATCACAGACGCCAGAAACAACTTTGTACTCGAATTTCTCGATTACTACATAGATGCTCCTCAGTACACTATAGCAGAGTGCATCGAACGCGGTTTGAGTTATTGTGTAAGACTTAAAGCAAAGCTCAGACTTTCGTGTACAGATACAGAACATGAAGACTTTGAGACAACAGTGCAGGATGTGTACCTCGGGCTCATTCCTTACATGACCCCGCAAGGTACTTTTGTGATTAATGGCGCAGAAAGAGTCGTTGTATCACAGTTACACAGATCTCCTGGAGTTTTCTTCGGATCGAGCTTGCACGCCAATGGTACGACATTGTATTCTGCCCGTATCATTCCTTTCAAAGGTTCTTGGATGGAATTCTCTACAGACATAAGCAACGTAATGTATGCTTATATCGATAGAAAGAAGAAATTGCCTATCACAACATTACTCCGTGCGATAGGTTATGAGACAGATAAAGACATCCTCAGCATTTTCAATCTCTCAGAAGAAATTAAAGTCTCTAAGACAGCCCTTAAAAAAGTACTCGGACGTACACTTTCAGCAAGAGTACTTCGCTCATGGTTTGAAGATTTCGTTAATGAAGAAACAGGCGAATGCGTTTCTATTGAGCGTAACGAATCAATATTGGACCGTGGTACTGTTTTAGAAACAGAACATATAGACATCATCGTCAATTCAGGCGTTAAAACAATTCTCCTCGATCGAGAAGATATTAACATCTCCGATTACTCTATAGTATTCAATACTTTGAAGAAAGACCCAACGAACTCTGAAAAAGAGGCTGTTGAATACATCTATAGACAACTTCGTAACGCTGAACCACCAGATGAAGAAACTGCTCGTGGAATTATCGAGAAATTGTTCTTCTCAGACAAACGTTACGACTTGGGTGATGTCGGTCGTTACAGAATAAATCGTAAGTTAGGTCTTGATATCGCATCTGATGTTAAGGTCTTGACAAAAGAAGATATCATTGCTATTATTAAATACCTTATTAATTTATCTAATAGCAAGGCTGAAGTTGACGATATCGACCACTTGAGCAATCGTCGTATAAGAACCGTTGGTGAACAATTATACGCACAATTCGGCGTAGGTTTGGCACGTATGGCACGTACAATACGTGAAAGAATGAATGTTCGTGACAATGAAGAGTTCACACCTACAGAACTCATCAATGCTAAGACATTGTCATCTGTTATCAATTCATTCTTCGGAACAAACCAATTGTCACAATTCATGGATCAGACAAACCCACTTTCAGAGGTTACGCACAAACGTCGTATCTCTGCTTTAGGTCCTGGCGGTTTGTCTCGTGATCGTGCTGGTTTCGAGGTTCGCGACGTTCACTATACACACTATGGTCGTTTGTGTACCATAGAAACACCGGAAGGACCAAATATTGGTCTTATCTCATCATTGTGTGTTTTTGCAAAGATCAATAACTTAGGTTTCATAGAAACTCCATACCGTAAGGTAATTGACGGTGTTGTTGATTTTGAAAATCCACCAGTATATTTGACAGCAGAGGAAGAAGAAGAGCAAATCATTGCTCAAGCAGGAACTGCAATGGATGATAACGGCAAGATAACAGAAGAAATGATCAAGGTTCGTTATGTTGCTGACTATCCTATTGTAACACCTCAAGAAATTAACCTTATAGATGTTGCTCCAAACCAAATCTCCTCAATTGCTGCATCATTGATTCCATTCCTTGAACATGACGATGCAAACCGTGCATTGATGGGTTCAAACATGATGCGTCAGGCAGTTCCTTTGATGAGTCCAGAAGCACCAATCGTTGGTACAGGTATCGAACGTTATGTTGCAAGAGACTCTCGTACTATCGTTGAAGCAGAAGGTGATGGAGAAATCGTATTCGTTGACTCTACAAAGATTGTTGTTAGATACGAAAGAACAGACAAGGAACGTCTTGTCAGTTTTGACGGCGATGAAAAGACATACAATTTGATTAAATACGCTCGTACAAACCAAAGCACAAGCATTAACCAAAAACCTATCGTAAAGAAGGGTCAGAAAGTAACAAAAGGTCAGATTCTTACCGAAGGTTATGCTACACAAGGTGGTGACTTGGCACTTGGACGTAACCTTATGGTTGCATTTATGCCTTGGAAAGGTTACAACTATGAGGACGCTATTGTTATCTCAGAACGTATTGTAAGAGAAGACTTATTCACGTCAACACATATAGAAGAATTTACTCTCGAAGTTCGCGATACAAAACGTGGTCTTGAAGAGTTGACAAACGATATTCCTAATGTCAGTGCAGAGGCAACAAAGGATTTGGATGAAAACGGTCTTATTCGCGTTGGTGCTGAAGTGACAGAAGGCGATATATTAATAGGTAAGATTACCCCTAAAGGAGAAACCGATCCTACGCCAGAAGAGAAATTGCTACGCGCAATCTTCGGTGATAAAGCTGGCGATGTGAAGAACGCATCACTCAAAGCAGGACCTTCAATGAAGGGTGTTGTCATTGGCAAACGCTTGTTCTCAAGAGTTATTAAAGATCGTAAGTCAAAAGCAAAAGATAGAGACATCATTGCAGAAATTGACCACGAATGCCAACGCGAAATTGATGCTCTCAAGGAAAGACTCATTGAAAAATTAATGAGTTTGTTGGCAGGAAGAACATCATTGGGCGTACATAATAACTTTAAGGAAGTCGTAATTCCTAAGAAAATCAAGTTCTCACATAAAGCATTGTTGAATATTGATTACATGACTGTAAATCCATACAGATGGACAACAGATCCAGAACTTAATGAATTAATCATTAAGACAATCAATAACTTCAATATGAGATGTAAGGAAATACTTGGTGTTTATAGTCGTAGAAAGAATGTTGCTAGCGTAGGCGATGAACTTCCTAACGGAATAGTTCAAATGGCAAAAGTTTATGTTGCACAAAAACGTAAACTCAACATCGGTGATAAGATGTCAGGTCGTCACGGTAACAAAGGTATCGTATCAAGAATTGTTCGTGACGAGGATATGCCATTCTTAGCAGACGGAACTCCAGTTGATATAGTATTGAATCCTCTTGGTGTGCCTTCACGTATGAACTTGGGACAGATTTATGAAACAGTTCTAGGATGGGCAGGCAAGAAACTTGGAGTTAAATTTGCAACCCCGATTTTTGACGGTGCTACATTAGATCAGATTAACGATTATATGAAGCAAGCAGGACTTCCTGAAAATGGCAGTGTTCAGTTGTATGATGGCGGTACAGGCGATCCATTCGACCAAAAAGCAACAGTAGGTTATATTTACATGCTGAAACTTCACCACATGGTCGATGATAAGATGCACGCTCGTTCAATAGGACCATACTCATTGATTACACAACAACCATTGGGTGGTAAGGCACAATTCGGTGGTCAACGTTTCGGAGAAATGGAAGTTTGGGCTCTCGAAGCATTCGGAGCAAGCAACATCCTACAAGAAATATTGACTGTTAAGTCTGATGATGTTAACGGCAGAGCAAAGGCATACGAAGCTATTGTAAAAGGCGAAAGCATGCCAACTCCAGGCATCCCAGAATCATTCAATGTTTTAATCCATGAATTACGTGGACTTGGACTTGAAATTACGTTTGAATAATAATGTTCTATAATATTAACCTCATATATGGCATTAAATAAGAACACAATAAGTAGCAATTTTTCCAAGATTACAGTTAGTCTTGCATCTCCAGAGTCAATAGAATCTCGCTCATACGGTGAAGTTCTTAAACCGGAGACAATAAATTATCGTACTTACAAGCCAGAACGCGATGGTTTGTTCTGCGAAAGAATTTTCGGACCTGTAAAAGACTGGGAATGTCATTGCGGAAAATATAAACGTATCCGTTACAAGAATATCGTTTGCGATCGCTGTGGAGTGGAAATTACAGAAAAGAAAGTGAGAAGAGAACGTACTGGTCACATCAAATTGGTGGTTCCAGTAGCTCACGTATGGTATTTCCGTTCCTTACCTAATAAAATAGGTGCGTTGCTCGGTATGCAAACCAAAAAATTGGATAGCATCATTTACTATGAACGCTATGTTGTTATTCAACCAGGTATCAAAGAACAAGATGGCATAAACTATCTCGATTTCCTTACAGAAGAGGAATATCTCGATATTATGGAATCGCTTCCTGTAGATAACCAATATCTCCCAGATGACGATCCTAATAAGTTTATCGCTAAGATGGGTGCTGAAGCTGTTTATGACTTGTTGTCACGCATCGATTTAGATAAGATGTCATACGAACTCCGTCATAAAGCAAGTCAAGAGAAAGCGCAACAACGTAAGCACGAAGCTTTGAAACGTCTTCAAGTGTTTGAAGCATTCAGAGAAGCACAAAAACGTATCGAGAACCGTCCGGAATGGATGATCCTAAAAGTTATACCAGTCATCCCACCAGAGTTGAGACCATTGGTACCACTCGATGGCGGACGTTTCGCCACATCAGACTTGAACGATTTATATCGTCGCGTTATCATCCGTAACAATCGTCTTAAAAGACTTATCGAAATAAAGGCACCAGATGTTATCATGCGTAATGAGAAACGTATGCTTCAAGAAGCTGTTGACTCATTGTTGGATAACTCACGTAAATCAAGTGCTGTTAAAACTGATTCAAACCGTCCTCTTAAATCATTGAGTGACAGTTTGAAAGGTAAACAAGGACGTTTCCGTCAAAACTTGCTCGGTAAACGTGTTGACTATTCAGGTCGTTCTGTAATCGTTGTCGGTCCAGAACTCGATATGCACGAATGCGGTTTGCCAAAAGATATGGCAGCAGAACTATACAAACCATTCATCATCCGTAAGATGATTGAACGCGGTATAGTAAAGACTGTTAAATCAGCAAAGAAAATAGTTGACCGTAAAGATCCTGTGGTTTGGGATATCCTTGAAAACGTATTGAAAGGTCATCCAATATTGTTGAACCGAGCTCCTACTTTGCACCGTCTCGGTATTCAGGCTTTCCAACCAAAACTTGTTGAAGGTAAGGCAATCCGTCTTCACCCATTGGTATGTACAGCTTTCAACGCTGACTTTGACGGTGACCAGATGGCAGTTCACTTGCCTCTCGGCAACGCAGCAGTTCTAGAAGCTCAAATCTTAATGTTGGCCTCACACAATATCTTGAACCCTGCTAACGGAGCTCCTATCACAGTTCCTTCACAGGACATGGTTCTCGGTTTGTATTACATAACAAAACCACGTAAGAGCACTCCAGAACATCCTGTAAAGGGAGAAGGAAAAACATTCTATTCTCCAGAAGAGGTTATCATAGCCTATAATGAAAAGAAAGTCGATATGCACGCTATTATATACGTGAATGTTGATGTTCGTAAAGATGATGGTTCTATCGTAAACGAAAAGATAGAAACAACAGTAGGTCGTGTACTCTTCAATGAAGTGGTTCCAAAAGAGTTCGGATTTATCAATAAATTATTAAACAAGAAAGCTCTCCGCGATATTATCGGTATAATGGTGAAACTTCTCGGAACAGCCACTACAACCAAGTTCTTGGATGCTATCAAGAATATGGGTTATGAAATGGCTTTCAGAGGCGGTTTGTCATTCAACCTCGGCAATGTCTTGGTTCCTTCTGTAAAAGAAGAATTGATTCAAGAAGCAAATGAAGAAGTTGCCGCAATCCGTGAAGAGTATAACATGGGTTTCATCACTTCAAACGAACGTTACAACAAGATTATCGACATTTGGGGTCATGTTGTGACAAAATTGACAGAAGAAGTTATGACGCTCCTTCCAAAAGACGACCAAGGATTCAATCCAGTATATATGATGTTGGATTCAGGAGCTCGTGGTTCTAAGGAACAAATTCGTCAGCTCTGCGGTATGAGAGGTCTTATGGCAAAACCTCAGAAATCTTCTGCTGCAGGTGGTGCTGAAATTATCGAGAACCCTATTTTATCTAACTTCAAAGAAGGTCTGTCGGTTCTTGAATACTTCATCTCAACACACGGTGCTCGTAAGGGTCTTGCCGATACCGCTTTGAAAACAGCTGATGCTGGTTACTTGACACGTCGTCTTGTTGACGTAGCTCACGATGTTATCATCAATGAAAAAGACTGTGGTACACTTCGTGGTTTGACAATTAGCGCATTGCGTAGAGGTGACGAAATAATAGAGTCTCTCTATGATAGAATCTTAGGTCGTGTGGCTCTCCACGATATTTTCCACCCACAGACAGGTGAATTAATCATCAGCGGCGGTCAGGAAATTACAGAAGACATTGCAAAGAAAATCACCGAATCTCCAATAGAAAGCGTAGAAATTCGTTCCGTATTGACTTGCGAATCAAAACGTGGTGTTTGTGCAAATTGCTATGGACGTAACCTTTCATCAGGTAAACTTGTACAGAAAGGTGAAGCTGTTGGTGTTATCGCAGCACAATCAATCGGTGAACCAGGTACTCAGCTTACATTGAGAACTTTCCACCAAGGAGGTACAGCTTCAACAACTTCAGACGACTCATCAATCAAAGCTAAATATAATGGTATTCTTGAAATTGATGAACTCCGTGTTGTTGACTACGTCGAAGAATCTGTCGATGTTCTCACAGGCGAACATAAGACATATCAAGTAGTTGTCGGTCGTTCAGCAGAAATGAGAATCGTTGATAAGAAAACAGGAGTGGCTCTTACAACAGCGAATATCCGCTATGGCTCAAAATTGTATGTAAAACCAAATACAGAAGTCAATGTGGGCGATCTTATTTGCGAATGGGATCCATATAACGCTTTGATTCTTTCTGAATATACAGGTAAGGTTCAATATGAAAATATCGTTGAAGGTCTTACTTACCGTAATGAATCTGACGAACAAACAGGTTACAACGAAAGAGTTATTATTGAAGGTCGTAGAAATACATCGTCAAAGAACCCTTCAATTTCAATCGTTGACAAGCATGGTGATGTAATCAAATCATACGACTTGCCTGTTGGTGCTCACATCATGGTTGAAGATGGCGTTAAGATTAAGGCTGGTGATATGCTTGTTAAGATTCCACGTGCTACAGGTAAATTAGGTGACATCACAGGAGGTCTTCCACGTGTTACAGAATTGTTTGAAGCTCGTAACTCATCAGAACCAGCAGTCGTGTCAGAAATCGATGGTGTTGTTTCATTTGAAAAGAAACTCGTCCGTGGTAACCGTAAGGTTGTCATCACATCTAAGACAGGTGAACAAAAGAGCTATCTTATTCCGACTTCAAAACAAATTCTTGCGCAAGAAAACGACTTTATGAAAGCAGGTCAACCTTTGTCAGACGGTGCTATCACACCAGCAAGTATCCTTGCTATCGAAGGTCCAATGAAAGTTCAGGAATTTATAGTTAACGAAATTCAAGAAGTTTACCGTTCACAAGGTGTGACTATCAATGGAAAACACTTTGAAGTTATCGTTCGTCAAATGATGCGTAAAGTTGAAATTGATGATCCAGGTGACACAAGATTCCTTGAAGGCGAACTTGTTAATAAACTTACATTCCACGAATGTAATGATGAGATATTCGGTAAAGTTATAGTCACTGACAGCGGAGATTCTGAAAATCTCACAGAAGGTCAGATGATTACTGTAAGAAAGTTGCGTGACGAAAATTCTATCTTGAAACGTAAAGATAAGAAACTCGTTGAAGCTCGTGATGCTCAACCTGCAACAGCACACCAAGTGCTTCAAGGTATCACAAGAGCAGCTCTTCAAACAGAAAGCTTTATCTCAGCTGCATCTTTCCAAGAGACAACAAAAGTCTTGACATTGGCGGCTATCAATGCAAAATCAGATACATTGGAAGGTATGAAAGAAAATGTTATCGTTGGTCATAAGATTCCTGCTGGTACAGGTTTGCGCGAATATGACGACTTAATCGTAGGTGCAAGAGAAGACTATGAACCAATAGTTAACATAGATAAAGAAAGTGCTATTGTCGTTGAATAATAGTATGATTATCCAAAATAAGGGTCAGTTAAAAAACTGACCTTTTTTGTTAAAAAATAAATAAATATTAAGTCATGGAAAATAATAATAACAAGAATCAGATCAATATTGAATTGACTGACGAAATAGCAGAAGGCATTTACTCAAACCTTGCAGTGATAGCACATTCTTCAACAGAATTTATCGTTGATTTTATTAAGCTTATGCCAGCATCACCAAAGGCAAAAGTGAAATCAAGAATAATTATGACTCCACAGAACGCAAAGCGTCTCTATAAGGCATTGGCAGAAAATATTAACAAATATGAAGCTAATTTCGGCTCCATTAAAGATGTTAATGAAAAGATGCCACCTTTTAAAATCGGATGCCCAGCAGCGGAAGCATGATAATAAAAAAGCTGACCTTAAAAGTCAGCTTTTTTGTTATTATATGAACTCAATATTGTTTTCGGTGGTGTATTTTTCACAATAGTGGCATTTAAGTTTAACCTTGCCATCATCGTCTTTCAGCACTGTGAATTTTGTTGGGACACTTTCCTTGTTTGTTACGCAGTTTGGATTGAAACATTTTACGATAGTGTCGATGCGTTCTGGAGTTTCAATGCTATGTTTTGTAACGACCTCAAAATCTTTTATTTCGATAAGTGATGCTGATGGAGCGACCAAGGCGATTTTATTAATGTCTTCTGGTGCGAAGTATTTGTCGCTGATTTTTATGATACCTTTTTTGCCGTATTTTTTGCTATCCAAATTTGTTCCGAAATAGACAGAATTTTTTGAATGTTCAAGGTTCAAAATCTTGATAACTTCGAAAACTTTGTCTGCAGGAATATGGTCAATAACGGTTCCGTTTTCTATTGCCGATACTATAAGTTCTTTTCTTTTATCCATAATTATTAAAGTCTTAAAAAATTGAATAATGTTGTTGTCTTTTCCTCATATACTTATTTAAGTCCAAGTATTGCTGCTATCAAAGCTTGTCGGACATATAATCCGTTTTGAGCTTGTTGGAAATAGTATGCTTTTGGATTAGGGTCAACGTCGGTGTTAATCTCGTTTACGCGAGGTAGCGGGTGAAGGATACGACAATTAGGTTTTGAATTTTCGAGCATTTCGTTACGTAAGATATATGAATTCTTAACTTTTTCATATTCTAACGGATCAGGGAAACGTTCACGTTGAACTCTTGTCATGTAAATGATGTCTGAGTGAGGAATAACATCTTCAAGTTCAGTATATTCGTGATATTCGAGACCTGCGTTTTTAATGTATTGAATTACTGTTGAAGGCATTTTCAACTCTACAGGTGACACGAAATTGAATTTTGCGTTGAAGTTGCACATTGCTTGGACAAGGCTATGAACGGTACGTCCATATTTTAAGTCGCCGACCATTGTTATTTCAAGGTTTTCTAGAGTGCCTTGAGTTTTTCTTATTGAATAAAGGTCGAGGAGACATTGAGTTGGGTGTTGGTTTGAACCGTCGCCAGCGTTGATGATAGGCACTTTTGAAACTTCTGAAGCATAACGTGCAGAACCATCGACAGGGTTACGCATGACGATGAGGTCGGCATAACTTGCAACCATCATAATTGTATCTTTTAAAGATTCTCCTTTTTGGAGACTTGTTCCGGCTGTGCTGCTGAAACCGATAACATTTCCACCTAAAAGTTGTATGGCAGTTTCAAAACTAAGTCTTGTTCTTGTTGATGGTTCAAAGAACAAAGAAGCTATTACTCTGCCGTTTAATAGATTTTGAAGACGATTTTGTTCGAAGTCTTCAGCTATGTCAAGGATATGACAGATTTCTTCCGGAGTGTAGTCGTAAATAGAAATTAGGCTACGGTTTTTAAGTGAAATAGACATTGTTGATTATGATTTAGAATTAGATAATAAAATTTCTTGTCGAAGAACACAAAAAAAGACGGTTGCAAAACCGTCCGCAAAGAATGAAACATAAAACGAGGTTCACTTCTGTGTAAACCTTCATTTTCATAGCTCCTTGATAATTTTTTTTCTCGTGTCATCAAAGTGCAAATTTATGAAATTTTTATTAAGAAACAACAAAAATACTCAACTTTTTTTTAAGAAAAAAATCCTTGACAAGACATGTTTCATGTGCTATCTTTGCAATGTGAAACCTGATATAAATAACAGAGAGGAGGTGTTGGATATGATTGTGAGATGAACCATTAATTGTATGTTTGATCTAAATTAAAGAAACCAAAAACTTAACCAAAAACTTTTTTATTATGAAACGATTTGTTTTTAGCAAGATTACATTATTAGTATTGTCGTCCGTTGTTATTACGATGGCAGTAGTGGCGTGTAAAAAGGATAAACTTACCGAACCGCCAGCAACTAAGATTCAAGAACCGTCTTATTATGACAGTAAGACAAGTCATTTGATTCAAAGAATTAAAACATTTGAAAATCAAATGAATGAAGTGAGATATGGAACCATAAAGTCAGACTCGTATATGGAAATCGATGATGCAATATGGAATATAGAGTCGCTTTTTAACACAACTTATTCATTTCCAGAAAAATGCTATGTTGAGAAGAAAGTGCAGGAGTTGTCTTTCCAAATAGAAACTTCTGGTGATAAGTTATTGCTGCGAGACATTAACTCTTTGTATGAAGAAATTGTTGAGTCTGTAAGAGAAGCTTATCGTAGTGATGGATTTGTGACAGATAAAGGTTTGATGTCTATATTTGTGGAAAAAGGTGAAACTCGCTCTGGCAAATTAGATGTCAAAGTAGTTGTCGTTTCAGGTAGGTCTGCTGATTATCAGGATGATATAACTCCGATTTTGTACGGACCTTTTAGCAGTGATGCTTGCTGGTATTTCGGAGAATATGGAGGTTCGTGCGATGATCCTACAATTGTAATGGATGCTGCGGAACTTCTTGAAGATACAATAAATTATTTCCATGGATATAGGTCGGAAAATAGATATGGATATAGAAGTATTTATGTCAATTTGCTCAGTGTTTACTTGAAAGGTAATGAATATAAGAATAAGTCTGGCGATGATTACTATCTTTTCTATAAAGAGGATTGCGAGATGGAAGATTTGTTTTTAGATGTCAATAAAATGAATAGTTATTATTATGCGGAAGTAGATGTGATAAAGAATATAGTGCCGAACGATCCGAAATATTCTTCTTCGATGCCTGAGGATTGGGTGTTTATGGAAGTAAATATAGATGGAGTAAGTGGTTACGAAAATTATAAGCAAAACTATGCGCATAATAATTACATATTTTATGGAAGCAAGTATTCTGTGAAAAATGATGAATTTGGAATGCAAAAGGATTTGTTACATGATTAATAAATAAAATAGTGTGTTATGAAAAGTATTATTGCATTGTTGTTTATTCTAATGACTGGTATTGCAAACGCCCAGCAATGGTGTGTTGAATATATATCGGAAGAGTATGCAGATTATATTTTTACTTCAGGGGATGATTCGGATGAATATGAATATATTGTTGGATTGCGTGAAGATAACGTAACAGGCGAAAGAACTGCTGCTGCCATTTGTGTTGATAAATATGGAAATTATGCAGAAAATATTTTTTGGCAAAATGGAATGAGGTCGAAGTTTACAAGTGTGTTAGGTTTGGGTAATGGCAATGCTTTCGTTTCTGCTCTTTGTAGTGATGATGAATGTGATTCAGATATATATGATAAGTTATGGGTGGCAATTTTGGACCCTAATCTGGAGATTGTAAAAGAGACATTTATAGATGTGAAAAATCCATATATTACTTATGTAGGAATGACATATACCATTAGAAATAACGACGATGATATAGTGCTTTTGACACGTGTTTCGGATTACGAATCGTTTAATGGTGAAAATAGTTTTGACTATGTCTTCTATAAGTTTGATGATTCTTGTAATCTGTTAAATCAATCTTATCTATATAATGATACACATTGTAGTGATATCACATCATTTTCGTTGATTCCTAATACAAATGGTTATGCGATATTTGGGAATGGGATGCATGTGTCGGGTATGAGCAATGTCATATATGTTGATGAAGATTTTAAATTCATGTCTATGAGTTTTTTTGATGACATGTCGGATTATCCTGATTTGATGCTACCTGTCAGAATGAGCGTTGATCATTGGTGTGATGAAGGCAGTTTCTTGATGTCGGCGCAGACTAACAAGACAAGTGGTTATAATATATGGTGCCCGTTTGTAACAAAAATGAGTGCTGATATGACTGTTGAGAATTATCTGTCCTTTGAAAGAGTCGATACAACGGATTATGTTTTTCAATATAAGAGCATGGCATATTTGAATCCTCAAAAGATTTATGTTGCAACTTTTTGGTACAAGAATAATATTTCCAATGAGCTAAATGTTTATCTTATTAATGATAGATTGGAACTTCTTGGGAGAAAAAGAATTGTTACTCCAGATGCTTTTTTTGGTTTGCATATTCATTCAACAAAAGATGGTGGATGTGTGCTTGTCGGGAAAGAATCGTTGTCTGAAGATGATAATCCAGTAATCTACAAATTAGGTCTCGATGATTTTGGAGTTGATGTTAATACCATGGAATTAGAATGTTATATGGAGATAGATTGTGGTCCCAATCTGGTATCTTCTGTACTGAATATAAATTTGAATTCTGTTCTGAATAAAAATGCGCGTATTATAATTATTGATATGTTAGGACGGAGATACCTGGATAGGGATTTATTTTTGAATGAAAATCTATTGACGTTAGATGTATCTTTTTTAGAATCTGGAATGTACATCTGTAGTATAATAGTGGATGATAAATGTATTTTAGAAAACAAGTTTGTAAAAAAATAGAATAACCTTTAAAACCAAAATTTATGAAATCAAAAAAAATATTATTAGTGATGCTTTCAATGATGTTAGTTTCAGTTGTGAAAGCACAAGAAAAGGGTGGCTGTGATTTGTGTGGTCCAGCATCGGGTAGTAATCAAAATGTTGTAAGTGGAAATTATTCTGCGACATTGGGAATCGGATGTGAGGCTACAGGTTCCTATTCTTTTGCTAGCGGATTCTATGCTAAAGCAAACGCATCGTCAACATTGGCAATGGGTAAATATGTGAGAGCTCGAGCTACTAATGCTATCGTTATTGGTACAGGATCGAATAATACTGATACAAAAGCTCTTGTTAATGGAATTCCGAATAGTTTGATGATAGGATTTAATAGCAGCGTTCCGACATTCTTTGTCAGTAATTCTTCTGGTTTTAACACAACTGGAAAAATTGGAATTGGATGTGTGACTTCGCCACAATCAAAACTGCATATAAAATCGGATGCTAATGAAGATGCTGGAATCATTCTTGAACCAACCGATAATGCCAATAAGGCATATTTCCAGATTTATGATGCCAATCATAGAATAAGTGTTGATAATAAAGGAATGTCGCTTGTGTCTATGAATGACAAAATGACCATTGATGCAAAAAACATTGCGATGAATGCGAAGGTATCTATAAATGCATCCAGCCTTTTTGCTGATGGTTATGAATATGCTCTGGCGGTTTCAGGCGGAATACTGACGACTGAGGTATTGGTGAAAGAAGTAACCGAATGGTATGATTTTGTATTTGATGATGATTATAAACTGACATCATTGTTGGAACTTGAAAAATTCATCGATTCTAATGGTCATCTTCCTGATATTCCTTCCGAGGATGAAATTATTGAGAAGGGCTATAATTTGGTGGAAATGGATGGACTTCTTTTGAAAAAAATAGAAGAATTGACATTGTACACCATAGAACTTAATAGGGTAATTGCCGAACAGCAAAAAATAATAGAGAGTATTCAATCTAAGTAACACTTAATATTTAATAATATGGAATGGAAATATAAAATGATATTTCTACTGATATTATTATGCCTTTTTTGCTCAAAAGAATCGTGTTCGCAAAACTGTATTACAATGAGATACGATAATAATGGTAATAGAGTTTCATTGTCGGTACATGAATGTGGAAGCGAATACAAAAAAGATGAAAAAAGGTCTTTAGTAAATAAAGAAGTATCTGTAAACGAAGCAGTTGGGGATGTGTTGGTGTATCCTAATCCTAATAATGGTGTTTTTAATGTAATCCATCCGAGTATTGGAAATGAAGAAGAACCAATATGTATTCAGATTTACAATAATAATGGCATAATGATAAAAAATGAAAATTTAGGGGATGGAGGCCAGATAAACATAACAAATAATCCATCAGGTGTATATCTGTTGAGAATAATTCAGGGTGAGAAAGTGTGTGGTAAAATAATTGTGAAACTTTAATTCTATGGATTATGAAAAATAAGTTGTTTATTATCATGCTGTTGCTTATGTATATGAATGTTTTTTCTCAAGATGTGTATCAAGAGACAAATCTAGAATTCGGCAATGCCATGAATTCGCAAGAATCATATTTGTGTGAAGCGACAACGTCAATTAGATTGCTTCCTGGTTTTGCGTATAAACCAGTGGAAGACAAAAGTATGTCTTTGAAGATTGATAGATATTCCGTTTTTCCTCCGGTTGATGGTTATTATGGTGGTATGCAAACTGATGATGGTGGAGTTGTAGGTTCGATGTCAAGTTCTTTTAATGTAAGTAATACAGGTGCAGCAATATATTCGATAAATATAGAGATACCAGCTGCCATTGGTGCAATGAAACCTAATCTTGCTGTGGTGTATAACAATCAATCTGCCGATGGAATTTTGGGTTGGTCTTGGGATTTGTCGGGATTGTCATTCATCGCGAGAACGGGACAAACTGAATATCATGACGGAAAAATTACAGACGTGGACTTTCTGAATGATAGGTTTGTTATGGACGGACAACGATTGATGCTTGTGTCGGAATGTTCATATGGTGCAGATAAAGCTGAGTATAAGACGGAAATTGATAATATGGATAAAATCGTGTCTTATACGAATAATAAAAAAAGTCCGGAATATTTTATTGTGTGGAAGAACGACGGCACTATATGGGAATACGGCTCTACCGACGATTCAAGGATTGAAGCACAAAATGACAATGAAGTAACTTTGAAATGGTTGGTCAGCAAAGTGTATGACAGAGATGGGAATACGATAGTCTTTAATTATGATGAAGAAAAAGGTTTGGGAACTGCATACATCAAAAACATTCAATACACTTTCAACGAAGAAGTCGATTTGAAACCTACTTACAATGTGTCTTTTGAATATGAATTCAAGCATAATGATGTTTTAATCGGATATGTAAATGGCAATAAGGTATCCGAGAATAGGTTGTTGAAAAGTATATATATACACAATAATTATACTGGCAAACAATTATACAATTATTCTTTTGAATATCATAAACCTGGCATGTATGATGGTGAATATTATATATATCACAGACTTAAAACGATAGGTTTTGCTGCTGGAAATGACAAAATAAATCCGACACGTATAATATGGAAATCAAAAGACAAGCATTCTTCTACTGACAATAATCGTTATAAAATATATCAACTGGATAAAAGAATGTTTAGTGATAATGTGCCGTTTGTTGGCGATTTTAACGGTGATGGATATTCAGATGTGTTGCTTGTTCCTTATAAAGTTCAAAATTCATATCCTCAAGATGTTGATGGAAAAATATATTTGAACAATAGAGAAGGTGGTTTCTATGATGAACCTATGACATCAATTAGGTTGCCAAAGAATATAGAATGGATATATGTGGTTGATATGAATGGAGATGGAAAGGATGATGTTGTGTTGTATGAACTTAATTACGATGCTCTGACTTATGATGATGATATTGTCTCGCTTCATTTATATACTATGAAAAATGGTGGTTTCTATAAGAATGCGTCATATACATATAAAAATCACGTGACATTACTGTCTGGAAGATTTGTTGAATATGAAGATAACGGGATGATTGTCATAGAAATGGACGATAATAAAGCTGGTAAAGGAAAAGTTGAGTATATACGTTATGTTGATGATGTGTTGAATAAATTTGTTGTGAATAATGGAGATGCGTTGAACTGTAAGCAATATGAATACCTTGCATTGGATATGTCGGGTGATGGGGTCAATGAGATATTTACGATAGACGAGAACGGCTACAAAATGTTTAGACTCAAACCAAAGAACGGTTTCATTTTTGAAGAATATGAGACTGGCAATTTTATAACTAAAGATTCGCATCTTTTCCCCAATGATTTTAATGGAGATGGAAAGACAGATTTGCTGTATTATGATTTTCGTAACCATTGGAATATTGCTTTCTCGAAAGGAAATTCTTTTACAACACCAATGTCTTGTACGAATACTAATTTGTTGAGGAATGTGTCGCTGGGGTCCAAGGATAAATATAGGTATTCGCTCAAAGATTTGAGTGAACCATCTGTAACTATACGTACTTCCGACTTTGATGGTGATGGTACTGCTGACGTTGGCGTGTTTAAAGACCAGGCCGGTAATCATTACTTGGAGGTGGGATTTAAACCTATTGTCAATTCTAACAATAAATGTGTGTTTGTAAATGAGGAAAGATATTATATACCAATCAATTATTCGCATCAGACGATACAGATGGGAAGATTTCTTCCACAAGAAAATGTGTCGATATTGTCAGGTCTGCCAAGAAATCCATTGAATTCTCAAACTGCAAATATTGCAACATTACATTCTCATTCAGAATATTATAGCGTTGAACGGATAGTTGATGGATTGGGAAATGTTAGAGGTTTTGAATACGATTATCTCATGCAAAAGAACAATGTGCAGGAATGTTTTTATTCGTGTTCAAATGATGTGACAAGTAATGATATAAGAAGAATATCAGTGCCGATACTTGCCTTGAAATCAGATACAACGTATAGTGTCAATGGAAAACCAATAATCAAAAAATATGAATATTATAATACCTTGATTCATGGTAAAGGTCACGGGTTTATGGGATTTGAACGTGTAACTACAAGGAATTTTGTTTGTGATAATATAATTGAGAAACAGGTACAATGTTACGAAACAGGTTCCTTGCATAATCATAGTATAGCATTGCCTTTGTGGATTGAAAAATATAATGGAGAGAATCAGCTTTTGAATGTCAAGATGTTTGCTTATAGAAATTTCCATTGTGTATATAACGATAAAATAATAATGCCACTGATGGTGCAAGATTATGAATTGAACTACAATCCTGATAAAATTGATGATGTGATAAAGATAATAATTCAGAATAACAACTATGCGTCTGATATTAGTCAGAATGGATTGTATGAGAATGTTGTTCGTCTGTTGTCAACAACCAAAGGTTTTACGAATAATATGGCTGTCTATGATCCACAAAACTGTCAATATTTCGAAAAGGAAACTTTTACGTATAATGATGATGTTCATAACTGGATAATTAATCGGCCTATTATGAAATACGTTTTTAAGCATTCTGATGGTAATGAGAAAGTTGGTTTTGTCAATGCTTACGTTTATGATTACGAAAGTCCGTTTAGAGTGATTGAAGAAACAAAAGTGCCTAATTGCAAATATGACATAACGGATTCTTTGACGATTGCTGTTGAATATAAATACGATAAGATTGGTAATGTTATTCTGCAAAGGGTGTCTTCTCCATCTCTTGAACACGATAAAGTGGTTAGATGTGAATATGGAGAATTATATAATTATATGTATAAAACCAAAAACGTTGATGAACTAGGTCGTGTGATTCGAAGTTCTTATAATCCGGATTATGGTTTTATGGTATCAACAATTGATTATAATGACTATGTTACTAAGAATGAAAAGCATCCTCTTGGAATAAATGATGTTGTGACATTGCCAGATGGAATGGTAAAGGCTAGAGTGATTCGATGGGCAGAAGGTAATGAACATTCGCCTGTGGATGCGACTTATTATGTCTGGGAAAAAAGTACGGGAATGTCGGAGGATATGACCTTTTATCATAAATCGGGAATGGAATTAAGATCTGTTTCATTCGATATTGATGGCAATGCAATTTACATTGACAAAGAATATGACGATTTAGGTAATTTGATTCGTGAAAGTATGCCGTATTATAGGAATGATGAAAAGTTGTATGTTTTAAATGTTTATGATAAATATAATAGGCTCGTTGAGCGAAGACTTCCCAATGGAATTACCAGCAGATTCAAACATGATGGAAATACGTTGGTTACAGAATTTTCAACTGTTGATGGAAAGAAGCAGACGAAAAAAGAGACTTATAATATCATGGGTTGGTTGGTGGAAACCATTGATAACGGAAGTAATAATATTCTTTACGATTATTATAGTGATGGGTCTGTTAAATCAGCATCAATAGAGAAGAATCCAAATTCCAAGATAACTTTTACGTATGACAATCTAAGAAATAAGAAATCGATGTGCGACCCAAATTATGGTTTGGTTTCTTATGAATACGATGCGTTGGGCAATCTTAAAAAAGTAAATACGCCGAGTGGTGATAAATTTGAGTTTCAATATGATGCGATAGGACGAATGTTGTGCAGGAGCGAGATGGATGTTGAATTGAATGAAATGAAATCTACTCGATGGATCTATGATGATGCTAGAGGTAGGGATGGTGTACTTAAAAAGGTCGTGTCTGATAATCATGAGATTGATTATGTCTATGACAATGCTCTCAGATTGGTTGGTAAGATTGAAACAGTAAAAGGAAAAGAGTATAAGACATTATATGGTTATGACCCGGCGAGTAGAGTTTCTTCAATAATATATCCGTCAGGATTTGAGCTTGCGAAGGTGTATTCAAATTCGGGTTACGAAAAAGAAATATATGATTCACGAAACAATATCATGTTATGGAGAACAAATGAAACTACGGCGAATGGATTGATAACTAGGTATTCTTTGGGTAATGGAATTGAGACAGAAATGTGCTATAATCCAAGAACGTTGATGGTGGAGACTATAAAGGCTTCTGATTCTGATAGGATATTGCAAAATATGAACTATGTATATGATGGATGGGGAAATGTTAAGTCTCGCTCTAAGCATGAAAGAGATAAAATTGTTGAAGAATTCGAATATGATGAACACAATAGATTGATTTCTGTATGTCATAATGGGAAAATGCAAGCATTTATGGATTATGATTATTTGGGGAATATAGAAGAAAAAGTGGAAGATGGAGTTCCGGTTTTATATTCGACAGTTTATGACCAGAGGAAACCTAATGTTCTTATGCAAGCCAAGACGGATGTCGATAAAATGGCAATAGGCTTCGGTAGAGATATGAAATATTCGGTTTTCGATAATCTTATATCTGTTTCGCAGGGAGATGATTTCATGGAAATAGATTATGGATGTGAAAATAACAGAGTATTTATGAGATCAACTGTTGATGGAAAGACTAAGTCTAAAACGTATATTGATGGATGTGAATTTGTTCAGGAGGATGAAGAGGAAAATTTCTATACATATCTTAATGGTCCGATTGGTGTTTTCGCAGTTTGTATTACAGATGGTGATGGTAATAATTCTATTTATTACATTCATAAAGATAACATTGCTTCTTGGAATGTGATTACAAACGACAAAGCGGAAGTGGTGCAAGATGTTTCTTTTGATGCGTGGGGAAATGTTAGAAGTGGAGCTGATTGGAAACCTATTGATGAAGTTAAGTCTTTGATGTTTGACAGAGGTTTTACGGGACATGAACATCTGTTGGCGTTTGGGTTGATAAACATGAATGGCAGAATTTACGATCCTATGATGTCGATGATGTTGAGCCCTGATAATAATATCCAGTTGCCGAAAATGTCACAGAATTTTAATAGATATAGCTATTGCCTAAATAATCCGTTAAAATACACAGACCCCACAGGTGAATGGGTGGAAAGTGTAGTGCTTGGTGTTGTTGGGGGTGCTGCAAATGTAGTGTTTAATGCGCGAAATATAGATTCTTTTGGCGAGGGCGCATTGTTGTTCGGTGTCGGTTTTGTGAAAGGTTTCTTGACAGAATATACGGCTGGACAATCATGGATTGTGAAAGTCGGGGTGCAAACACTTATGACAGGAGTTTCCTCTGGACTCAATACAATGGTTTCGGTGGGAGATGGCTCTTTTAAGTTTAGTGGCGATGACTGGAATAGTATAAAAACGGCGGCTCATTACGGATTAGGAAGTGGTTTGGTAAAAAGTTTCATGTACACAAATATAACTGAACCTACCGAAGATCAGTATGCTGAAAGTATTTTCTATTCTTCCTATTGCGGGGAAATTTCACATTCGTTAACATCGTTGGCTGCGCATGGGGCAGGATGCTGGTTCAGTGGTCAGCCATTTTTGCAGACTTTACGTTTTAAAGATGTTGGTTTCGACTTGAATATGTTGGGCGTTATTGCAAAAAGGTTGATAGTGTCGTATGTCATAGATTCGGAGTTTGCAGAACAAGCAATACGTCATAGAGCGCAAAGTATTAAAGAGTCAATTCTGGAAAACATTTGGGCTGAAGATCCTGATTATCCGTATTTCTATTATAACTACGAAATAGTAGGTGCTTCTGTCGATAATATGAGACTGTATATTATAGGCAATGTGTTTGAAATGCTACCAGGAGAAATGACGGAATACTATCCAAAACCATTCTTGGAAGAGGTCGTTTCTTTTCCGTTTAGTTACAGCTTGTTTAAAACGTTATTTTTTAACAATAAAGAATGAAAATAAAGCGTTTTTTAGTATCTTTGTGCCTTAAAATTAAATAAGACTAATATGTTAGAAGAAATCTTAAGAAAACTTTTTGTCGATGCATTTACAAAATTATATGGACAGGAACCTCCTGTGCAACAAGTTAATTTTCAAAAGACTCGTCCTGAATTTGAGGGTGATGTGACAATAGTGGTTTTCCCTTTCGTGAAAATTTCAAAAAAATCGCCAGAGATTATGGCTGATGAACTAGGTAAAGAAATTGTAGCAGAGAGTGAAATAATATCGAAATACAATGTGGTAAAAGGATTCCTTAACTTGTTGGTGTCAGATAACTATTGGTTATCATTCTTTAAGGATAATCATCAGAACGAACTTTTTGGAAGGAAACAAATTGCAGGTAATCCAATAGTCGTTGAATATTCTTCTCCTAATACAAATAAGCCTTTACACCTCGGGCATATCCGTAACAACTTGTTAGGATGGAGTGTGTCTGAAATAATGAAAGCTAATGGAGAAAATGTTGTTCGTGTGAATCTCGTCAACGACAGAGGTATCCATATTTGCAAGAGTATGATAGCATGGCAGAAATGGGGAAATGGTTGTACACCTGAATCTACAGGTAAAAAAGGCGATCATCTTATAGGTGACTTCTATGTTTTATTTGATAAGCATTATAAAGAAGAAGTGAAACAGTTGCTGCCATCTAACTATGATGAACTTAGCGATGAAGAAAAGGAAAAAGCAAAGGCTGCAGCTGAAGAGAACTCTACTTTGATGCAAGAGACACGTGAGATGCTTAGAAAGTGGGAAGCATGCGATAAAGATATTCGTCAGTTGTGGGAGACTATGAATCAGTGGGTTTACGATGGATTTGATGTTACATACGATCGTCTCGGTGTTTCGTTTGAAAAGATTTATTATGAATCACAGACATATTTGTTAGGTAAAGAATTGGTTAACGAAGGTCTGGAAAATAATGTCCTTTACAGAAGACCTGATGGTTCTGTGTGGTGTGATTTGAGAGATGAGGGTCTTGATGAAAAGTTGTTGCTTCGTAGAGACGGTACTTCGGTTTATATGACGCAGGATCTTGGTACTGCACAGCTTCGTTATGAAGAATATCAACCTAAGAAATTGATTTATGTAGTGGGTAATGAACAGAATTATCATTTTGACGTATTGAAGAGAGTTCTCGTCAGATTGGGTAGAGAATGGGGTAATGATATTGAACACCTTTCATACGGTATGGTGGAATTGCCAAACGGTAAGATGAAATCTCGTGAAGGTACAGTTGTCGATGCCGATGATCTAATGGACGAAATGGTTAAGACAGCAAAGAGCGTCTCTGAAGAATTAGGTAAGGCTCATGGTCTCAGCGAGGAAGAATCAAACAGATTATATGATATGATAGGTATCGGAGCTTTGAAGTATTTTATCCTTAAAGTTGACCCTAAGAAGACAATGCTCTTCGATCCAAAAGAATCTATCGACTTCAATGGAAATACAGCTTCGTTCATTCAATATACACATGCTCGTATCAGCTCAGTTATTCGTAAAGCTGCTGATAATGGAATCACATTTGGAGCAGATATTCCTGTTACGGATTTGCAACCTAAAGAGAAAATGTTGTTGGTGAATATCTATAACTGGCCTTCAGTGTTAGAACAAGCAGCTATCAACAGAAGTCCTGCTATGATTGCTAACTACATCTATGACTTGGCAAAAGACTTCAATCACTTCTATCAAGAATGTAGTATTATGAAAGAAGAAGATGTCAAACGTAGAGAGTTTAGATTGCAATTGGCAGACATGACAGCTAAACTGTTACGCAATGCTTCAGGTCTATTGGGAATCTCTATGCCAGATAAAATGTAAAAACTCATAAGATGAATGTCTTTTACCTGCCGACCGCACAACTAGGAATAATCTCCTTTCCTGAGGAGGAATCTAAACATATTGTGAAAGTACTTCGTATGAAGGAAGGAGATTGTTTCTGTGTCACTGATGGAAAAGGTTCTATGTTTGATGCAGAACTTGTCGATGCTCATCCTAAGAGAGCCACTGCTAATCTGACGAACCAGAGAAATGGCTACGATATCAGAGACTTTAAACTTTCTATAGCAATCGCTCCGACTAAGCTTAATGAAAGAACGGAGTGGTTCCTTGAAAAGGCGACGGAAATTGGTATTGATGAGGTAAAGCTTTTTGCTTCTTATCATTCGGAAAGACGTGTGGCAAACGTGGAACGCTTCAAGAAAATAGTCGTTGCTGCTATGAAACAGTCGGTTAAATCTAAGATGCCGGTCGTGGAAGATATAGTTCCTTTTGAGAAGTTGGTGAAACAGGATTTCGACGGACAGAAGTTCATAGCATGGATTGACGATGATGTGAAAGAACAGTTGTGCGACCTATATAAAAAAAGTGAAAACGTCATGGTTCTAATAGGACCAGAAGGCGACTTTAGTAAAGAGGAAGTACAGCTTGCAAAAGATAACGGGTTCGTTCCTGTGAGCTTGGGTGAAGCTCGTCTGAGAACAGAGACAGCTGCGGTGGTAGCATGCCATACGGTGCAGCTGATAAATCAAATGAAATAAAATAAATTAGAAACCTTAAACCAATTATTATGAAAAAATTATTCGTCATTTTTTTACTATTGATGTCTTTTGAGGTGTTTGCGCAAAAGACACAGATTGCTCTCTTGAAATATAGGGGCGGCGGTGATTGGTATTCCAATCCAACATCTTTGCCTAACTTGGTAAGGTTTTGTAATCAGTCGTTGAATACCGATTTGAGCACGGATATTGCAACGGTGGATGTTGGTAGTCCTGATATTTTCAATTATCCTTTCATACACATGACAGGTCATGGTAATGTGGTTTTTAATGAGAATGAGGTGCAGAACCTAAGAACGTATCTGCTTGCTGGAGGTTTCCTGCATATCGATGATAATTATGGTATGAAGGATTATGCTATGAGTCAGATGCAGAAAGTGTTTCCTGATTTACAGTGGGTTGAATTGCCATATTCTCATCCGATATTTCAAAAGCCATATCATTTCCCAGATGGATTGCCGAAAATTCATGAACATGATAACAAAGCACCTCAGGCTTTTGCATTGATATATGAGGGCAGGGTTGTCTGCTTGTTGACGTACGAATGTGATCTTGGCGATGGATGGGAAGATAAAAGAGTGCATAACGATTCGGAAGAGTCAAGATTGAATGCTCTTAGGATGGGCGCAAATATCGTACAATACGTTTTCTCTAATTGAATTGTCTTTTCATTATGGTGGAAAATAAAAACTGCCTTTTTTGTGGAACAACTCTGTCGGGACGTTCAGACAAAAAATATTGCGATGACAATTGCCGTAATAATTACCATTACAGATTGAAAAAAGATAGCAATATTATCATAAAGTCGATCAATGCAAGTCTTATTAAGAATAGAGAAATACTGAAGTCCTTTATTACTGGTATAAAGACCGTTGTGTTGAAAGAGAAGTTCGTCGAGTTGAATTTCGATTTTGATGTTATGACAAACATTTATAAGACAAGTAAAGGTCTTGAATATAAAGTGGTTTATGACTATGCGTATAGAATTGTCAATGAATATGAAGTGCTAATTATTAAGTACTGCTAAGGATTATGTGGCTTGATTGCCAGATAGCTGTGTAAAATTGTTATATTTGTGATGAAAAATGTTGAGCGTATGAAAAGAAAATTGAGAAAATATTTGCCAGCTGCTGTTGCGGCAGTGACCTTGACGTCATGTGTGACTGCTAATGAGCAATCTCGCCATGACAAAGAAAATCCGAACATAATATTCATATTGGCAGACGACCTTGGATATGCAGATTTGTCATGCTTGGGTCAGAAGAAGTTTTCAACGCCAAATATCGACAGCCTCGCTGCTCAAGGTATGATGTTTACTCAGCATTATTCAGGCAGCTCTGTAAGTGCGCCGTCAAGAAGTTGTCTGATAACAGGACAGCACACCGGTCATACCGTGATAAGAGGTAATAAGGAACTTCCTGTTGAAGGTCAGCATCCGTTGCCGTCAGATACATATACCATATTCAAAATGCTGAAGGATAATGGTTACAAAACATCTGTCTTCGGCAAGTGGGGACTTGGCGCTCCTAACACAGAAGGTGCTCCCGAAAACCAAAATGTCGATGAGTTCTTCGGATTTAACTGCCAACGTCTTTCTCATAGTTATTATCCTTACCATTTGTGGCACAACGAAAACAAAATAATGCTCGATGGTAATAAAGGCAAAGGAGAGGAATGCTACGCGCCATATCTGATACATGACGAGGCAATAGATTTTATTAAGGAAAATAGAGATACAACGTTCTTTATGTGGTACACCTCTATCATTCCTCATGCAGAGTTGAAAGTACCAAAAGATGTGTTGAAACAGTTTGTGGGACATCCTAACTTTGACGAAGAAAAAGCTTTCGTGGGTTGTGATGACGGTGAGTATTATAAAAACGCTGGTTATGGATCTCAACAATATACGCACGCTACATTCGCAGCTATGATTTCGATACTCGACAGACATGTGGGTGAGATATGTTCAACATTGGATAGCCTGGGAATAGCTGATAATACGATAATTATATTTACTTCCGACAATGGACCTCATTTCGAAGGCGGTGCGGATCCTGATTTCTTCGATAGTAACGGAGAACTGAGAGGTTATAAACGCGACCTCTACGAAGGCGGGATAAGGGTGCCGTTTATTGTTAAATGGAATAATGTTGTCGATAAAAACTCTAAGTCGGAGCATATATCAGCGTTCTGGGATTTCTTGCCGACAGTGGCGGATATTATCGATGCAGAACTGCCTGATAATATAGATGGAATATCGTATTTGCCTTCACTAATAGGAAAAGAGAAACAGAAAGAACATGATTATCTCTATTGGGAATTTCATGAAAATAATGGAAGACAGGCTATTAGAAAAGGCGACTGGAAAGCTGTTAAATATGATGTCCATAATAATGGAAAAATAGAACTTTATGATCTTTCTGCCGATTTGTCGGAAACAAATGATTTGTCTGGGGCTTATCCTGAAAAAGTGGCTGAGTTCGATTCATTGATGAAAGTCTCAAGGACGGAGTCAGAATTGTTTAAGTTTCAATGAAACTGGTATTGCAGAATTTTTGTTAATCGTAAATTGTTAATTGTAAATTGTTAATTGTAAATTGAAAAACACTCTTACCTTATCGGATGCTCTGAGGATCTCCAAACCATTGAGATTTAATATGATGTTTAAACCAGTTGGTTCGATATGTAATCTGAGTTGCACGTATTGCTATTATCTTGACAAGCAAAAAATGTACGGAAAAGAATCAGCAATGTCTATGGAGATTCTTGAAAAAAGCATTAAGGAATATATCGAAACTAACGCTGGTGATGAACTTTGCTTCGATTGGCATGGTGGCGAACCTCTGTTGTTGGGCGTGGATTTTTTTGTTAAAGTTGTTGAACTTCAAAGAAAGTATAGTGGTAATAAGAGGATCTTCAATACGATACAGACAAACGCTACTTTGATAAACGACGAGTTTGCTTCTTTCTTTAAGTATTGTAATTTTCTTGTTGGAGTATCTATTGACGGACCTCGTGACATTCACGATGGATTCCGAAGAGACAAAAATAACAATGCTACCTTTGATAAGGTGCTGAAAGGAATAGAGTTGCTGCAACATTATGGCGTTGATTTCAATACCATGACGACAATTAATAAATATAGCGAGGGTAGGGGAGCGGAAGTGTATAACTTCCTTAAAGGAATAGGTAGTCATTATATGCAGTTTATGCCTGTGCTGGAGTATGTTAATCCTTTGAATAGTAATGTGGTGTCTCCTGATGAGCGAAATTCTCGACTTGCTCCATATTCTGTAGATGCTATGGAATATGGGAAATTCATGTGCGACATCTTCGATTGTTGGATAAAAAATGATGTCGGCAATTATTATGTCAATCTGTTTGATTCTACTTTGGCGAATTGGTGCGGTGTTAATCCTGGGACTTGCGTTTATTCAGAGACTTGTGGAGCTAATGCAGTTGTTGAGCATAATGGCGATGTGTTTCCTTGCGACCATTTTGTATATGAGAAATATAAGCTTGGAAATATAAAGGATTCATCTTTGGAAGAAATTGTCACGTCTGTGAAAATGAAAGAGTTTGGTATTGATAAAAGGAACACTCTCCCGTCCAAATGTTTGAAATGCAAATATTATTTCGCTTGCCATGGAGAATGCCCGAAGCATAGATTTAACAATACTGATAAAGGTGAAGAAGGCTTGAATTCCTTATGTGATGGATTGTATTATTTCTTCTCTCATGTTGAGACTTATATGGAAAAAATGAAGGTTTTGTTTTTTGAAGGAAAAGAAGTGAAAAATGTAATGAATGAAAACATTTTATAAGTTTTAAATCGTATCTTTGCACAATAAATTTTAAAGAAGATAAACGATGAAAATAGCAGTCCCTACAAGAGATGAACGTGTTGATGATCATTTTGGACATTGCGATCATTACACGATTTTTACTATTGAAGATAACAATATTGTGGGTCGTGAGACTTTGGCTTCGCCTCAAGGTTGTGGATGTAAATCTGGTATAGCAGCCGACTTGCAAGAACTCGGAGTTGTGATGATGCTCGCTGGCAATATGGGTGAAGGCGCTAAAAGTAAATTAAACGCTCATAATATCAGTGTTATAAGAGGTTGTAGCGGCAATGTTGACGAACTTGTGAAATCATATTTGGAAGGAAAAGTCGCTGATTCTGGAATAGGTTGTTCTGAACACGAATGTGGCGACCATCATAACAATCATGAGGGATTGAGAATCTTATGATTTTTAAATAAAATCCACTTTAAACGAAGTTGCAGACATTCGAAAGAAACGTGGAAATGCAATACTTATATCTAAAATGAAGGTCCTGAGAAAACCGTGTGTACAAATATAATTATAGCAGCAGCCCACGCTATAGCGTGAGAACCACTATGCTATCCTTGTACACTTTTGAAAATTTCTCAGGTTTTCATTTTACAAGATGAGCATAACGCCTCTCATTATTCAATGTGTCATGGAAAGAGCCGCCTCAATCCGTCTGCAAATGTGAAAGAAATTAAATAAAAATTACCATCTAAAATTATTTTCTAAAGAGAAAAAAAACTGAAATGATTTCTATGATATTATTTTAGATATAACTTAACTCTAAACTATTAACTCTTAACCATTCCCTGGCACCGCAAATCTTATCACTCTTTCCAAATTCTCGATCTCGATATGCTGGCTTTCGTAGATCTCGCCGTCAATGGAAACGCAGAATCCTTTCGGTCCTTCAATTGTCACTTTCTTTGCCTGACGATAAACGACAATATCTTTAAACTTCGGATTGTCGATATGAGTGCCAGCCACGTAATATTTTATCAAGCCTAAAAACTTTAATCTCGGAACAGGCTTTACCAAACAAACCTCTAACAAACCATCGTCGTTCAATGAGTTAGGTGCATTAAAATATGAACCGCCTACATATTTGCCGTTGCTGACGGTACATAATAGAATATCGCCATTATTAAGTCGTTCGCCATCGGCATAAACAGTGCATTTGTTACGCATTCCTGTTATGAAAGCCCACGCAATGGCAAAAGGATAAGCTCTTTTCTTGCCGAAAATGACATTTCTTCTTAGTTTGTTCATTGCTTTAGCGACGACGCTGTCTAATCCGAAATGCGTTGAGTTTAAAGCATATTTGTCGTTTACCTTCATCAAATCGACTTTCTTATCCGTGCCTTGAATCACTTTGCAGACATCTTTGAAGTTGTCTTTTCCGCCGTAATATTTCACGTAGTCGTTGCCGCTGCCAAAAGGAAGTACACTCATGCTGGCATTGGGAAATCCGTTGATTCCAGTGGCGACTTTGTTAATCGTGCCGTCACCTCCGCAAGCGTAAAACCGTACTTCTTCATCTTTATGGTTTTCCAAATAAGTACGTATAAATTTTATTGATTTATTTGGTGATGTCGGCGTATGTATTTCATAATCCACGACTTCCTCGCATCTCGAAATTCCGTCCTTCACCATCTCAAGGCAAGATTCTTTCCCCGCAGTCGTGTTGACAATAAAGATATGCTTCATTTTCTGTTTCTTTGTTGCAAAATTAAAAAATATACCGTCACAATATTGAATTATTATCGCTTTTTGTTGAAAGTGTATTTTTATATCTGGATTATTTCGTAATTTTGCCACTATAAAATCTCAGCGGTAGAACTAAAACAGATTTTGATTGTTCCCCTAATAATAACAAAGTCTGTTGACTGTTGACTCTTGACAAAATAGTTATGAAAAACAACGAATTTATTCTTAATACTACAGTCCTTTCTGGACAATGCGACAGCCTGATGCGTTTTAGAACAGAGGCAGCTTTCATGGCTTTCCAAGATGTTGCAAGTCGTCATGCGATGTTCTTAGGAATTGACGATTTTTCTCTTTTGGAAAAAGATAACGCTCTTTGGGTAGTTTCAAAAACCAAAGTCAAGATCAATGAACTTCCACGTTGGAATGACGAAATCAGCGTAAGGACTTGGCCTATGGGTGCGGAAGGCGTGCGTTGCAATCGTTGCTACCAAGTTATAAAAGGCGGCGAAGTAATGATAAATGCCATCACCGAATGGGTAATTATCGATGCCACTTCCCGTACTTTAAGAAAAGTCGAGTCTACTTCATATCCTAATGATATAGAATGGATTCAAGAAAAATCGGTAGACGAGAGGTTTAGAAGATTCAAAGACGACTTCACAGAAGAAGACTTCGTTTATAAAAGATTGGTGCGCTCAGGAGATATTGATGTCACACATCATACAAATAACGTTACTTACATTACTATGCTTCTTGATACGTTTTCTGTGAATGAGTTGGAATCTATGACATTGAAAGAGATAGAAATTTCTTATCAGAATGAGAGTTTGGAATGTGAGACATTGTTGATCTTCAGAAAGAAAACTGACGACGGATATTTCTTCAAAATTATGAAAGAGGATGGAAAGACTGCCGTTATGGCGTTTTTATGCTGAATATTTTAAATGAGAAAGACGCGCCAACACGACGCGTCTTTTTGTTTAATCTTCCATTATTGCCACAGCCACTGCTTTAGGTCCGACTTTGCTGGCAAGCATAGGACAAGCATCTTCTATATATAAAGGTTTCCTACCTGTAAGATTTTCAATTACTTTGCTGAGATAATCAGCTGCTTCAATGTTATCTACATGCGTGATGCAATAATTCCAAATCTTCTTATGCTCGTAATTTTCTTTTATCAAACCAAGAATTTTCTTGAAATTATCTTTTGTCCTGAATGATAAGGTCTCGACATTCAACTCACCTTCAGTATCCAAACTGAATAAAGGCTTTATTCTGAATGTTTTGAGTGCAAACGCTTTGAAAGGTGTGAGACGTCCGCTGTTAATCAAGTACTTCGTATTGACGCAGGAAATGAATAATTTAGTTTTATCTGCCCATTCTGCAGCTTTGTTTGCTAATTCTTCTTGCGGCATTCCGTTAATAGCAGCTTCAGCTGTTCTGAGAACGCTGAGTCCTAATGCTCCTGTCGCGTTGTGACTATCTATGACATCTATCTTCTTGCCTGAATTCTTGCTTGCTGCAGCAGCAGCTTTTCTACTGCTGTTAATCATTCCGCTGAACTTACCGTTGAGGTGTACGCTAATTATCGAATCGTAATGTGTTGTGAGATAATTATATCTGTTGGTAAAATCCATCAAACTTGGTTGCGACGATCTCGGAATATCAGTCGAATTTTCTAATTTATCGAGGAATTGCTTTGGTTTTATTGTCAGTTGGTCTAAATAAAACTCGTCACCGAAACTTACGGTCAGAGGCACTGTCTGAATTTGATATTTTTCCAATAATTCTTTAGGGATGTCGCAAGCACTATCGGACAAGATGCCTATTTTGCTTTTGCGGTTCACAACCAAATCATGCTGCATCACCATATCTTCCACCTTCTGATAAACAACCCTTCCTATCGTCTGCACCTTTTCTAAAACAATCCAAGGTTGGTCGGTGTGTATGTGGAGACGCATTTTTGTTTTGGAACCAGCTATCACCATGCAGTCGCCCATTTCTTCAATGAGTGATGCGAGTTTTTCTCTTTCGAGATTCTCCCCGATGAGAAGAGCTTCTGTGCAGTAACGGAATGTTATCACTTCATGGTTGTCTTCTCCAAGCCATTCCGAATCAATTATTTCTGCATTGGCAACTTGAACTGTCTGACCTCCGTTGTGGAAATATTCACACATTCCCTCTAAAAAAACGACAAAACCCTTTGCACCGGCATCGACTATAGTCTTTGCTTTTGCAGCGATGAATTTTCCTGTCTCCTTCAATGATTCCATGGCGACATTCAAACCGTTGAGTAGTAATGTCGTGAAGTCGTCAGTGTTGTCGCAATTTTCATTGATGTTGTTTGCCCAGTCTTTTATGACTGATATTATAGTTCCTTCTTTTGGTTTCGCCAAGGCGTAATATGCACATTCTGAAGCAATCTTCATGTTCCCAGCAAATTCCTTGATTGTCATTGTCGGCTTGTCTTGAATGTCTTTGCTGAAACCATATAAAAACTGTGCGAAGATGATTCCGGAATTGCCTCTTGCTCCCATGAGTGCCGCATCTGCTAACGCTAAAGCGGTTTCCTTGACGTTTTCTTGTGGCTTTACAGTATTTACTATGCTGAGCATAGTTGATGCCAAATTTGTACCTGTGTCGGCATCAGGAACCGGATAGAAATTTATGTTGTTTAGAAGTGTCTGGTTTTCAAATATTTTCTGCGCTCCCGCAATGAAACTATTGTATAACTGCACTCCGTTTATTTCTGATATTGTATTATCCACCTGAAAATAATTTTTTGCTCAATTTTGCAAAAATACAAAAAATATCATTAGTTAGATGAAAAAGTTGTAGTTTAACGATAAACTTAGAATTTATGTAGTGACGTAAGGCGCAGAGTGCATAGAGTTATAAAAGTCTAAAGTCTCTGTTCCTCTAACTATGAATTGCGTCTTTGCCTTATCGCTTCGAATACGACAATGGCAGTTGTTACTGAGACGTTTAATGAGTCTGCGATTCCGTTCATTGGGATGATTAGGTTCTGGTCTGCTGCCTCGACCCAAATGTCGGATATTCCTGTAGCTTCGGTTCCCATGACTATCGCTGAGCCTTTTCTGAAGTCGGCATCGAGGTAGTCGATGGATGCTTTCAAATATGTGCAATATATTTTAATGTCATTTTCTCTCAACCAACTGATACATTCTTCTGACGAACATGCAAAAAGCGGAACGCTGAAAATGGTTCCGATACTTGCTCGTATTGCGTTGGGATTGAATAAGTCGGTTCTTGGATCAGCGATGATAACGGCATCAACACCAGCAGCATCGGCAGTACGCATGACGGCTCCTAAATTACCAGGTTTCTCGACAGTCTCCAACACTATAATCAACGGATTTTTCTTGGGTTTGAAATCTTTCAGATTCGAATAACGTGGGATTGCAACGGCAAGAAGTCCGTCGCTTCCTTCTCTGTATGCAATTTTCTCGAAGACTTCAAGACTCACTTCCTCAATGACATTTGCTTTGATGTTGATGGATTCTTTTACAATTTCATTACATATAAATAAAGTGTCGATGACGAAACCACAAGCAAGCGCACGTTCAATCTCACGTCTGCCTTCAATAATAATTCTGTTCTGCTCACGTCGCTCCGACGACTTCTGTAGTTTGACAACGTTTTTTATCTTAGGGTTTGTTTTGCTTGTAATCATGCCTTTTTAAATTTAGATTGTGATAAGATAAGTCCACCGATGACTAATAAAATTCCCAATATTTTTTGGATATTGATGTCTTCTCCAATGATGATGCAACTGAATATTGCTGTGAAAACTGGAATAAGATTGCTATAAATGTTTGCTTTTGCTGCTCCTAACTTGCTGAATGTGAATGCCCATAAAGTGTATGCTACAGAACTTGCAAAAATTCCTAACGAAAATAACGGAACTATGTAGTTGCTTATTCCTAAAATGTTTGAAGGACTGACTTTCTCCATGATGAAAAACATCGGAATGAAATAAATCATTCCTATTATGTTCTGTACGAATGTTATTGTTAATGGTTTATGTAATAATGTTAATTTTCTTAAAGAAATAGAATAAGCGACTGCAACAAAAACCGCGCTGAACAAGAAGACGATTCCTTTTATTGAAACTGTCAATTCTAAATTTTTGTTAAGAAGCATGAATATCACGCCAAAAAATGATATTATGAATCCGGCGATATTCCATGACGTAAGTCTTTCATTTAAAAAGAAAAACGCTGCTATAGGAGTGAATAACGGAATTGTTGCTATAATAGCGGAACTCACTACTGGCGCGGAATTTAATAATCCGTAACTCTCAAAAATGAAATATAAAAAAGGTTCAAACAATGCCGCCAATGCAAATAACTTAAGGTTTTCTTTCACCTTACTGAAACTGCAATAAATGGATTGCCACACTCTCAATCCTTTATCCCTCGGTTCATTCAAGCCTTTAAGAAATAATATGCTTCCTAAGAAAATGCACGAGATGATAAGTCTAAAAAAAATGGTTGTGGTTGGGTTTAAGTAGTTGAAAACCTGCGTTGACCATATAAATGATAATCCCCAAAATACCATGGCGATTACGCCGCTGAGATGCACAATGAATTTGTTTCCTTTCATGTTGCAAAAATAAGAATTTTAAGGTATCACGACATAAGAATACTTATCGCAAAATTGTTTTTTCTTTAGATGATTTCTATAATTTTTTTAACTTGACTTTATTGTCAGATTTATTTGAAAATAAGTCGATTCGCTCTGTAAAATGGCATAAAATTTGAACAAATTTTGACGTTAATTTGTTAAATCAATAAAAAACAAACACTATGAAAACTTTAAAATCTTTTGCTTTGTTATTGTTAATGTCTTTATTTGCAATTACTTCCTGCGAAGGTCCTCAAGGCCCTCCTGGTCATGATGGAAATGCTAATGTTCAATCAGCAACAGTAGAAACAACACCGTATGACTGGTTCTGGGACGAAGGCGCATTAAATTGGTACCTCGATTTAGAATGGGACGCGATAGACCTCGATATGGTTGACTACGGAGCGGTTTTGGTTTATATGGAAAATCCTGGAGAATTCTACGGATGGCATCAACTTCCGTTGACAATATATCCTAACGACCAGTATTCAACAACTTTGGAAACAATATATTATGATTACGGTTTGTCTGTTTTCTGGACAAATTCCGACTTGAATCAACATGAAAATCCTTGTGACTTCTATGGCGCAAATATTACATTCAAGGTCGTTTTGATTGATGCTTCGGTATATGCAAAATATCAAAATGAAGATCTGAGCAATTATGATAATCTCGTGAAATTACTTAAACAAGAAAACATAGTTTTAGATTAAAAAATGCAGAGACTCTTATTTTCGAGTCTCTCTTTTTTTTATTTTTGTACTATTAATTAATGTGTTTTTAAACTCGTGAAAGTCGTAAAATTTTTTTTAAAATCGTTACTTTTTATAATTATAGGATTTGTCCTTATAGTCACATCAGTAAGTCTTTTCAGACCGTCCTATTCTTTCGATGAACCGAAACCTTTTCAAGGGAACTATCTCCTTAATCCCTATGAAGATATGAATCCTGACAATTGGATTCAGTCTAATTTCCATGCGCATACTCGTCAGTTCGGCGGACTTACTAACGGAAGGCTTAATACCAACGAGATGCTTGACAGCGTTTATTCTGCTCTCGGTTTCGACCACGTGGGAATTTCTGATTATAACAAGATTAATTATTACGACTCTTCAAACCGTAGTTTTATTCCGGCTTACGAGCATGGCTACGGTATGTTCAAGATTCATCAGCTTTGCATCGGCGCAAAGAAAGTGAGAAAACTCGATTATTTCGCTTTCCAGAATCTTAGCATGAAGCAACATACTCTGAATCGTCTTGAAAAACAGACGCGTCTCGCTATACTGGCTCACCCTTCTTTTGTGAAGAAAGGCTATCTCGTCGAGGATATGAAGTATCTTAGTAACTATAAACTTATGGAAGTGCTGAATGGATTCAGGATTTCGTGCGCGCATTGGGATATGGCACTTTCTAACGGACATCTCGTATATCTAATCGGGAACGACGACTCTCACGATGTCACTGATATTACCGATGTCGCCACACGTTTTACCATGATTAACGCTCCCGAAAACGAATCGGAGCAACTTCTCCAGGCATTGGAAAAAGGCAATGCTGTAGGTGTCGATTTTCCTGTCAAAAGGGACGAGACTCTTGAACAGAAGATAAATCGTCTGAAGAAAAACCTTCCGCATATCACGCAGGTCGAGCTTAAAGGCGACACTTTGTTTGTCGCGGCTTCAAAGACTTTCTCAAAGATTAAGTTCATAGGACAAGAAGGCAAGGTGTTGAATTCTCAGAAAAATAAAAAATCAGCTTTTTATATCATTCAGCCAGAAGATAATTATGTAAGAACGGAACTTGCATTCAAGGACGGAACAACATTATATCTCAATCCTATAACGCGACATGAAAACGCTACTGTTGAGAAGCAGCGATTAGACCATATCAACTGGACTAAAACCATAATATTCTGGAGCATCTATGCAGTGATTATTTTTGTTTTCGCAAGACGGATATTGGTTAAGAAAAAAACTGTTTAGGAACCATAGTTCTCATTATGGATTGTAGATGTACGCGACAATCAGCGTCCGAACAAAGAAACAATACTCTGCCCCTTATGTCGCTCTAACCGTATGCGATACGTTTCTGCAAAAAAAAATCTGTTGTCTGTTGTCCGTTGTTTGTTGTCTTTTTTCTTACCTTTGTATTTTATAAATTATAAAACAATGATACAAGAAAATTTAAATATCGTCAGGGCAACAGTGCCTTCAAATGTCACTCTTATCGCAGTATCTAAAACAAAGCCAATTCCTGATTTGCAGGAAGCTTACGACGCTGGTCAGCGTGTGTTCGGCGAGAACAAGGCTCTTGAAATGCGCGACAAGCATCAGGAACTTCCTAAAGATATTCATTGGCATTTCATAGGTCATCTCCAGACTAATAAGATAAAATATATCGCTCCTTTCGTCACCTTGATTCATTCCATCGACAGTGCATCCTTGCTTGAGGCAGTCAACAAAGAAGCTGCTAAAAAAGAGCGCGTCATCGACTGCCTGCTGCAGTTTCATATAGCACAGGAAGAAACAAAATTCGGACTCGATTTAGAGGAAGCAAAATCGTTGCTGGAATCCGAATCATATAAGAACTTGAAAAATATCCGTATCTGTGGAGTCATGGGAATGGCAACTTTCACTGACGACACTAATCAGGTAAGAAACGAATTTAAATCTTTGAAAAATATATTTGATTTCTTGAAAGAAAATTATTTTAAGGACGACGCTGCTTTCAAGGAAATCTCCATGGGAATGTCAGATGACTATCCAATCGCGATAGAAGAAGGCGCGACAATGGTAAGAGTCGGCAGCAAGATTTTCGGCGCGAGAAACTATAATGTCTAAGCAGTTTCGGATATGATTTATTGTCTAAGGAAATGAAAGTAATATGAAAAAGTTTTGGGTTACATTATCTAAAATGCTGGTTTTCTTTATGGTGCTCTTTGTAACTATGAGGATTATCTTCCTGATAAAATATTGGTCGCTCGTAAAACTGGATGGGATTCCTTTTGTGGAAATATTGAAAGGTTTCTGGTCGGCTATTCCTCTGGATATAGCGACGGCTTGTTTTATGTTGGTGCTGCCCGCAATCTATATGTTGGTTGCACTTGTCGTGGATAAAGATACTTTGTTCGGTCCGGTACGATGGTATTTTTATTTGATGGTCGCAGTTTATAACCTGGCGGCATTCGGCGATATCGGTATCTATGGCGAGTGGCGTACCAAATTGTCTTACAGAGCATTGTTGTATCTTCAAAATCCTTCGGAAGTGATAAATACGGCTGAGACAGAACATACATTGCTGCTGATTGTGATGTGGAGTTTCTTTACTGTCTTGTTTTGTTGGTTATATACGAAGTTCGTTGAACCTAAGCAACTCGATTTGAACAAAGAAGAACATAAACCCAATAAGATTATCCTTTCCGGAAGTTTTGTCCTTGTTTTAGGTCTTTTGTTTTTGGGAATGAGAGGCGGTTTCAATGAAATTCCTATAACTTCGAGCAAGGTCTATTATTCGAGTCATAAGGTCGCTAACGAAATGAGCGTCAATCCTGCGTATTATCTCGTTGAGAATATCTTGAATTCAAAGAAGGTGGAATCGAGGGCTCATTTTAATTATATGGATTTTGAATCGGCAAAGAGACGTGTAGTGAAATTACACGAGGTTTCATGCGACTCGACGACTTCCATCTTGAAGTTCGAACGCCCAAATATAATCGTGGTGCTTCTTGAAAGCTGGTCGGCTGATTTGATTGAGTCGTTGGGCGGAGAACCTGACATTACGCCTAATTTCCGCGAACTTGAGAAAGACGGATTGTTATTTACAAACATTTACGCGAGTGCAAATCGCTCGCAGCACGCCATGTCGTCCTTGTTCGGAGGTCTGCCAGGAATGCCTGTGACAACAATAACAAACCATCCTGACAAATATTACGCAGTGCCTTCTTTGGTGAAAAAAATGGATTCTGTTGGTTATTATAACAGTTTCTTTTTCGGTGGCGAACTGAATTATGGAAATATACTGTCGTATCTTCGATATAACGAATTTGATAAAATAGTGGAAGCAAAAGACATCAACGAAGGATTCTTTAAAGGCAAATTAGGCTACCATGACACTGACGTGATGCCTTGGTACGTGAAACAGTTGGCTGATCATCCGCAGCCATTCTTCAGTACGCTTTTTACACAAAGTACTCATTCGCCTTACGACTTCCCGAAAATGTTTGAAGAAATAGAGTGGCCAGTCATTGAAAAACAATATGTTAACTCGGCTCATTATACGGATATTGCTATAAAGATGTTTATGGAAGAGGCAAGACAGCAACCGTGGTATGATAGCACTTTGTTCATTTTCGTTGCAGATCATAGTCATACTTCATATAAGAATCATAGAATGGAATCTTTTGAACATCATAAGATTCCAATGCTTGTTTGTGGTAATCCGCTTCAGGATTCGCTTAAAGGAAAGACATTCGACAAGATATGTGGCAATACCGATTTGCCGGCAATTATATTGTCGCAGTTGGGATTGAGTCACAATGAGTTTTTCTGGAGTAAAGATGTTTTTAACGAATGTTACAAACCTTTCGCGTTCTTTGAATTGAACAGCGGTCTCGGATGGAAGACTCCTGCCGGCGAATTCGTGTTCTATAATAATGGAAATTTCGTCAACAATAACTTGCCTGAAGATATTGCCGACAGTGTGATCGTGGATGGAAAAGCATATATGCAATATCATTTCGACTTGTTTAATTCATATTAATAGTTGTTGTTTCGACAAGCTTTTATGCCTTGTCATACGGCAAAAAAAAACTATTGTTGATTACTAAAAAAATAATTATCTTTGCGCTCAAAATAATAAAAATATGTTTGAAGGATTAAGTGAGAAACTTGAACGCTCGTTTAAGATATTAAAAGGTCAAGGTCATATAACTGAAATTAACGTTGCGGAAACATTGAAAGAAGTTCGTAAGGCTCTTTTGGATGCTGACGTAAGTTATAAAATAGCTAAAGACGTAACAAATACCATCAAGGAAAAAGCATTAGGACAGAAAATTTTAACCTCGGTTTCACCAAGCCAGCTTATGGTTAAAATTGTCCATGACGAACTCGCTGAGTTGATGGGCGGCGATCATACAGAAATAAATATAAAAGCAAATCCAGCCATCGTTTTGATGTCGGGTCTTCAAGGTTCCGGTAAGACAACATTCTCGGCAAAATTGGCTAACTTCTTGAAAAGCAAAAGAGGTAAGAGCGTTTTGCTCGTAGCATGTGACGTCTATCGTCCTGCTGCTATCGACCAGTTGAAAGTATTGGGCGAACAAGTGGGAGTTGAAGTATATTCTGAAATAGAAAGCAAAGATCCTGTCAGCATTGCTGCAAATGCAGTACAATACGCAAAGGAACACAATAAGAACGTTGTTATCATAGATACAGCAGGTCGTCTTGCTATCGATGAGCAAATGATGAAGGAAATAGCTGCTGTTAAAGCAAAGGTCAACCCTCACGAAACATTGTTTGTCGTTGATGCTATGACTGGTCAAGATGCCGTCAATACAGCAAAGGCATTTAACGACCGCCTCGATTTTGACGGAGTCGTCTTGACAAAACTCGATGGCGACACACGCGGCGGCGCTGCTCTTACAATACGTTCTGTTGTTGATAAACCGATTAAATTCGTAGGTCTTGGTGAAAAAATGGATGCTCTCGACATCTTCTATCCAAAACGTATGGCAGATCGTATCCTCGGCATGGGTGACATCGTCAGTCTCGTGGAAAGAGCTCAAGAGCAGTTTGATGCAGAAGAAGCTGCTAAGTTGAAGAGGAAACTCGCTAAGAATGAATTCAACTTCAATGACTTCCTTAAACAAATACAGCAAATCAAGCGTATGGGTAACATTAAGGATCTCGCAGCTATGATTCCAGGAATGAACAAAATTAGCGATGAAGATATTGATGAAGATGCATTCAAGAGCATTGAGGCTATCATCGGTTCAATGACACCTGCCGAACGCGAAAATCCTAAAATCTTGAACGGCAGCCGTCGTAGAAGAATAGCAATGGGTAGCGGCACAAACATCGTCGAAGTAAATAGACTTATAAAACAATTCGAAGAGACATCAAAGATGATGAGAATGATGACGACTGGCGGCGCAAAGAAAATGATGCAAATGATGGCTCAAATGAGAAACAAAAGATAAACATAATAAAAAATAATATTATGGCTGACAATAAAATTATCGATGGCAAACTTGTTGCCGAAACAATGAGAAAGGAAATAGCTGCTGAAGTGGCTGATATGATAGACAAAGGTGTCGGTGCACCTCATCTCGCAGCAGTTATCGTTGGCGAAGATGGCGCAAGTCTTACGTACGTCGCATCAAAGGAAAAAGCTTGTCATAGTGTAGGTATGCTGTCTTCAGTCTATAGATTGAGCGCATCATCATCGGAAGAGGAAGTGCTGAATACAATCAATTTCCTCAATAACGACCCTGAAATTGACGGCTATATCGTGCAACTTCCTTTGCCAAAACATATCAACGAAACTAAAGTTATTCAATCGATAAGTCCAGATAAAGATGTCGATGGTTTTACATTATATAACATAGGTCTTATGCAATTAGGTGAACCTTGTTATCTTCCAGCAACACCATTCGGTATCTTGGAATTGCTTAAACGCAGTCATGTGGAAATAGCAGGAAAACACGTCGTCGTGTTGGGACGTTCTAATATCGTCGGCACACCAATCAGCGTTATGCTTTCAAGAAAAGGCATTGATGCAACAGTGACAATCTGCCACAGCAAAACTAAAAACTTGGAAGAATTGACACGTCAGGCTGACATACTCGTAGTCGCAACTGGCAAACCTGAATTTCTAAAAGCTGACATGGTAAAAGAAGGTGCTGTGGTTGTTGACGTTGGCATTCACCGTGTTAAAGATAATTCTGAAAAAGGTTATCATATTGTCGGTGATGTCGATTACAAAGAAGTTTATAAGAAAGCCTCTAAAATCACTCCTGTACCAGGCGGCGTTGGTCCAATGACGATAGTGTCGTTGCTTCATAATACATTGATGGCAGCAAAGAAAAATAAATGATAAACATACTAAGGGCGTATAGAATACGTCCTCTTTTTTTATACACACGATTACTTCCTTTCGTGTTGATTTTGGCGATATTGGTTTTGTCGCCTTTTGTCGTTTCTGCGCAGTCGTATGACTCCGAATCAAAAAAAGCTGAGAAATATTATCGGGAAGCTGACAAATATTATCTTGATGGAAATTACGAGAAAGCCTTGTCATATGTCGATAAATCATTGTCAAAAGATGAAAATTACCTTGACGCACTGCTGCTTAAAGCAGAATTGTGCCTCGACTTGAAATATGATTCCTTGGCGATAGATTCGTATGAGAGAATCTTTAGGATAGATTCGACGGCTTTCCTTAAAAGTGCGATTTCGTTGTCAAAACTATATACAAAAAACTTCCAATTCGATAAATCTCTCGAATTGCTGAAGTGGTATCTTAGAAAAGAATCGAAAGAACGTCTTAATTTACGTGATATCGCTGAGAAACAACTGATTCTTACGGAATTTCAAAAGTCTTTGGTGGAAAATCCTATTGATTATAATCCTAAAAATATAGGTTCCAATGTCAACACTGCTGCCGATGAATACATAAATCAGTATTATATCAATGAAAATAAATTGATTTTTACAAAACGATATAAGTCGGAATCAAAACTTTATCTTGAGGAAAAAGTTTTCGCTTCAGCAATGTTTGATTCCTTATGGTCTATACCACGTCTTTTTATTGAAAACTACGATGATATTGGTGCTGTTAATATGTCGTCAGATGGACGCGAAATCTATTTCTCTGGCAGCGGATGGAGTGACGGATTAGGTAGTTGTGACATCTATTGCCTTAAATTTAACGATGGAAAATGGTCAATCCCGCAAAATGTAAAAAATATTAACACTTCAGAATGGGAATCACAGCCTTGCATCAGTAATGACGGAAAAGAATTGTATTTCGTGAGAAGAAACAGAAGGGGAGGTGCGTCAGATATTTACGTTTCTTTGCGTGATGATAATGGTAATTGGATGAAACCTGAAAAATTGAACTCTAACATCAATACTTCAGGTGATGAAATGGCTCCGTTTATTCATTATGATGGGAAATCGTTGTATTTTTCTTCGAATAATCATTTGGGAATGGGCGGTTACGATTTGTTTGTTTCGCATCGTATAGATAATGAATGGTCAGAACCCAAAAATTTGGGATATCCTTTAAATACTCACGGTGATGAGATTAATCTTGTGATTTCAAATGACGCGAAAAAGTCTTATATGTCGGCAGTCCGTGACGAAGGTTATGGAGGTTATGATATTTATGAATTTGACTTAGATATGGAAATTAGACCTGAAGTGTTTGAGGTCGTTGTTGAAGAGAATTCTTTAACTGATGTCTTGGAAAAACAAGGACAGATCGTGTTAAAGAATATTTTCTTTGAGTATGATAGTTACGAACTTACACCAGATTCAGAAGATGGAGTTGCTGTGATTTTGGATTATTTGCTATCAAATCCTGATAAATGTATCGTTCTTATAGGTCATACTGATAATATGGGTGACGAAGATTATAATCTGCTTCTATCTAAAAAACGAGCTGATGCTGTGAAAGACGCGCTTGTTGGCAAAGGCGTTGGAGAATTAAGGATAAAAACGGAAGGTCGTGGTTCTAATGAGCCTGTTTTTCCGAACGATAGTGATGAAAACAGGGCTCGTAATAGAAGGGTGGAGCTGAGATTGTACCAATGATCGTTTATATAAATAACAAAAGGTTGCGATTCCGCAACCTTTGTTCCTACTAACCTTTTGATGATGAACTGATGACTATTAATAGGACCTTTGTTTATCTTGATAATATCAATCATTGTCTTTATACATTTTGTTGATAAGATCTTTGTAAACGTCTTTCACGACATTCCTCTTGACTTTTAATGTAGGAGTGAGGAAACCATTTGTGACGCTCCATTCATCTGCAATGAGTTCGTAACGTTTGATTTTCTCGGTATCTCCGAAGTTTTGATTTATCTTCTTGATTTCTTCTGCGTAACGTTTTTTGACATCAGGATTGAGAATCATTTCTTGTGGGGTGGTGTATTTGATTTCATGTTTTTGACACCATGTCTTTAAGAATGCAAAGTCAGGAATGATAATAGCACCTGCATACTTTTGGTTTTCGCCAAGAACCACTATGTTTTCAATAAATCCTGATTCCGAGAACTTGCCTTCAATAACGTCTGGATTGATATATTTTCCCAAAGAAGTTTTGAATAAGTTCTTTAATCTTCCTGTTATTCTGACTTGTCCGTATTCGTTTATCTCTCCCAAGTCACCAGTATGCAACCATCCATCTTCGTCAATGACTTCTCTTGTGAGTTCTGGGTGATTATAATAACCCATCATAACGTTGTGACCGCGGCAGATGATTTCTTTGTTTTCTGCTATTTTTACTTCTACGCCTGGCAACGCAAAACCAACGGTTCCGATTTCACGTCCGTGAGGCAGCCTGCATGATACTGCAATGACGGGAGAGCATTCTGTCATTCCGTAACCTTCAAAAATAGGCATTTTAATTGCCGAGAAGAATGATGCAATGTTAGGTTGGATACTGGCTGCTCCAGAAACGACGATGTCGAAGTTTTCTGCGCCAAGATTTTGACGTATTTTCTTGTAAACCAATGCATCAGCGATTTTTAGCTTCTGATTGTACATCCATGTACGATTGCTCGGATCGATTTTGTATCTTTCGGCGAGATTCAAAGCCCAGAAGAATATAGCTCTTTTTATGCCCTTATTTTTCTTTCCGGTTTCTTTTACCTTGAGATAAATCTTCTCTAAAAGACGAGGCACAGCACTCATCATCGTTGGCTGTACTTCCTTCAAGTCTGTTGCAATTGTTGCAAGACTTTCAGCATAATAAACTGACATTCCAAGATATTGATACAAGAATACCAGCATTCTTTCGTATGCATGGCAAATAGGAAGGAAACTGAAAGCTTTCTTTGACCATGGCGAAGGTGTTTGCTTGAGATTGTGAAGCTGACTCATAATGTTGTAATGAGAAAGCATAACGCCTTTGGGATTACCGGTTGTGCCTGAAGTGTATATTATTGTTGCACAACTTTTTTCGTCAATACTGTCTTTTATGGTCTTGAGTTCTTCTGGATTCGGATTGCTTTTGCCTATTTCGACAAGTTCTTCAAATGATGGATAGTCGCATTTTGTTCCAAGTGCATATACCATTTCAAGAGAAGGACAACTTCCTTTAACGCTTTCAATTTTCTGCAAAACTCCTGTTCCTTCAAGAACGATGAGTTTTACTTTACAGTCATTTATTATATAATTATAGTCTTCTTTGTTTATTGTTGGATAGATCGGCACTGTTACTGCACCAATCTGCATGATCGCCATGTCGAGCATATTCCACTCAGGACGGTTTCCGCAAATAATACCAACTTTGTCGTCTTTTGTTATGCCTAGTTTCATTAATGCATAACTTATGTTGTTGGTTGTCTCAACATACTCTTGTATGCTGTATTTTATCCATTTGCCAGCTGCTTTTCTTGCTAAAGCAGTATCTTGATTTGGATATTTTTCTAGATATAAATCTAAAATATCAAATAACCTTTTTTCTGCCATTTCTTTAATGTTTTTTGAATTCACAAATATATGTATTTTTTTGATATTTTAGTGATGAAATATGTGAATTATGGGGTGAAATAGTACCAATGTATATTTAATTGGGGTAAAAGTTCCTAATTTAGGTTTCGTTATTCGTTGTGTGGAGTTCTTTGTTGTGGTGAAAGTATCGTTTTTAGGTATGAAAAAATGATATAACTAAAAACGATACATCTTCGTAAAGTAAACTTGTATTATTGCTTTATAATTTTCTTAGTGAACTTGCTGTGATTGTCTGTGTCAATAATCTGAATGATGTAAATTCCCTTAGAATTTTCTATGTTTATTGTGGTATCGCCATCAATGTTTTGTTCGTAAACCACATTTCCGTTGATGCTGATAATTCTTACAGTTGCAGATATTTTGTCTGTGTTTTTGACGAAAATACGGTCTTCGTTAGGATTGCTAATTATCTCGAAGTTTTGATCTTTTATGTTGTCATTAATGTCTTCAAAATCTATGTCGATGTTCCATTTTTCTAAATTATTAAAAACTACATTAGACGCTATTTCTTGAAGTAAAGCTGCCTTTTCATCATCAATTTGAGTGTTATGATAAACGCCTATTGGACTTTCTTTCCAGAATACAGCGTGAAAAACACAGGCTGCTAGATAACTGCCTTCGTATGTCGGGTGGCTTTGGTCGGAAATGTGTAGCGTGATTTCAGGATGACTGTTTAAGGATTCTTTCCATGCATCGCCTACTGGTGCTACGTATGAGTCTGTTGCATAGGCATTTTCGCAGTAAGCAACGCTCATAGTGTCTTGCATGTGGTTGAAATCAACGAAATCTGCGCTGCAATAGATTCCTTGTCCGAAATTGACGCATTGCTGACCACCGTATTGGCGTCCCCAAGTCATATACCCGACAACTTTAGCTTCTGGATTGTATAACATGATAGTGTCGTAGAGAGCTTGATATGCAGGACGCATGGAATTGTGACGGTAATAATCGATTGAAGGCAATTGGCTTTGTTCTTGCAGAACGACAAAGTCCCAATATCCCTTTCTTATCGCATCCAACGATGTCGGACTATCAACGTGTTGAAATAGAGTGCATCCACCAGGTGTAATGGATTCATGCAAAACGACTTTGTCAGTGCCGAACGACAATTCGTTAATCATTTCTGGTAGATTGTTGAAAAATGTGTAACTGTTGCCTAACCACAAAACCTTGATTTCTTCTTGGGCATACGATAATCTGAATAACGTTAGAATTAAAGCAAGTAGTAAAGTTTTTTTCATCGTCTTACAAAAAGGAGACGTACCTTTTACAGCACGTCTCTTTATTTGATATTAATGTTATTTTATTTTGCAAGGAAAGGATAACCGTATTCAGTTGCAGGAACGAAAGTTTCTTTTATTGAACGAGGATTGGTCCAGCGTATGAGGTTCCATAAACCGCCGGCTTTGTCGTTTGTTCCTGATGCGCGTGAGCCGCCAAATGGTTGGCAACCAACAACAGCACCTGTTGGTTTGTCGTTGATGTAGAAGTTTCCTGCTGCATATCTTAACTTGTCGTTTGCTATTCTCAATGCTTTCAAGTCGTATGAGAAGACTGCTCCTGTCAATGCGTAAGGTGATGTGCTGTCGCAGAGTTCGAGTGTTTCAACGTAATCTTTGTCTTCGTAAACGTAAATTGTGATTATAGGTCCGAAAATCTCTTCTGCCATCGATTCATATTTAGGATTAGTTGTCAAGATAACTGTCGGCTCAACGAAGTAACCGATGGTCTTGTCGCAGTTGCCGCCGAAGATAACTTCTGCATCGCTTGCTGCTTTTGCTCTGTCGATGTAACCTTTGCAATTGTCAAATGATGCTTCGTCGATGACAGCGTTTACAAAGTTTGTGAAGTCTGTTACGTCGCCCATCTTGATTGTGCTGAGCATCTCACCGACATATTGCTTAACATCGTTCCATAATGATGCTGGGATATATGCACGAGAAGCAGCAGAGCATTTTTGTCCTTGGAATTCGAACGCTCCGCGAACTATAGCTGTCGCTACTTCACGAGGATTTGCTGAACTGTGTGCAAAGATGAAGTCCTTTCCGCCTGTCTCGCCGACTAATCTAGGATATGATTTGTAGTTGCTGATATTTGCGCCAACGCCTTTCCATAATCCTTGGAATGTGCCTGTTGAACCTGTAAAGTGGATGCCTGCAAGGTTCGGATTGCTTAATGCGATGTTGCCGATGAGCGAACCTTTTCCTGGCAAGAAGTTAATAACACCTTCAGGGAGACCTGCTTCCATGAAAATCTGCATGAGATGATAGTTCGATAACAACGCTGTTGTTGATGGTTTCCAGATTGTTGTATTACCCATTAAAACAGGTGTCATGTTGAGATTTGATGCGATAGAAGTGAAGTTGAATGGAGTTACTGCCATTACGAAACCTTCTAAAGGACGATATTCAGACCTGTTAAGTTGGTCTGGTGATGATGATGGTTGTTCTGAATAAAGATTCCCAGCGTAATAGTTGTTGAAACGGAAAAAGTCGATTGTCTCACAAGCTGAGTCTATTTCTGCCTGAAATGCGTTCTTGCTTTGACCTAACATACAAGATGCGTTGACTCTTGCGCGATATTTCGTTGCTATGAGTTGTCCAATACGTGCTAAAATGGATGCGCGTTCAACCCAAGGAATGTTTTCCCACTCTTTCTTTGCTTTTAAAGCGGCTTCAATAGCCATATTGACTTCTTTTTCACCGACTTTGTGATATTTTGCAACAACGTGTTTGTGATTGTGTGGCATGACAACTTCGCCTATATCGCCAGTATGGACTTCTTTGCCGCCTATGATAATAGGTATTTCTACGACTTCATTTGATTGTCTTTCGAGTTCTTTCTCTAAGGCAACGCGCTCTGGACTGCCTGGTCTGTATTCTTTTACAGCTTCGTTTGATGGTTTTGCAAATTGGAATAATGCGTTATTCATGATATTATGTTTTTAGTTATGAATTTAAACTTTATTGGGTACAAATATAAGATTTTATTCTTAAAAAGAAAAGTGAAAAATTTTCTTGAAACAATATTTTTTTGATGATAATCTCGTAGGAATTTGTTTTAAAAACGTCAAAGTCTTTTAATTATACTTAATTCGTGGGTGTATTCATTCAGTTCTTTGTTGTAAATTCCTTTGCTGTCGATTGTGTCTATGCGGACTTTCCCTGAAGCATGGATTATCTTGTCGTTAAAAAGCAGAATTCCTACGTGTATTATGCGATTGCTCTTGTTTTTGAAAAATGCCAAATCGCCTGATTTCGCTTCGGAAATGTTGTTTACGGATGTGCCGTATTCGACCTGTTGGGATGCGTCGCGAGGCAGCTTGAAACCTGCGACTTTGGCGCATAATTGAACAAAAGCGGAACAGTCGATGCCCATTATGCTTTTCCCGCCCCAACGATATGGTGCATTGAGAAGTTTTATTGCAGATTCTACCATTATCTTGGAATCGTATTGATTCCTCAATGGAATTGTATTATTTACATTTTCAAATGTTTTGCTGCCGAAACTTAATATCTTGTTGTTATGTGCCAAAAACGCTTCGTTGACAATGAATTTTTCTTTTGAAAGGATTTCATTGAATTCTGATTCGTCTAATTCAGAATGTTGGATGCTTCTTATCCAACCTTCATACGAATCGAAAAGGCTTTTTATCTTCAACCATTCCTGGCAATCTTCGCTCACTTCATAAATGTCGTTGTATAACAATTCGGAAACGAGTTCGCTTTCGTGCGATTTCTCTTTCCTCATCGGAACGACAGATAATTTGCAAATACCATATCTCATTTTTTTATGTTATTTCGTTTGTAATGATTGCTAAATTACAAAAAATAATTGTATCTTAGCAAATGTTTTTGTATGTAAGTAAAATTTTGTAATTCAATAATAAAGTTTCTGAGTATGAGTAAAATATCGTCATTCTTGCTGAAAATAGCTCATTCGTACCAATCTATATTTAGAGTCTTGATGTTTTTATGCGCGATTGTTCTCGTAATATGGCAAATGCCTAGAACTCTTAAATTTAAGTATGAATATCAGAAACTTAGACCGTGGCAGTATGAGTCGTTGTACGCACCTTTCAATTTTCCTATTTACAAGACCGCAGAGCAGCTGAAAATTGAAGAAGAAAACTTTCTTAAAGATTTTTATCCAATTTTCATTTTTGACGTTACGGCAACTAACAGTAACAAAAAGGTTATGCTTGACGAATTCGATTCGAAATGGAATGGAAGTCAGGAATTGCAATTGATGAATAGAGAGCTGCTTGAAAAACTGTATGATACCATAGAAAATCGTGGTATAATTGCTGTCGCATCTCAACTTGAGAATCTTAAACCTGAGTCGATGATTGATGTTGTGAGGGACAGAGTGGTTAAAACAAAACAGTTGAGGGATTTCTATACAATGAAAACGGCTACCGACTTTATCTCGAATTATTTGTTGAATGTAGATGATGATATTGATAAAATATTGATAAACAGATTGCTTCTTTCTCATTTGAATCAGAATGTGTTGTATGCCGAGGATTTGACCAAACAGTCGGAAGAGCAAGCGTTGTCTTCGATTTCTTTGACTTTCGGAATGGTTCAGAAAGATGAACTTGTCATAACAGAAGGTGAGTTGATAACTGATGAAAAGTATAATATTCTCAATTCGTTGAAGACAGAATATGCATCTGTTGAAGAAGGTAATTTCTTTAATAGGAACCTCAATCTTTACGGGCAGGTGATAATCGTTATTGTGGTTTTCATTTCTTTATTTATGGCGTTGAAGCTCGTTCGTCCTGAATTGTTTAAGGAATCGAGTTCTATCAATATGATCCTAGTGATGATGCTGATTATGATCATACCTTCATTCTTGATTATCAAATATCATCCGACAATGATTTATCTGATGCCCTTGTCGATCCTGGCAATGTTGATGGTGACGTTCTTCGATGTAAGGGTCGCGATTTACGTTCAAGTCTTGACATTGATTATCATAAGTATGGTAGTTCCGAATTCATTCCGGTTCTTCATAGTTCAGTTTTTTGTTTCTTTGGTGGCCATTTTTGTCTTGGGAAGAAACACCTCACGTACAAGATATTTCGTCACTTACGCGGCTATATTCGTTTCGTACGTAATTTTGCAAATAGGCGTTTCTCTAGTGTTTGACGGAGGTCTTGATAATTTCGGATGGAATGATATAGGTGTATTCGCAATGAATACCTTATTTGTAATGTTAACATTGCCTTTGTCGTTTTTATTCGAAAGATTGTTCGGTTTTGTTACTGATATGTCGCTTTTGGAATTGAGTAATACGAATTCACCTTTGTTGAGGAAGTTGTCGTCAGAAGCTCCAGGTACGTTCCAGCATGTGATGCAGGTCGCCGACTTGTGCGAAGAGGCTCTTTTCGCGATAGGAGGCAATATGCTTCTGGCTCGTACCGGCGCGATGTACCACGATGTAGGCAAGATTAAAAATCCGTTTTTCTTTACAGAAAATCAACACGGAAAATATAATCTTCATGATGAGATGTCTTATTATGAAAGCTCGCAAATTATTATAAATCACGTTGCTGACGGTATAGAAATATGTAGGAAATATCATGTGCCAGAGCAGATTATCGATTTTGTGAGAACTCACCATGGAACAAGAAGAACGGAATATTTTTATCAGATGGAACTTAAAGAAAATCCTGGTGAGGAGGTTAACGAAGCCGATTTCCGTTATCATGGACCTATTCCTTTTTCTAAAGAAACAGCAGTTCTTATGATGGCTGACTCCGTTGAGGCTGCATCACGAAGTCTTTCCGACAAAACGGAAGAATCAATCAGCAAACTCGTCGATGGAATTATTGATGCTCAAGTTAAGGATAATCAGTTTATAAATACTGACTTGACTTTCAGAGATATCACTGTGATAAAGAAAGTCTTTAAGAAAAAACTGATGAACATTTATCACGTGAGAATAGCATATCCAGTGTAATTAACAATTAACAAATGAAAATTTGTTTGCCGTCAATCGTTGGCTGTTATTTGTAAATTGTAAATTGAATTATTTCCTTCGTTAAAGAGCAAATCAACGATTGACAGATTTGGAACAAAACCGTGACGGTCTGCAAAGACTTGGTAGTATGTTTTCATCTTGAAGTCATTCTTCTCTGTTTTTGACAATGAAATCCTGTAATCGTCGTTGCTGATTATCTTTTCAAAATCTTCTGTATAGGAATATTCCTTCTCTACCTTTAATAGTTTTAATATCGTTTTAAAAGAATAATTGTTAAGTTCAATCAGTGTCTCGAATTTCTGTTTGTATATTTTTTCGAAATAAGGATAATAATAATCGAAATATGCTGATTTTCTGTACGCTGATTCCAAGCAGCGAAGATGAGTCTGCTGCCACGATTCTTTATAACTTATTTTAATGTCTTTTGTAAGTGTGTGATTACCATTAGTCTTGACGACGGGAATTGTTAAAGTTTCAATTCCGTTGGCGGTCATAACTCTGCATCTGGTACGGCACGACTGTTTTTGATATGTCTCGAACAATTCTATAGAAACGTCCTCTGATCTCAAGAATGATTGAACATACTGAATTGATGGGAGGTATGCTGTAGGAAAAATAGTCGCCATTAATTAATAAGGTGTTTGTTAATTATGCTGATATATTCTTCTTTGCTAAGACCTCCGACTTGCGACAAAGGCTGTCCTTCTTTCGGAAGGAAAAACACCGTCGGTATATTTCTAATTTTGAACACCGTCGCTAATTTGAGATCTTTGTCAACATTTACCTTGTAAACCATAACTTTGCCGTCAAATTCACGTGCTATTTCTTCCATGATTGGCGCAATTTTCTTGCAAGGTCCGCACCAATCGGCGTAAAAATCTATCACGCAGGGAAGGTCGCTTTTATACGCAAAAGAGTCTGGATATTTTTCCAAATCCCAAATTTTTCTTACAAAATAGTTGTAGTCAATATTTTTGACCAGACTGTTGTCGTTGACTTTTGTTTCCTGAACGACTTCTGTTTTTGTAGTTTCTTCTTTCTTTGAATTGTCTTTCTTTTTTTCTCCTCCGCAAGATGTTAATAATAAAACTGATAAGATGGTCGTGAATATTTTTTTCATGTCGTGATAAGTGTTTTAATTGTGTGAATATAAATTTCTGTAAAGATACAATATTTTTATTTAATAACTTCAAAAATATGATTTTGTTTTGTTTGTTAATGTAAATAATAAAATGTATCTTTGCACCACAAAATTGAGTTTCAAATTAAAATTTAATAACAATGGAGAAAAAAGATTTATTGAAAGATGTTATTAAACACATCGACATAAAAAGTTACAATTCAACAGAATTGGTTGATGCAATGCGTAGTATGTCATTCACATCACGCGATACAGCTCGCGCTGCTGACATCTTGATGATGATGTGTAAAGAAAAAGAATGTACAAACATTTTGACATTGGCTGGTTCAACATCGGCAGCAGGTTGTATGCAGGTTTATGTTGACATGGTTCGTAATAAGATGATTGATGTCGTTGTCGCAACAGGCGCTTCTATCATCGATATGGACTTGTTTGAAGCTCTCGGTTACAAACATTACATCGGCGAAAAAGAAAATGTCATTCCAGATACAACATTGCGCGACCTTTATATCGACCGTATCTATGACACATATATCGATGAAGAAGAACTTCAAGCTTGCGACCACACTACTTTTGAAATCGCTAACATGCTCGAAGCTCGTCCTTACTCATCACGCGAATTTATCTATGAGATCGGAAAATGGTTACACGAAGGCAATGCTGTTAAGAAAGACAGTTTGATTCAGACATGTTACGAGTGTGGCGTGCCAATCTTCGTTCCAGCATTCAGCGACTCATCAGCTGGTTTCGGTATCGGTAAACATCAATGGGAAAGAATGCAGAAAGGCGAGAAATATCTCTCTATAGACTCTGTTAAAGACTTCATCGAATTGACACAAATCAAGATGCAAGCTCCAGAAACAGGTTTGTTCATGGTAGGTGGCGGCGCTCCTAAAAACTTCGCTCAAGATACAGTCGTTTGCGCTGAAATCCTTGGTTTCGAAGTTCCAATGCATAAATACGCTATCCAAATCACAGTGGCTGACGTCCGCGATGGCGCTTGCTCATCATCAACATTGTTGGAAGCTGGCTCATGGGGCAAGGTAAGCCACCAACTCCAACAAATGGTTTATGCAGAAGGTACAACAGTAATTCCTTTGATTGCATCGTACGTATATCACAACGGACCTTGGCAAGAAAGAGAATACAAGAACTGGCAAAAGATATATCAGAAATAAAATTATACAAGACAGTAAAAAGAGCGTTAAATACGCTCTTTTTTGTGTTTACGAGATTGTGTTTGTTATGAGAAAGTTGTTCTTTTATCTTGCTCTGATACTTTTGTCATTTTCGTCCTGTGTCGAAAAGATTGACAAACCGATAGTTTCTACGATGGATGTTTCTGTACAGTGTAATCGTGCTTCGTCGGGAGGTGTCGTTGTTGATGACTGTGGGGCGGAGGTAATCTCTCGGGGTGTATGTTGGAGTACGAATCAAAATCCTACTTTGTTGGATAACTATACAGTGGATAGTTGCGGAACTGGTGAATTTTATTCTGATATGTTGTTTTTATTTGCTGATACGAAATATTATGTAAGAGCTTATGCGACAAGCAGCGAAGGCACTAGTTATGGAGAACAAAAATCTTTTGTCACACTTAAAGATGAAGATGGTACTATAAATGGGTATGAGTATGTTGATTTGGGATTGCCGAGCGGTGTTAAATGGGCTACTTGTAATGTTGGTGCATTTTCACCAGAAGAATATGGGTATCATTATGCTTGGGGTGAGACTGAACCAAAAGAAGAATATTATGTTGATAATTGTTCTACTATGGATCTTTATTCAGCAGAAATATCGGGTGATGAGCTATATGATGTGGCAAGGAAAAAATGGGGATCTTCTTGGCGTATGCCGACGCTTGAAGAGTCTGAAGAACTGTTTATGTTATGTGAGTGTGAATATACGACCTATAATGGTGTAGTTGGTAATAAAGTGACGGGTCCAAACGGAAATCATATTTTTCTACCTGCGGCTGGTTATAAGATATGGGATATGCATTCATTATGTGGAGAAAAAGGCTATTATTGGAGCGGAGGTAGTAACTATCTTGGTATATTTGGATGTAGAATGTCGTTTGGTAGTCCGGGTTATATTTGGCTGTATGATGCATATCGTTATGAAGGTATGACCATCAGACCTGTTACGAATTAGTCGTTTATAGTCTCTTGCGGTGATTATGCTGATAGATGATTGCTAAAAAAAATTGCCATCTGACTTTAGACGTTAGACATTTTCTTATCTTTGTAAAAAATAAAAATCCTCGCTATGTTAATAACAAATATCAAAGAATTAGTCGGCGTGCTTGAAGACGGAAGTCTGATGAAAGCAGGCGCCGCCATGTCGGAAGTGAATCGCATTCCTAATGCGTTCTTATATATAAAAGGTAGTAAGATTGCTGATTACGGCACTATGGATTCTCCGGAATGTCAGCAATATCTTCAGAAAGAAAGAAGAGTCATCGACGCTAAAGGAGGCATCGTGATGCCGACATTCTGCGACTCGCATACTCATATCGTTTATGCCAACTCACGTGAGATGGAGTTTGTAGATAAGATTAAAGGCTTGAGTTATGAGGAGATCGCCAAGAGGGGAGGAGGCATACTCAATTCCGCTAAGGCTACAGCCGCTGCCACCGAAGACGAACTATACGAATCGGCGATGCTGCGTCTCAACGAGATTATGCGTATGGGAACAGGTGCCGTCGAGATTAAGAGTGGCTACGGTCTCTCCACAGAAAGCGAACTTAAGATGTTACGCGTCATAAAACGCCTCAAAGAAAACTCACCTTTGACAATCAAAGCTAATTTCCTCGGCGCTCACGGAATACCGATGGAATACAGAGGCCGTCAGGAAGAATATGTCGATTTAGTTATCAACGAGATGATGCCTTTGGTGGCAACAGAAAACCTCGCTGACTTCGTCGATGTTTTCTGCGACAAAGGATTCTTCACCGTTGAAGATACGGAACGCATCCTGATGGCTGGCATCAAATACGGCATGCGTCCTAAGATTCACGCCAACGAGATGGCTGTCTCCGGCGGTGTTCAGGTAGGAGTGAAATACGGAGCTATTTCTGTCGATCATCTCGAGCAGATGGGAATGGAAGAGATAGAAGCTTTGAAAGGTTCGGAGACTATGCCGACAGTCTTGCCAGGCTGCGCCTTCTTCTTGAATCTACCGCTTTCGCCGGTAAGAGATATGATAAACGCCGGACTTCCTGTCGCCATGGCATCCGACTTCAACCCAGGAACTTCGCCTTCGGGTAATATGCAGTTTATCATGTCGGCGGCTTGCATCAGATATAAGATGACACCAGAAGAAGCATTCAACGCCACGACATTAAACACAGCCTACGCCATGGACGTAAGTCACGAACTCGGATCTATCACAAAAGGCAAACTCGCCAACGTGATAATCACCAAGCCGATGAACGGACTCGAATTCATGCCATATTATTATGGAGCAAACAAAGTCGAGAAAGTAATTCTTAATGGAAAAGTGACAATTAACAATTAATAGTTGACAATTAACAATTAACAGTTGATAATTTATAGAGACGCGTCAATTACACAATGAAAATAAACACGGTGTAATTGACGCGTTTCTTTAATTCATAATTCATAATTGATAGGGATAAAATCTCCCAAAGATTGGCACGGAGAGATTCCGTGAATATCCTTTATAAAGGAAAAAATAATATTGCTTTTATCCTTTATAAAGGATAATTGTTATATTTGCAAAAAAATACTATGGATAAAAATATTCTAAAGAGAATAATAATAGAATATCAGAATATAACTTCTGAAGTAACATTGACAAGAAGAGATTTTAATTTTTCATCTAAGTCTAATGATGTTCTTGTTGGATTGAGACGTTCGGGAAAATCGTATATGATGTTTCAGAAGATACAGCAACTGATAGAGGAAGGTCATAAAAAAGAAGAAATATTATATATAAACTTTGAAGATGACAGACTCATGGATTTTCAAGTTGATGATTTTGAGTTGCTGAAACTATCATACGAAGAGTTGTATCCATACAGGCCTATTTTCTTCCTTGATGAGATACAGAATATTTCTAATTGGGAAAAGTTTGCGAGAAGATTAGCAGACCAACAATATCAGGTATTTATCACAGGAAGCAACGCGAAGATGTTAAGCAGCGAGATTGCAACAACATTAGGAGGCAGATTTTTTATTCACAACATTTATCCTTATTCTTTTGCAGAATATCTTAATGCGTCGAATATCGATATCAAAGGTAATCTCGACTATCAAAACAACTCTGAGATAATACGCGCTTTTTCACATTATTTCAATTTTGGCGGACTGCCTGAACTGCAAAAAGTTCCTGTAGCAGAAAAACGCTTATGGCTAAGCAGTCTTTACAACAAAATATTCTTCGGCGACTTGCTGAGCAGATACAGCATTAGAAACGACATGGCTTTAAAAGTCTTAGTAAGAAAGCTCGCCGACAGCATCAAGCAACCGACTTCTTTTAACAGAATAGCAAACATTGTGTCTTCTTCAGGACATAAAATCAAGACAGACACCGTGATAGAATATCTTAAATGTTTAGAGGAGACATGGTTAATTTTCTCATTGGAAAACATCTCGTCAAAATTAAACGAAAAAGTCTCTAACAAGAAATACTACTTCATCGACAACGGTATTTTGAACTTATTTCTTATCGACGGAACGACATCCTTATTTGAAAATATGCTTGCCATATATTTGAAACAACATTACGGACATGAACTATATTATTATAACAAAGACGTAGAAGTAGATTTCTATCTTTATGAGTCACAGATTGCAATTCAGGCTTGCTATAATATGTCAGAAGCATCGACAAGAAATAGGGAAATCAACGATTTAGTTAAGTTCTCTAAATTTCTACCCTGCAAGAAATTATATGTCATAACCAATGACGAGGAAGACACGATAGAAAAAGAAGGATTAGAGATAGAAATAACACCTTTGTGGAAGTTTATGATTGCTCCTGATTTTACTGAGCCTTGAACTTTTAACTCTGAACTATGGCTTATTGACTTGTTGACTCAAAAAAGCGTTAGGGATTGGAGCGGCATCCTTTTGGAGCGTAGCGGAAAAAGATATAGCGGAAAGCCCGACGGCTTGCCGGAACGCCCAAAGAGAATTGAAAATTGAAAATTGAAAGTTGAAAGAATACATCATATTAATTATGAATTATGCATTAAAATAAATCGTTTTTTTGTGAAATACTTATAATTAATTTTTATAATTTTGCATACGGAAGATAAGGATGGTGACTCTGTCCTTGTTTTTCTTTTTTACAGACGGAAATAATTATAAATAAGATAGATATGAAACAGATTATCGAATGTGTTCCTAATATCAGCGAAGGTCGCGATATGAACATTATCAATCAAGTAACAGCAGAGATTGAAAAAGTAGAAGGCGTTAAATTGTTAGACGTCGATCCAGGTGCAACGACAAACAGAACGGTCATCACTTTCGTTGGTGAACCTAAGAATGTTTGTGAGGCAGCGTTCCGCGTTGTGAAGAAAGCCGCAGAACTCATCGACATGCGTAACCATCACGGCGATCATCCACGTTTTGGTGCTACCGACGTTTGTCCTTTGGTACCAGTAGCAGGCATCACAATGGATGAAGTTGTTGAATATGCACGCCAACTTGGTGAAAGAATCGGCAACGAATTGGAAATCCCAGTGTTCTGCTACGAAAACGCTGCTTTCTGCTCAGAAAGACGTAACCTCGCAGTATGCCGCGCCGGCGAATATGAAGCTCTTTCAGAGAGATTGAACTCAGGTAACTGCAAACCAGACTTCGGTCCAACAGAATTCAACGCTCGCGTTGCTACGACAGGCGCAACAGCAGTCGGAGCACGTGACTTCTTAGTAGCCATCAACTACAACTTAAACACAACATCAACACGTCGTGCCAATGCCATCGCTTTCGACGTTCGTGAAAAAGGCCGTCCAATGCGTCAAGGTCCTAAAGTGACTGACAAACCTGTTAAAGACGAAAACGGCAATACAGTCATGATTCCAGGTTCATTGCCAGGAACAAAAGCTATCGGTTGGTTCATTGAAGAATATGGCATTGCTCAAGTTTCAATGAATATCACCAACATCGCCAAGACTCCAGTTCATGTTTGCTTCGAAGAAGTATGCGCAAAAGCAGCAGCGCGTGGTGTCCGCGTGACAGGTTGTGAGATAGTGGGTCTCGTTCCTAAGAGCGTTCTCATCGACGCTGGTCGTTTCTATCTCGCAAAACAAGAACGTTCATTAGGCGTCAGCGAAGATGAAATCATGAAGATTGCTATCAAGTCGATGGGCTTGGACGATTTGAAACCATTCAACCCACAAGAAAAAGTTATCGAGTTCTTGATTGAAGACCACTCACAAAAGAAATTAGTTGACATGACATGTGCAGGTTTAGCTGACGAGACCGCAAGCGAAAGTCCAGCACCAGGCGGCGGTTCAATCTCAGCATATATGGGTGCACTCGGAGCATCATTGGCAACAATGGTAGCAAACTTGTCATCACACAAACCAGGTTGGGACGACAGATGGGAATTCTTCTCACAATGGGCAGAAAAAGGTCAGGCTATAAAGAACCAACTCATTGCTTTAGTTGACGAAGATACAAACGCATTCAATAAGATTATGGATGCACTCGGTTTGCCAAAGAAGACCGACGAAGAAAAAGAAATCCGCAAGCAAGCTTTGGAAAACGCTTCAAAATACGCTATCGAAGTTCCATTCAAGACCATGGAAGTTGCATTCTCAGCATTTGAAGTTGTCGAGGCAATGGTCAATGACGGCAATCCGGCTTCAGTGTCAGACGCAGGCGTTGGCGCAATGTGTTGCAGAAGCGCTGTCATGGGAGCATATTTGAATGTTAAGATCAATGCAGCAGGTATAAAAGACAGAGAGTTCGCTGATAAAATGGTTCAAGCAGGTGCGGAAATAGAACGCAAGGCTATGGAAAAAGAAGCCGAACTCTTGGTTAAAGTAAATAAAATTATCAACAAAGAATAAGTAATTATTTGATAATCAGAATTGATGATTGTTGAATAATAAAAATAAAAATTTGGAAAAAAAGTATTGGCATTTAAGAAATAAATGTGTATTTTTGCAGTCCAAAATCTGAAAGGAATAGAAAAATGGCAAAGAAGACAAAAGACGCACGTGTACAAGTAATATTGGAATGTACAGAGCACAAGGCAAGCGGTATGCCTGGCACATCTCGTTACATTACAACGAAGAATAAGAAAAACACACCAGAAAGATTGGAACTTAAGAAATA
>JAZNSO010000093.1:0-2727 GCA_045591245.1 Bacteroidales bacterium
CAGCGACTGGAGCGGCGACTTGCTACGTTCCGATGGTCGTTGGAAATATGGAGTCCCTCCTACAAGTAATGCCAACTTCGCTTGGATTCAGCATTTCATCTATCATCTTGCGCCAAACGGACAGGCGGGTTTTGTCTTGGCGAAAGGTGCATTGACTTCTAAAAGCGGTGGCGAAGGCGAGATACGCAAGGAATTGGTGAAAGCTGGATTGGTAGATTGTATCGTAAATCTGCCTGCAAAATTATTCCTCAACACTCAGATACCTGCGTCATTGTGGTTCCTCAGCCGTAACCGTAACGAGACCGACAGATTCCGTGAACGCACTGGCGAGATACTTTTCATTGACGCTCGTAACTTAGGACATCTGATAAACCGTCGTACTCGTGAGTTCAGTGCTGAAGACATTCAGCTTATTGCCGACACATATCATCAATGGAGAAACAAGAATGGCAAATATCACGATGAGCCAGGATTCTGCGCTTCGGTATCTATCGCTAAGGTTGAGGAGTTAGATTTTGTCTTGACACCGGGACGATATGTAGGATTGCCAGAGGAAGAAGACGACTTCAATTTTGCAGAGCGCTTTGCCGCCTTGAAAGCCGAATTTGAAGAACAATTGAAAGAAGAAGAGAGATTGAATAAGCTGATATTAGAGAATTTGGAGAAGATAAAAATAAGTTAAGGTTATGAGCGAGTTAGTGAGAACAGATTTAGTTGAAAGAATAGAACAACTTATAACAGAAGCAAAAAAACGTGCTGTCGTTGCTGTCAATACGGCAATGGTTTATACCTATTATGAAATAGGAAGAATGATAGTGGAAGATGAGCAAAAAGGTGAACACCGGGCGGAGTATGGTAAGGCAGTTATTAAACAATTGTCAGATAGACTTACGAGGAAATTTGGAAAAGGTTTTTCTGAAAGAAACATAGAACAAATGAGACAATTCTATGTGATATATTCGCAGGCAACCCCAATTCCGCAGACATTGTTTGCGGAATCTTCTCTAATTCCTCAGACAATGTCTGATCAATTACACTTCACCCTCAGCTGGTCTCATTATCTTAAACTTATGCGAATTGAGAACCCTGACGAACGAAAATTTTATGAAATTGAAGCAACTGAAAACAATTGGAGTTTGCGAGAATTACAACGACAATTTGACAGTTCATTGTATGAACGTTTGGTTCTTAGTCGTGATAAAGAAGAAGTAAAAGCATTAGCGCATAAAGGACAAATCATAGAAAAGCCGGAAGATGTTGTCAAAGACCCTTACGTATTGGAGTTTCTTGGGTTAAAAGAACTACCGCAGTATAGTGAAAGTGAATTAGAACAACGGTTGATAGATCATCTGCAAACTTTTTTATTAGAGTTAGGAAAAGGTTTTGCCTTTGTTGGAAGGCAAGTCAGATTTACCTTTGACGAGCAACATTTTAGGGTAGACTTGGTGTTTTACAATAGATTGTTAAGGGCTTTTGTTTTAATTGATTTGAAACGGGGAACCTTGAAACACCAAGACTTGGGACAGATGCAGATGTATGTAAATTATTACGACCGTTTCGTAAAGACAGAGGATGAAAATCCGACCATCGGCATTTTGCTATGCACGGATAAAAGTGATGCAATGGTAGAAATTACTTTACCGAAAGACAACAACCAAATATTTGCAAGTAAATATCAAACCTATTTACCAAGTAAGGAAGAGCTAAAACGATTGATAGAAGAGAATATCAAATAAATAAACCATGAACGAGCGGAATAATAATATGGAACAAAATAACATAATAATATATAACACCGACGACGGAAAGGCAAAAGTAGTTTTGTATGCCAAGGACGGCAACATCTGGATGAACCAAAACCAGATGGCTGAACTTTTTGACACCTCTAAACAAAATATAGGTCAGCATATAGCTAATATATTGTCAGATAATGAATTAAATGAAAATTCAGTTGTAAAGAATTACTTTACAACTGCCTCTGATGGTAAGGATTATAATGTTACTTTCTATTCGCTTGATATGATTTTGGCGATAGGATTCAGGGTGAGAAGTAAACGAGGTACTCAATTCAGAATTTGGGCAAACCGAAATCTGAAAGAATATATGGTAAAAGGATTTGTGATTGACGATGAGCGTTTGAAAAATCCTGATGGACGGCCAGATTATTTTGATGAGTTGTTGGAACGTATTCGTGACATTCGTGCCAGCGAAAAACGTTTCTACCAAAAAGTCCGTGATTTGTTGGCATTGAGTAGTGATTATGACAAGACCGACAAGCTTACTCAAATGTTTTTTGCTGAAACTCAGAATAAGTTGATTTATGCCGTTACACATCAAACCGCAGCAGAACTCATAGTTAGCCGTGCCGACGCCTCACAACCCAATATGGCTTTGACCTCGTGGAAAGGAGCTGTAGTGCGTAAACAAGATATTTATACGGCTAAGAATTATCTTAAAGATGATGAAATAGACATGTTGAATAGATTAACAGTTCTGTTTCTAGACTCGGCAGAACTGAGAGTAAAGGAACGTAAAGACCTGACATTGAACTATTGGCGTAATAATGTTGATGCACTGCTTAGTTTCCAGAATAAAGATGTTCTGAAAAATGCAGGTTCAATTTCTAATAAACAGATGGAAAACATAGTTGATAGAGTTTATGAAGAATTTAATTCTCGCAGAAAACTATTTGCAGCCCAACAAGCCGACAAAATGGACAATGATGAA
>JAZNSO010000094.1:0-5385 GCA_045591245.1 Bacteroidales bacterium
TCCAATTGACTATCAAGATATTATCTACTACGCAGCTCCTAAGAAAAAGAAAGAGTTGCAAAGTCTTGATGAAGTAGACCCAGAATTATTAGATACTTTTAACAAATTAGGAATTTCTTTAGACGAACAGAAACGTCTTACCGGCGTTGCCGTTGATGCTGTGATGGATAGCACTTCCGTCAAGACGACATTCCAAGATACTTTGTCAAAATACGGAATCATCTTCATGTCGTTCAGCGAGGCTGTGAAACAACATCCTGATTTAGTTAAAAAATATTTAGGAACTGTAGTGCCTCATACCGATAACTTCTTCGCAGCCTTAAACTCAGCCGTATTTAGCGATGGCTCATTCTGTTACATTCCTAAAGGCGTACGCTGTCCATTGGAATTATCGACATATTTCCGTATCAACGCAGCTAACACCGGTCAGTTTGAACGTACTTTAATAGTCGCTGACGAAGGTGCATACGTAAGTTATATGGAAGGCTGTACCGCTCCTCAACGTGATGAGAATCAGCTTCATGCCGCTATCGTGGAGATTATAGCTGAGACAGATGCAGAAGTAAAATATTCTACCGTACAAAATTGGTATCCGGGCGACAAAGACGGCAAAGGCGGTATTTATAACTTCGTTACAAAACGTGGTATCTGTCGCGGTAACAACTCAAAAATCTCCTGGACTCAGGTCGAAACGGGTTCCGCAATCACTTGGAAATACCCGAGTTGCATCTTGAAAGGCGACAACTCATCAGCAGAGTTTTATTCGGTGGCAGTGACAAACAACTACCAGCAAGCGGATACCGGAACCAAGATGATTCATCTCGGAAAGAATAGTAAAAGTACTATCATTTCAAAAGGCATTTCCGCAGGTCACAGTCAGAACGGTTATCGCGGCTTGGTAAGAATTGCTCCTAACGCAAGCAACTGTCGCAACTTCTCACAGTGTGATTCTCTGTTACTTGGCGACAAATGCGGCGCACATACTTGGCCTTACATTGAATGCAGCAACGACACTGCAATTCTCGAACACGAGGCTACGACATCTAAGATTTCAGAAGATCAATTGTTCTATTGTAACCAAAGAGGCATCGATACCGAGAAGGCAATCGGTTTGATTGTCAATGGTTACGCAAAAGATGTCTTGAATAAACTCCCGATGGAATTTGCCGTTGAAGCACAAAAGTTATTGTCAATCACTTTAGAAGGCAGTGTCGGTTAATTATTTTTAACTTAAAGAAAATTTATAACTATGTTATTCGAAATAAAAAACTTACATGTCTCAGTAGGAGGCAAAGAAATATTAAAAGGTTTTAACTTAACAGTAAACGAAGGCGAGATTCATGCCATCATGGGACCTAACGGAACAGGCAAGAGTACGTTGGCAGCCGCTATCACCGGCAGAGAAGGCTACGAGATAACAGAAGGTGAGATTTGGTTTAAAGGAAAGAATATCATGGAGATGAGTCCGGCAGACCGCGCCAACGAAGGTATCTTCCTCAGCTTCCAATATCCTGTTGAGATTCCTGGCGTGAGCATTCAAAATTTCATGCGTACAGCTGTCAATGCAAAACGTGAATATCAAGGACTTCCAAACATCACCATGCCGGAATTTCTTAAGATGATGAAAGAGAAACAGGCAATGGTAGAGATTACTGCAAAACTCCAGAATCGTTATGTAAACGTCGGATTCTCAGGTGGTGAGAAAAAGAAAAATGAAATCTTCCAGATGGCGATGTTAGAACCTCAACTCGCAATTCTTGACGAGACTGACTCGGGCCTCGACATCGATGCTTTGAGAATAGTGGCTAACGGAGTTAATCAGTTGCATAGAGATGATAACGCATTCATCGTTATCACACATTATCAACGACTTCTCGATTATATCGTCCCTGATTTCGTTCACGTAATGTACGACGGTCGCATAGTGAAATCAGGTGATAAGTCACTCGCTTTAGAACTTGAAGAAAAAGGTTACGAATGGATTAAAGACACCTTACTTTAATTTTTAAAATTGTAACTTATGGAAAATCAAGAAATAATATTACAAAATCAATTCATCGAATACGCAAACAATTCGATGGAGAAGATTTCCGCCAACGACACTCCAAGAGTGAAGCAACTTCGTCAGGATGCTCTTAAACGTTTCATCGACAAAGGCTTTCCTACAAAGAAGATGGAGAAATGGCGCAACTCACGCATGATAGAATGTGTTAATGAAAATTATAATTTAGATTCTATAGAAAATAAGAAACACGATTTCTGCTGCGTGATACAAAACCTCGACACTGAAGTCGTGACTCTCACAAATGGAATGTTTTCTGACGATGAAAATCTCAGAACATTAAAAGACGGCATCGTCATAGGAAGCACTCGTAAGGCGATGCAACAGTATCCGGAATTGTTCGAGAAATATTTCGGCACTTGTAACATCAATGACCTCAATGGTTTTCATGATATTAACACAGCATTATGGCAAGACGGATTTTTTATCTATGCTCCCAAAAACGCTGTTGCCGAGAAACCAATCCAGATAATCAAAATCATCGATGACGACAAGAATCCGTTCATTCAGACGAGAAATCTTATCATCTTAGAAGCCAACTCACAGCTTCAAATCATCGACTGCGACGATTCAATAAAAGAACAATCTAGTTTTGTTAATTCTTATTCAGAGATAATTATAGGGGAGAACGCTCAGTTAGATAATTATAAGTTACAGAATCTCAACGACAATTCCTCTTTGTTAAATACTAATACAGCAAAACAAATGTCGAACAGCCGTTTGCAGACACATACAATAAGTTTCAACGGCGGCAAGATTCGTAACAATATATTTGTTGACATTGACGGCGAAGGCGCAGAAAGCAATCTCTACGGACTTTATCTGGTTGACAAGAAACAACATGTTGACAATCAGATTAAAGTAAACCATAACGTTCCGAATTGTAACAGCAACGAGAAATTCAAAGGCATTCTCGACAATGAAGCGACAGCAGTCTTCAACGGGCATGTTTATGTTGCTCCTAACGCACAGAAAACCAACGCATATCAAAACAACAGCAATATCGTTTTAACAGACAGAGCAAAGATAAACACCATGCCTTTCCTTGAAATCTATGCCGACGACGTGAAATGTTCACACGGATCTTCAATAGGTCAGTTAGATCAAGAAGCGATGTTTTATATGCAGCAAAGAGGCATCAGCAAGGAAAACGCACGCATGCTTCTGATGTACGCATTCGCCGCTGAGATTAGTAACAATATTGGAATTGATGCACTTAGAGAACGTATCGACGATATGATAAAACGTCGATTGAAAGGCGAATTGTCGTGTTGCGAAAATTGTGTCTTCCAATGCAGCACTCCTAAAGAATACGACTTCAAGATTGATTTAAGCAAGATATGATTTTCAACAATATAGATATAAACGAGATACGCAAGCAGTTTCCAATCTTAGACAGAACCGTCTATGGAAAACCGCTTGTCTATTTCGACAATGCAGCCACGACGCAGAAACCTCTTTGCGTGATAGAAAGAGAACGAGAATATTATCTCAATGAAAACTGCAACATACATCGTGGCGTTCATTATTTAAGTCAGGAGGCGACAGAAGCTTACGAAAACGCTCGCAAGACAATAGCGACTTTCGTCAACGCAAAAGACTCAAACGAGATTATCTTCACGAGAGGAACAACAGAATCATTGAATCTTCTTGCTACGAGTCTCGGAAAACTTCTTGTCGGTGAAGGAGATAAAGTCATGGTTTCTGCTATGGAGCATCATTCCAACATGGTTCCTTGGCAACAGATGATACAAGAAAAACATGGCGAACTTCTCGTCATTCCGATGGATAAGAACGGTGTCTTGGATTTAGACGCTTACGAAAAATTATTGAAGCAAAGACCTAAGATTGTCAGCATCGCTCATATTTCCAACACATTAGCAACGATAAATCCTATCAAGGAGATGATTGCGATGGCGCATAAATTTAACATTCCTGTCATCATCGACGGAGCACAATCTATGGCGCATCATGTCATTGACGTACAAGACCTCGACTGCGATTTCTTCGTTTTCTCAGGACATAAGATGTACGCCCCAATGGGAATCGGCGGACTTTACGGCAAGATGGAATGGTTGGAGAAGATGCCACCTTATCAATATGGCGGCGAGATGGTTGACAAGGTAAGTTTTGAAAAGACGACATTCAACAAAGTTCCGTTTAAGTTCGAGGCTGGAACTCCTAACGTAGGAGCGGCTTTAGGACTTGAGACAGCAGTGAAATTCATTCAAAGTCTCGACAGAAAAGCCGTTGAAGAATACGAAGAATATCTTCTCAATTATGCTGTAGAGAGACTTTCAAAAATCGAAGGGATAAGATTCATTGGTCAGGCACCGAAGAGAAGCGGCTTGGTTTCATTCTTAATCGACGGAATACATCCTTACGACTTAGGAACTATCGTCGATAAAATGGGCGTAGCTTTGAGGACGGGACATCATTGCGCTGAACCTGTGATGACATTCTTCGACATTCCTGGAACGGTAAGAGCTTCGTTTGCAGTATATAACACGACAGAAGAGATTGATATTTTCATTAAAGCTGTAGAAAGAGCTGCTAATATGTTAAGATAAAATATATTAAGAAATGACAATAAAAGAGATACAAGATTCTATCGTTGAAGAATTTTCAATGTTCGACGACTGGATGGACAGATACGCGATGCTCATCGAGATGGGAAAAGATTGTCCTATCATCGATGCTAAGTATCGTAACGACAACTACCTTATCAACGGATGTCAGTCGAGAGTCTGGTTGCACGCCAAGTTAGAAGACGGCAAAATTTATTTCAGTGCCGATAGTGATGCAGTTATTACGAAAGGCATAATCAACTTATTAATAAAGGTGTTATCAGGACAGAAGCCGAGCGACATCATAGCAGCCGACATGAGTTTCTTGGACGAGATAGGATTGAAAGAACACCTCTCTCCTACCCGTTCCAACGGATTGTTGAGCATGGTGAAACAGATGATGCTTTACGCGGAAGTGTTTAATGCGAAGTAAAGTTTATAGTTGATAGTTAATAGTTTATAGTCAGTTTTTAAAGTTTATAGTTTTGAAGTTGATGCTTTGTGAGTTGATAATTATAAACTTTTAAACTAAACAACTATCAACTTTCAACTACTATCAACTATAAACTATGAACTATAAACTTAAAAAAAATGGGATTATTTAAAAAGAAAGAACCAATGACAGCTGAAGAAAAAGATTTGTTAAAGGAAAGAATCATTGCGGTTTTGGGTAGTATTTATGACCCTGAGATTCCGGTTGACATATACAAATTAGGATTGATTTACAACATCGACATTGATGATGATGCCAATGTG
>JAZNSO010000095.1:0-20011 GCA_045591245.1 Bacteroidales bacterium
TTCTGTTGGTTTCGCCGACACCAAACCTCATTATATTCTGTTAGACGGACTTCGTGGCGTGGCGGCTCTTATGGTCTTATGGTATCACGTCTTCGAAGGTTTTGCCTTCGCTAAAGGTTCTGTCATAGAGACCTTTAATCACGGACATCTTGGCGTAGATTTCTTCTTCTTGTTATCAGGTTTCGTCATCAGTTACGCATACGACGACAGATGGAGAAGGTCACCAAGTCACCAAGTTCAGAGTCAGAGTCAGGGTCAGAGTATGAGTCTAAAATCATTCTTCAAGCGTCGTCTGATTCGTCTGCATCCAATGTTGGTGATGGGAGCGTTCATCGGCTTGATATGTTTCTTCATTCAAGGTGGCGTGAAATGGGACGGCTCTTCTACACCGCTTCATTGGACCTTGATAGCTTTCGTCCTGACGTTATTCTTCATTCCTGCTTATCCTGGAGCGAGTTACGACATCCGCGGCAATGCTGAGATGTTCCCGCTCAACGGACCGAGTTGGTCGCTTTTCTTTGAATATATCGGTAACATATTATACGCTCTCTTCATCAGAAAACTCTCTAATAAAATGCTCGGTCTTCTCGTCGGCGTTACAGGAATATTGTGGATCTGGTTCGTCACCTTCGACATCTCGGGCTACGATATGATAGGCATCGGCTGGACCTTAGACGCTGTCAATTTCTTCGGAGGATTATTGAGAATGATGTTTCCTTTTACACTCGGTATGCTGATGGCGAGAAACTTCAGGCAAAAGTCTAAAGTCAAAGGTCAAAAGACATTCTTCACCAAAAATATTTTCTGGATTTCGATAATAATTCTGTTTGCGCTTTTCTCAGTTCCATATTTCCCAAAGACAAGCAACATCAGCGTTAACGGAATCTACGAGCTTGCTTGCATTATGATTGTGTTTCCTCTCATTGTATGGATTGCAGCTTCGAGCGACAATGCGCAATCTAACTTCACGTTAAAACTCAGCAAATTCCTTGGCGACCTTTCTTATCCTCTTTACATAGTGCATTATCCTGTGATGTATGTCTTCTACGCATGGCTCATCAAAAATCAATATTTCACTCTCGCTGAGACATGGCAGATGGTGATATTGGTATTGACAGTATGCATCGTTTTAGCATACGCCTGCTTGAAGTTATACGACGAGCCGATAAGGAAGAGACTCTCTAAGAAATTCTTATCTTAGATTTCTGAAGCTTTCTAACAAAGTTCCAGTCGGACATAAATAATTGCACCAAGGTTTTTTTACGAAGATTGACGTGATTAGTATGATGGCAGCGAATATTGCGACACCGAATCCTATCGATTGGTAGTTGAAGATAGGGAATGGCTCGTAAACAGACAAGTCTAATCCTGTTCCGAAAGCGAATAACATCACCAAGATAAGTAATATTATCTTTCTTAATAAAGCAAAGATTTTGAATAACTTAGCGGGAATTGTTAATTTCTTTACAGGAATCATCCCGACGAATTCTTGTGCCGCTCCGAAAGGACATAAATATTGGCAATAAAAAGATTTCTTCGTAAACAAAGGCAATAGTATTGAAATCGCTGCTATTACAAATATCGGTATTTGTAACGCTAAAGAAATGCCGTTGGTGAGCCAGTTGCAGAATAAAGCCAACGACAGCAGACTGTTTGTCCATAAACCTAAGACGCCGATGGATAATAATAATGTTATCAGACGTAATTTCTTTGTTTTCTTAGGGTTGGAGAAACAAATCAGGGCAAGTGTCGTTACGATGAGAATGCATATTTGTCGTATGAACAAGTTCCAATCCCAGGTGAAAAGACGTTTGCTTTGTTTTGAAAGGTCTTCCATTCTTGCCTGAAGCGATTGAGCAATGGCGACAGAAGTGAAAGTGCATCCGCTAACGGCATCGACTTGGTGCTTTACAGCTTCCTTCGGACTAAGTCCGTCCCACATATCCAGATAACCGCTGTTTATGACTTTGTTCAAATATCCGCGGCTTTCTCTGTTTTCACATATCCTAACTTCAGTAATTATGTCATTTTCATTGAGATAAATCGTCAGAGGTGTGGTTCCGTTATATCCGTAGATATTATCGCTGAAAGGCGAAGTGTTGACGACTCTGCCAATATAATTCCCTTTATTATAAATATTATAAAGTGCGACATCGTCTAATGCAACGCTATCAGCTTCAGGATAATACTCTAAAGCTTCCTCTAAAGATAATGTGAAATTGTACTTCGGATCCTGCGATTCGCTTGCTGGCGTATCTTCGTTCTCCATACGAAATACCATAAGGAAAAGAAATGCCGCAATAGTAAGATAATTTATGATTTTACCCAATGTTGACATAAACTTTATACATTAAAATACCACGACTACTTTTTCGGTAAATGTTTCCGTTTTGGTTGTTACCTGAACAACGTAAACGCCGCTTCTTAGATTCCTTACATCTATTGTAACCTCTTGATTATTAGTATTGTTATTATAAACAACAGCACCTGTCACGCTTACAATCTTGATGTTGATGATGTCTTTTGCTTTGATGTTGATGTGACTGCTGGTTATTTTAGGTGAGATTGGATCTTGAGGGATGGTTTCTATCGAATGGCATATTTTGTCGGATACGGAAATGACTGAACCGTCAATGACTGCCTCTACTTTGTAGCATACTTCACCGTTTATGTTGTTGTCAACATATTCTGGAGATGTCAGTTCTGATGCGATTATCTCATCGTTACGATACACATTGTATGTTACATTTTCGTTTATTATTTCTGCCGAAGATGTGTAAGCTCTTAATAACCAAGAGTAATTTAGATTGTATTCTGATGCGCTAGTCCATGATGCTCCAGCCTTGATGAGATTGCTGTTAGGGTCGCCGGTGAAATCTCCGCATGGAATTGGTTTGTTGCCGCCCGATGCTTTCGCGATAATCCAAAGGTCTTTCTCGTTGTCGAACAGCACTTTCTCTGTTAATTCGAATCTGACGAAAGAGTTTGTTTTGTTAGTCTCGAATAGTTCTGAATAAAGAAGTGTGCTGTCGTGTACGTTTTCGCCGTTATAAATCTTGAATGTATATTTTGTGTTGCAGGCATCGAAAATCTCTATGGAAGAAATGTCTATATTGTTAAATAATTTTAACTTTTCTGACGGAATCCTGATACCCCAGTTATGGCTACTCGAACCTTCACTGGTGGTGTAATTACCATTGTCATATCTCATTGTGCTTTCATAAGCCTTAGGAGCTCTCCAGTTGAGCGTGACTTTTTCGTTTTCAACTTTAGATTCTAAGGCTAACTTTTCGTAATTAAGTCGTATCACACTGATTGTCTCGACGTTTGAAGGTCTTGACATATCTTCTCCATTCATGCTTTTTACGCAATATTGGTATGTGCCTGAAGCAGGAATGTCATTGTCAATGAAATAGTTAGTCTTAATGTTTTCAGCGATGATTTCCTCGTTGCGCAAAATGGCGTAATTCTGACTTTCCACGATTGAATACCAAGCGAGTATCACATTGTTTCCATCTACTTCCGCACTAAGGTTTTCAGGAGTGATGCAGACATTTCCGCCTGACGTCATGAATTGTGCGAAGACGCCTTCTTGCAGTTGTGACGAGGTGTAGACGATTTCGCCGTTGTTGGAAATTGTGAAAGAACATTCTGTGTCATCCCAACCTGGAGTCCAAGAAAATGTAACCTCAACTCCTTCAGGAACAACGATGCTGCTTTCTTTTTCGTATCCTGAATAAATTGTGAAATATCTGTCTTTCATTGCGTTATCGAAAGAGACTGTTATCTCTCCACCTTGCCATCCATTGCCGCCTGTGGTGGTCATATTAATAATGTATTCTGTAAAATTACCTAATACGATTTCTTTTTCGTTAGAACGATATGACTCGTCATCGCCTGATAATGAGGTGATATGATATTTATGATAGCCTGAAAGGTCGTTGGTGATGATGTCGTTGAAATGATTTTCCGTCACATTTGCTATTATGCTATCGTCTCTGTAAATATTATAAGACTCGGCATGTTCGTTGATGTCCCATTTCAATTCAACGATTTTTTCGTTGGCATTTACATTGACAGCAAGGTTTTGTGGAACGTTTTCGACATCGACAGGGCAATATGTGAAGGTCATCTGGTCGCCTCTTGTCGAGATGTTGCAGATGTTGAATGTCAGATCTTCCTGATTCTTGTTAAGGAATGGATATGGGTCGGTGTCGTAATTGAATGTCGTCATTCCTTCTTCTTGGCTGAAAGCTGCGCTGTGTATTCTGCCGTCTTGTGTCGGTCTTCCTCCTGGACGGAAAATATAAACCTCGTCAAATGTATTGGAACCGTTATAGTCGGCGCATCCGTGATAGCGAGTGTCGATTCTGTAAATCAGCAGTCCGCTGTTAGGAAGTCCTCTCTCGAAGAAGTTGCTTTTGTTTCTGTATTCCAAAAGATAGAATTGCTTAGGATGCGATGAAGGTATTTTGTAGCAATTTCTTCTTCCGCCTTCCCATGAATTCGCTTCGATTGTGTAAGTTCCGTAACCTATCTCAGGAATTTCATCAATCCATGTTCCATATTTGTATTTCATATATGTTGACGAATGTTGAGGAGGATTGGTGTTTCCACACATCAAATCCCAAGGTCCTGATGGAGAAAGACTTGTTCCATAATTATAGTGATATAAGTCAGGGAATCCAAGTGAGTGCGACATCTCGTGGCATAATGTTGATACAGTGAAATATGAAGATGTCTCCAATTGGAAGTTGAAAGTTCCTACTTTCTTGCCGTTGATGTAGGCATCTTCGCCGTACATCGACCACATGTGAGGCCAGAGCAAGTCGGACCAGTCGCCAACGTTGCCTTTTACGACAAAGATGACATTGTCTATATAGCCGTCGTTGTCGCGGTCGATGTTCAAAGTGTCTGGAACAAAATCAGCGATGTGCTCGATGGCTCTTTTCAAAAGAGGGAATTCGCGTTCCGCTTGATTTGTATAACCTTCTGGATTTGTAGTCTCGTTGTATGGCTGATAATAATTTCTTGGATAGATGTCTTCGTATGCGATGACCTTATCGTCTTCTGGCAAAGGATAGCAATACGACACCATTGACAATTGGTTATAAGTGGCTTTCTTGAAATAGTTGTTCATGGAAATGTCGTAATATCCATTGTAGTTGAACATGGAGTCTATTTCGGTTTTCGTTGTTGTGAAGTCGTTGTCGCCCTTGAATTTAATGAAAACGACCAAGTTGTTGTACACCCCGTGGTTAAGGTCGTTGCTGAGCCTTGTCTCCGGGACTTTCATCGCGTCGCGTCTCTTCTGGTATTCGCTTTGCGAGATGACGATGTTAGGCTCCAAACCGAGTGCTTTAGGATTTGTTTTTCCAGCAATATGCTGAGTAGCAATGATATTGCCTCTAGCGTCGGATGTTGCATAGACAAAATATCCATTTTGAGCTTGGACGATAGTATATCCGTCGGCATCATGGAGACGATTATAAAACTCGTCGCCTGAAGCGAAGCAGTGGAGTTGTGTCCCGTCGGGTTGTGTCAATATTTTTTTTACGTTTTGAAATGGAGCAGCAAATAAAGAAGATACTCCGAGTAGCAAAAATGCTAGTAGTAATGATTTGATTCTCATAGCTTATGTGTTTTGTTGTTATTCTATTCCTTCTAATATTATGACGATTTCCCCTTTCACTTCTTTTTTGCTGAAATATTCTATTACTTCGGCGAGCGAACCTCTGACATTTTCTTCGTAGATTTTAGTGAGTTCGCGAGCTACCGACACTTTTCTCTCGCTGCCACAGACCTCCGACAATTGTTGTAAAGTCTTGACGAGACGGAATGGAGATTCGTAAAGTATTGTAGTATAATTGTTTTTTGCTATTTCGTTTATTTTAGTCTGGCGACCTTTTTTATGAGGTAGGAAACCTTCGAAGATGAAATGGTCGGCAGAGAGTCCTGAATTGACGAGAGCTGGGACGAAGGCTGTTGCCCCTGGAAGACATTCGACTTCTACGCCGAGTCTGATGCATTCTCTTACAAGAAGAAACCCAGGGTCCGATATCGCTGGAGTGCCAGCATCTGTCACAAGAGCCATCTTCTCGCCAGCAAGAATTCGCTCTGCAAAACTCGTGACGACTTTATGTTCGTTGTTAATATGAAACGCCGACATCGGTTTGCTTATGTCGTAATGACGTAAAAGATTGCCGCTGGTACGAGTGTCTTCGGCTAAAATAACGTCAACTTCTTCGCGCAAAATTCGTAATGCTCGCAAAGTGATGTCTTCTAAATTTCCTATCGGTGTCGGTACTAAATATAATTTCATTTTTATTTAAATCTGAAAATCTGAAAATATGAGAATCTGAAAATTTTTCAGTTTTTCAGATTCTCAGATTCTCAGGTTTATATAAATCTTCTTTCCACTAAATCGCTTAATTTCTTATACGCTTCTGACTCACAATCCCATTGGAATTCTATCTGGAGTTCGCCCATGTATGTCTTCGCGCCTAAATATGTCGAGAAGTTATTCAACGTTCTTATCGATTTGTTGTATTTCTCCATGCTACCGTTGAACAACTCATTAAGTAATAAGAATTTATCGTTGATGCCGATGGCAGTTGTGAGGTCTTTGACTGGTTTTTTCTGCAAACGAGCTGCGAGACTGTCATCTTCTGCCTTTTCTAAAGCATCGCCGAGAGTTATATGCTCGTTGTTGACTTTCCTATATGCCCTGATGCCGCTGTCTTCTTTATTTTCGGCAGGAACGGTTTTAATAGTAATTGTTGGTGTTGGTTCTGAAATCTCTTCTATAGAATCGTCTTCATCTTCAAAATCTTCGTAATTTTCATCTTCCTCGGAATCATCTTCATCTTCAAAATCTTCGTCATTTTCAACTTCTTCAGAATCTTCATCTTCCCCGAAACCTTCATCACTTTCTGCTTCTACAGATTCTTCATTTTCTTCTAAGTTGTCATTAATCTCTAAATCTTCTTCATTCTCAATATTTTCGATGACATTATCGTTGGAAGATTCTGTCGTTTCATTCTCTATTTCCATAGGTACAGAGTCAGTATCCATTATGCATCTTACGGAGCACAAAGCGTCGTATAATTTTCGGGTATTCTCCATAAGCATATCAACGTCAAGCTGGTTCATGAGTTTTTTGTTTCTTATCAAAAAACTGACTTGATTAGACATTTTACCTAAAATCTCCGCGACGGAAAAAATAACACTATTTTGTTCATTATTTCGTTGTTCCATATCAAATATTTTTTACTTTTGCTTAGCAGAACAAAAATACATTTTTTTTGAATATATTTTCAATATAAAAACTAAAAATAAACATTAAATATTGTTATGAAAAGAAGTATAAAAATGTTAGGACTATTGTCGATATTGCTGATGTCCTTTGTGTTGCAAGCACAGAATAATGATAACAATTCGAAAAAAAAGAAAGAAAAGATTTATAATGAAAAAGGCGAATTGATTAAGAAAGGCTGGAATTTCGGTCCGCTGCCCGTAGTGGGGTATAACTCCGACCTCGGCTTTCAATACGGTGCTTGTGTCGATATTTTCAATTACGGCGACGGATCACGTTATCCAAAATTCGATTACAAGATGAACCTCGAAGTCTCGGCTTATACCAAAGGTTCTGTCAATCTTCGTTTCTATGGCGATTTCTACAACCTTCTTCCAAACTCACGTCTTTTCGTCGATGCCGGTTACTTCACCGACAAACGTTTCGAGTTTTACGGATTCAACGGCTATGCTTCTCCTTTTTTCCCTCGTCTTTCTGCATGGGAAAATGATCGACCTGAGGAATTATTTTTCTTCAATGACCTTATGCCAGTTGCTAAGGGGAAGACCACATTTTATTTAATGAATCGTAATCAGTTCAGATTCAATTCAAGTTTGCGCCGTCAATTTGGTTTTGGTGAGCATTTGTATTACGGATTTGGCTTGAGTTATTTCAATTATGACATGGGTAAATTCAACATTGATAAATATGGAGATGTTGTTACATTGTACGACATCTATTGTCTTAGCGGTCTTATCAGAGAAAACGAAGCCGACGGCGGTAACGTTACTCAACTCAAACTCGCTTTCATCTACGATTCTAAAAACCATGACAGCGACCCTACAAAAGGTGCTTATTTTGAAGCTACTTTAACAGGAGCTCCTGACTTTATTGATGGTGATGGTTATAGTCATCTAACTTTCAATGCGGTATGGCAGCATTATGTTCCTATTGTAAAAGATAATCTCACTTTTGCATATCGTATCGTAACACAGAATGTCGTCGCTGGTGAGATTCCTTATTATGCGATGTTCAACTCTAATATGTTGTTTTATAAAAAGATGTCGACAGATGCCATGGGCGGAAGTAATTCTGTCAGGGGTATAAACAGAAACAGAGTCGTTGGTCAAGGTTATGCTTGGCTTAATGCTGAGATACGTTGGAAAATATTAAAATTCCAATTTATCAACCAAAACTGGAACATAGCTCTCAACCCATTCTTTGACGCTGGCATGGTGACGCAAAGTTTCCGTCTTGAAGAACAAGAACAGGCTTGGGATTTATTGAGAGAAAACTATGATGTCAACGAGGGGTTTCTTATCGATCCAATATATAGCGGCGAGAAAGAAGGCATACACACTTCTGCCGGTTGCGGACTTAAGATAATCATGAACAAAAATTTCATCATCTCCGCTGAAGCCGCAAAAGCGCTTGACGCAAGAGACGGCAATGGATTGAGAATGTATATTGGGTTTAATTATTTGTTCTGATGACACACATGTACGGACGTGGCATGCCGCGTCCCTACATGATTATCATTTTTTAACAAAATACAAATAAGAATAAAACAATTTCTACGTTTGAAACATTAATAATTTAAAATAACTTTTATGAAAACATTAAGAAAATTGACTCTTATGATGGTTGCTTTGCTGATGACTGCAACTATCGCTTTTGCTCAAAAGCCAAACATCCGCATCCTTGCAACTGGCGGAACTATCGCTGGTTCAGGTGGTTCTTCAACATCAACAAATTATACCGCTGGTCAAGTCGCTATCGCTACTTTGTTGGAAGCCGTTCCTGAATTACAAGACATCGCTAATGTTGAAGGAGAACAAGTTGTACGTATCGGTTCTCAAGATATGAGCGACGAAGTATGGCTTATCTTAGCTAAGAGAATCAACGAGTTGTTAAAAGACAAAGATGTCGACGGCATCGTCATCACTCACGGCACAGATACTATGGAAGAGACTGCTTATTTCTTAAACCTCGTTGTTAATAGCGACAAACCTGTAGTCTTGGTTGGTGCGATGCGTCCTTCAACGGCTATCAGCGCCGACGGACCTCGTAATCTTTACAATGCTGTTGTTACAGCAGCAGCTCCTGAATCAAAAGGCAAAGGCGTTCTCGTAGTTATGAACGACAAGATCCTCGGAGCAGAAAGCGTGACCAAGATGCACACCACAGGTGTAGATACTTTCCAGGCTCCTAACGCCGGCGCACTCGGATACGTATTCAACAGCAAGGTCTTCTATAACCAGGAGCCACTTAAGAAACACACAAAGGAATCAGTGTTCAACGTCAATAAATTAGACAAGCTCCCTAAAGTCGGTATCGTTTACAGTCACGCTGGTGGCAATGCCGACATGGTTGAACCAATGTTAGCAAATGGTTATCAAGGCATCATTCATGCTGGTGTAGGCAACGGCAACATCCACAAAGACATATTCCCGGTATTAGTAAAAGCCCGCGAAAACGGAATCCAGGTAGTTCGTTCATCACGCGTCCCAACAGGACCAAGCACATTAGATAACGAAGTCGATGACGCTGCATATCAATTCGTAGCATCACAACAACTTAATCCACAGAAAGCTCGTATCTTATTGATGCTCGCCTTGACAAAAACAAACGACTGGCAAGAAATACAGGAATATTTTAATGAGTATTAATTCATAATTCATAATTCACAATGCATAATCAAGAGTTTCAAACAATTATGAATTATGCATTATGAATTATGAATTCAAATAATCTTTATTATGAAAAAACTTTTAACATTATTAATTGTCGCTTTATGCGTTATTGGAGTAAACGCTCAGGAATTGTCTCTCTCTAAAGGATCGAACACATCTTTATTTGAAGAAGTCAGTGGCATAAAGAAGAAGACAGACAAATTCAATCTTTACATGAACATGAACGGCAGCTTCGATGCTATGTTCAACGACAACGGCTTCGATTACGGCAAGTTCAATATGCGTCAGCTTCGTATCGAGGCTAAAGGCAATGTCAATGAATGGCTTTCATATCGCTGGCGTCAACGTCTCAACCGTCCTAACAATGGCGGCGACAATATCGACAACCTTCCTACTTCTATCGACATCGCTGGCATCGGAGTAAAATTAGGTGATAAGTTCTCCATCTTCGCTGGTAAACAATGTGCAGCTTACGGCGGATTCGAGTTCGATGCTAACCCAATCGAGATTTATGAATACAGCGACATGATAGAATATATGAGCAACTTCATGACAGGTATCAATATAGGTTACGATTTCATGGAAGGACAACAACTTAACTTCCAAGTCTTGAATAGCTTGAATGGCGATTTTTATAGCATGTATGGCGAGTTCAATCCAGTGATGGGTTGCTTCGGTGAATATATAGATGCTATTCCTTCAAAACTTCCTTTGGTTTATACTTTGAACTGGAACGGCAATTTCGCTAATATTTACAAGACACGTTGGTCGGCATCTATCATGAGTCAGGCTGAAGGCAAGAACTTATATTACTTCGCTCTCGGTAATGAATTGACACTCGGTAAGTTCAATATGTACTTAGACTTCATGTATTCAAGCGACGCTATCGACAGGAGTGGAATTGTAACAAGTATTGTGGGACAATATAATGGTCATAATGTTATGGATGCTGCATATTTTTCAGTAGTTACAAAATTGAATTATCGTTTTGCAGACAAATGGAATGTTTTCGTAAAAGGCATGTACGAAACAGCTTCAACGACACATGGTTATCCTTTGCATTATCCAGCAATTGAAGAAGGTAAATATCGCACGTCCTTAGGTTATCTTGGCGGAATCGAATATTATCCGATGGAAAGCAACTTGCATTTCTTCCTCACATACGTCGGACGTCATTATATGTATGAAGAAATTGCCGTTGGTCATGAAGACTACAGCACAAATCGTGTTTCGTTAGGATTCATTTATCAGTTGCCGATGTTTTAATGGTTTGCATAAATGAAGAAAAGAACTTTAGGATTCGTCTTAAAGTTCTTTTCTTTATTCGGGAGTCTTATTTGACAATTTTCTCGCTTGTTATCAGCTTGCCTTTTTTGTCAATGATGTTTACATGATAAATTCCTGACGGGATGTTCGTGATGTCTAATTTCATTTCATTTCCGTCAATCTTATGTTTTTTTACGATTTGTCCCAATTGATTCGTAATCGTCAGCTGTCCTTGAATTTCCTTTTTTAAATCGATATTTATCTCGTTTTTTGCAGGATTGGGATAAATATTGATATTAAGGTCGGAATTATTTTCGTTTATAGCGGCGTGTTCCTCGTCCCACATTCCCAAGACATACTCTCCGCTTTGAATGTTGTCGATTGTCATTCTTCCGAAATTATTCATGCTTTGGATTGTGTAGTCGATTGATTGCCATGTTTTTGAGCCGTCAGGACGGTATAAAAGTACGATAGAATCATTTTCGTTTGTGAAAAGATTTGCGTCGTAAGTGTTGTTGTTGTGATATTGAAATTCGCCCTTTATGATTGCTTCGCCTTTATCGAGTCGATGAATTGTCCAGTAGCGGTCGGAAGAAATTGTAAGTCCTTCAGGAATTTCTCCGTTTGTTTTAGGTCCAACCCAGTGATGTTCAATACGTAATAATGTAGAGTCGCTTATTTCTTCTACCGTTGCTTTGAATTTTGCATCGGCGAAGTCTTTGCTGCCTTTGCTTTTCAGGATGTAGGTTTTTGCGTGGCATGCATCTGCGAATTTGTTTTGATAGTCGCAGAATATAGCAACAGGTTCAAAGTCAATGGTTTTTGTTATTGTTGCAGACTCTCCGTCCCATGCAAGCATTTCGCTGTGTGTGTTCCAGTCATTGTCAACGAAAGTCACCTCGTATCTTACATTGTCGCCAATATGTTCTGCTCCTCTATGATCTTGGTTCATGGTGATATGAACATCGAATTTGTCTCCGTTAGGTTCTGTTGAGAAATGTTGTACGTAATAAGCAGGGCTGCCCGGAGTAAAGACCCACGCATCGAAGAAACCGCTCATGTCAATGTCAGTTGCTTCTGTCAGTGCGTCGCGTAAATCTTCAGAAGATGCTGCTTTTGAATCGAATTTGTTGAGATAATATTTTATCGCATCGTTGAAAGTCTCTCTGCCGAGATAATTCATCAAGGTGTGAACCACCACTGCGCCTTTGTCGTAGGCTGTCGTTCCGTATGTGATGTCCAAAGGAAGAGCGTTCAATGGATGCCAGCCTTCAGTGGCATGACACGACATGATAATGTCATCGATAAGTTTGCCCATTTCTTCAAAATAGAAGTCGTCGCCATAAAATTCCGTGAAATAATAATTGTTGCAGAAAGTAGCAAAACCTTCGTTGAGCCACATTTCGCCGGCATTGGCGCAAGTCACCTTGTTTCCAAACCATGAATGCGACATTTCATGTGAAATGAAAAAGTCACTGTTCATATTGGAAGTTCCTGTTATCAAAGAACTTGAAAGTGCAACGTTGTCAACGTGTTCCATGCATCCGAGATTCGTGCTTACATACGAAATTCTATTGAATGGATAGGGCCCGAATTTGTCTTCGAAGAAAGCTGCGAAAGCCTTTGTGTTTGTGAAAGTGGCTTCAACTTTGTCGATTTGATTAGGTTTTGCATAAACATTGATAGGAATTTCTCTTTCTAGACCTTGATAAGTGTCTTCCCATAAAACAAAATTGCCGATTGCAAACGAGATGAGATATGTGGAAATCTCCTGATTTACAACCCAATGGTCGGTCTTAGTGCCATTGCCGTTGTTATAGGTTTCGGTGAGAAGACCTCCGCACGATGAAAGCATGTCGTTAGGTATCGTGATATATAAATCGTAAGATGCTTTGTCGGTGAAGTTGTCCACGCAAGGGAACCATGTCTTACCGAGATTATGAGGCTGGCTGTCAAAGCCTACACCTAAATTATAAACGTAGTCGTCGCTCCAATGTATTCCGCCCCAATTTTCATTGAAAGTGTTTCCATTATAATTGATGGTCAATGAGATAGTACTGTTTGATGGAACAGAAGCATCTAATTCGATGCTTAAAACGTCGGCATCTTGTGAGAAATCGTTAACGTCAACATCGTTGGAGGTGACGGAAGTCACAGTTAGAGATTTAAGTTCAAATTCAATTTTGTCGATAGATGACAAAGTCTTTAAAGTTATTGTTGTAGTAGCATCGATTGTTCTCTCAGCGATGTTGATTTCATTGAGATGGATTTCGTAGTGAGAAACATCGATATTATCGCCTATTTCATTTGATTTTGAATACGATGTAAAAGCAAGACATATTGTCAGTAAGAGTGTGAAAATGTATTTCATGATTTGATATTTGTTTTAATAATTCGGTTTGTAAAAGTACTAATTTTTTGAGAAAGTAGTTGTTGAAAAAGTAAAAATATACAATAAGATATCAAAACGTACATTTTTTATAAATTTTCTCTTTCAAATTTTAAAAAAAAAGTTATTTTTGTATCGAAATTCGAATTTTTAATTTAAAATAACGTTATTATGAATCCAACTCATATTGAACACATTGGAATAGCTGTAACAAGTTTAGAAGAATCTATTCCATTTTTTGAAACACTTCTTGGTACAAAATGTTATAACATTGAAGAAGTCGTAGATCAAAAAGTAAAGACTGCTTTCTTTAAAATTGGTCAGACCAAGATAGAATTATTGGAACCAACATCACCAGAAAGTACAATCGCATCTTTTATCGAAAAGAATAATGGTAAAGGTGGAATGCATCACATTGCTTTTGCTGTTGAAAATATTGAAGGTCAATTGGCTGAAGCAGAAGCTGCTGGCATCCGTCTTATCGACAAGGCACCACGTGGTGGAGCAGAAGGATTGAGCATCGCATTCTTGCATCCAAAATCAACATGCGGAGTCTTGACAGAACTTTGTGAAGACAAAAACAAATAATCTATATTAGTAAAATCAATTTAACATTAATATCATGGTAATTGAACAAAAAATTCAAGAATTGTTAGACAAGCGTGAACAGGCTCGCTTAGGTGGCGGACAGAAACGCATTGATTCACAACATGCCAAAGGAAAATATACTGCTCGTGAGCGCATCAATATGTTGCTCGATGAAGGTAGTTTCGAAGAATTTGACATGTTCTTAACTCATCGTACTACAGACTTCGGTCTTGACAAACAACAATATCTCGGCGATGGCGTTGTGACAGGTTATGGTACTATAGAAGGCCGCGTTGTTTATGTTTACGCACAAGACTTTACAGTTTTCGGAGGTTCATTGTCAGAAACAATGTCTAAAAAAATATGCAAGGTCATGGACCAAGCTATGAAAGTCGGTGCTCCAGTAATCGGCATCTGCGACTCTGGTGGCGCTCGTATTCAAGAAGGTTCAAGAAGTCTTGCTGGTTATGCAGAGATTTTCCAACGTAATATCAATGCTTCAGGTGTGATTCCTCAAATCTCAGCAATCTTCGGTCCTTGCGCCGGCGGTGCTGTTTATTCACCTGCATTGACCGACTTCATCTTGATGACAGAACAAAACAGTTATATGTTCCTCACAGGTCCAAAAGTTGTTAAGACTGTTACAGGTGAAGATGTAAGTACAGAAGATTTGGGCGGTGCTCTCGTTCATAACCAAAAATCTGGCGTGAGCCAATTTATGGCAGCAACAGAAGAAGAAGGTTTGCAACTTATCAGAGACCTTATCTCTTATCTCCCACAAAATAACTTGGAGGAACCTCCATTCAGACCAACAGACGACCCAATCGACCGTAAGGATGATTCTTTGAACGAGATTATCCCTGATAATCCAAACAAACCTTACGATATGCAACATATCATTCATTCTATCGTCGATGATGGCAAATTCTTGGAAGTACACAAAGACTTCGCAAGAAACTTGATCGTCGGTTTCGCTCACTTCAACGGAATGCCTGTCGGTATCGTAGCTAACAATCCAGCTTATTTCGCTGGTGTTCTAGACATCAACGCATCACGTAAGGGCGCACGTTTCGTCCGTTTCTGCGACGCTTTCAATATTCCTATTGTTACATTGGTTGACGTTCCTGGATTCTTACCTGGTACAGTACAAGAATATGGCGGCATCATCGCTCACGGCGCAAAGATGTTGTTCGCATACGGCGAAGCTACAGTTCCAAAAATCACTGTCACAGTACGTAAATCTTACGGCGGTTCTCACTTGGTTATGGGCTGCAAACAACTCAGAGCTGACATCAACTACGCATGGCCATCAGCAGAAATCGCAGTTATGGGTCCATCAGGTGCTGTAGAAGTCCTCGACGGTAAAGAAATATCCGCTATCGCTGACCCTGCAGAACGCGCTGAACTCGTAGCTAAAAAAGAACAAGATTACCGCGATAAATTCGCTAATCCTTACGACGCTGCTAAGTTCGGTTATATCGACGACGTTATCGAACCTCGCAACACACGTTTCCGCATAATCAGAGCTTTACAAGCTTTAGAAACTAAGAAAGATACAAATCCTCCTAAGAAACATTGTAATATTCCACTTTAAAAAATTAAGTCAATGAATACTTTATATTTGTCTTTATTAGCAATACAGGAAGGTTTTCAAGTTAAAGGCTGGGTCGTTACCATAAGTGGCTTCTTGATAGTCATAACAGCATTGGTGGTATTGTATTTGGTCTTTTCAGGATTGTTAAAGCTTATTAACATAGATTGGAAATCTATCTTCAAGAAAGACAAGAAAGTAGAAGTTGAAGCGAATAATAACATAGATATGAAGACTTCTAAAAATAATGTTAATGACGATGTCATCGTAGCAATAGGTTTGGCATTGTCAATGTCGATGGAAGTTCATGATGAAGAGTCGGGCAAGCTCACCATCAAGAGAGCACAGACTCGTTATACCTCACCATGGAGTTCTAAAATTTTAGGAATAAACAATTTAAACAGATATTAATCATGAAAAAATTTAAGTTCACTATAAGTGGAAAACAATACGAAGTAGAAGTACAGAGCTTTGAAGGCGACAAGGCACAAGTCGTTGTCAATGGTACACAATATGAAGTTGATGTAGAGCGCGAGAAAGAGGAAGTGAAACCTGTCGTAGCAGCTCCACGTCCGGCAGCAGCTCCTAAAAATGACGCTCCTAAAGCCGCAGCAGCAACAGACGCTAACGGCGTTAAGGCAGTGGCTCCGCTTCCAGGTACTATCATGCAGATATTCGTCAACGTTGGCGACCAAGTCAAACGTGGCGACAAAATCTTAATGTATGAAGCAATGAAAATGGAAAACAACTTCCTCGCAGAAGTTGATGGCGTAATAAAAGATATTAAAGTCAGAGTAGGCGATAATGTTCTTCAAGGTGCAGTTTTGGCTATAATAGGTTAATATTTTTGTTATGAAACCTAAGTCAAATGCAATAAAAAGAAAATCCTTTGTCATACTTGCACTTGTAGCTGTGTTGTTCGTGCTTCATGCTCTTGTGACATCTAATGAAGCAATGGCTGAGCGCGTCTTCACAGATACAATTGCCGAGGTGACAATGACTCCGGTAAGTGAAGAAACTACCGTGGGTCAGGATTTCGCCGACGGATTGTATAATTTCATAGCTTTTACAGGTTTTAAAAACGCAACAAGAGGCAACATCATTATGATTCTTGTTGCGTTTATTTTTATATTCCTGGCTATAAAGTTCGAGTTCGAACCTATGCTCCTGATACCAATTGGCACAGGTATAATAATAGGTAATATCCCATTCCTGCAAACCTACACTTTTGACCTCAACGATGCACTGTCGCATCTTCAAGAACTTGCCGACCAAGGTACTCTGCATTCTAGCCTGCAAGACGCTCAGGCATTGATGGTCAGTCTGTTCTCAGGAGAGAATATTAAACTTGAACTTGATGAAGCTATAATCCGTTTCAACGAGATGCTCGCTTCAGGCGCTATAATATTGCCGGAAGGCATGAACGAGACAAGCGCCGTGGCTACTATCAACGAAGCCTTCACCTTGAACATACAGACTGGCATATATCAGAAAGGTTCGGTGTTGAACTACCTCTATTTCGGAGTACGACAAGGTATTTATCCTCCTCTGATTTTCCTGGGAATCGGCGCGATGACAGACTTCTCTTCATTGATTTCGCAGCCGCGTCTTATGATAATAGGTGCTGCTGCCCAGTTAGGTGTCTTCCTTACTTTCATCGGTGCTTTATATCTCGGTTTCGATCTTAGAGAAGCAGGTGCTATAGGTATCATCGGCGGTGCCGACGGCCCTACAGCTATTTTCTTGTCGTCAAAGATGGCTCCTCATCTCCTGGGTCCTATCGCTATCGCTGCCTATTCGTACATGGCTCTCGTACCGCTTATCCAACCCCCTATTATGAGATTGCTTACAACGCAAAAAGAACGCGTAATACATATGAAACCGCCTCGCGCTGTAAGTAAGACAGAGAAAATCTGTTTCCCTATCGTAGGTCTTCTCCTGACAACATTCATAAGCCCTTCTGCATTGCCGTTGCTGGGAATGTTGTTCTTCGGTAACTTGCTGAAAGAAAGCGGCGTGACAAAACGACTCGCCAATACCGCAAGCAACGCTCTCATCGACATCGTCACAATATTGTTGGGTGTCACCGTGGGTGCTTCAACGCAGGCTGACGTTTTCCTCACCAAAGAATCGTTGATGATATTTGGTTTGGGAGCTCTCTCGTTTATGATAGCAACAGCAGGAGGTATTATGTGTGTTAAGTTTATGAACCTCTTCTTGAAAGAAGGCGACAAGATTAACCCGCTTATCGGTAATGCCGGCGTGTCCGCAGTGCCAGACAGTGCTCGCGTCTCTCAAGTGGAAGGTCAGAAATACGATCCGTCAAATCACCTCCTCATGCACGCCATGGGTCCTAATGTGGCAGGAGTCATCGGCTCGGCAGTAGCAGCAGGTGTGTTGATGAGTTTCTTTATGCTTTGATTAACTTTTAGTTTCAATATAGAATGGGGATGAATAGTCCCCATTTTTAATTTTGACAAATTGTCAACTGATGCTATAAAACCATTATTTTTGCAAAAAAAGATTTTATGGCACAGAAAAAAGTACCACACACATTTGTAATAGTATTCTTCATCATCATTATCGCAGCGATGATGACGTGGTTTGTGACCCCCGGATTTTATATTAAGGAAAATGTCGTCGTTGATGGAACTGAAACAACGGAGATGAACTTCTATTATCAAGACGAACTTCCCGCTGAATATCAAGGCGAATATGATTCCGAACCTCAGACATGGCAGATATTCTCGGCTTTATTCAAAGGTTTCGAGAAACAAAGTTCAATAATAGTTTTCATTCTCATCATCGGCGGAGCGTTTTGGATCATGAATAAAAGCCACGCCATCGATATGGGAATATTTTCTTTCCTGAAATTTACGAAGAAATTAGAGAATTATAAATTATTTAAATTCCTCGGCGTCGATAATATCATCATCGTGTTGATAATGCTGCTCTTCAGTTTGTTCGGAGCGGTATTTGGGATGAGCGAGGAATGTATCGCGTTTATCATCATAATAATTCCGTTAGCAATATCGATGGGTTACGATTCCATCGTCGGAGTCTGCATGGTTTATGTGGCGGCTCATGTCGGTTTCGCTGGCGCGATATTGAATCCTTTCACTATCGGCATCGCCCAGGGAATCGCGGAAGTGCCTCTCTTCTCAGGAATTGGCTACAGAATATTCTGCTGGTTTGTACTTAATATAGTGCTGATAACTTTCGTCTTGCTTTATGCTAAGAAGGTAAAGAAAAATCCGAAGTCATCAATCATGTATGAAGAAGACGCTTATTGGAGAACGCATAATATCGAAGGACAGCAGGAATATGAACCGATAAAATGTAAAGGTGCTTGGTATGTCTATGCCGCACTTCTTATCGCGATGACGATATTCTCTTTCTGTTATCCGACAACGACTTTAGAAGTAGGCAACGCTTCTTTTACTGCACCGGTAATTCCAATATTGACAGTTTTGTTTGCGATAGTCGGACCGCTTTCCATGAGAAAGACAGTACATAACTTCATATTGTTAATTTTACTTTACACTATTCTTTATCTTATCGTCGGCGTTATGGGCTACGGCTGGTATGTGATGGAGATCGCGACTTTGTTCTTAGTGATGGGAATAGCCAGCGGACTCGCGATAGGTAAGACCGCCAACGAGATAGCCAAGCTGTTCATCGAAGGTATGAGCGATATTCTTTCAGCTGCTGTCGTTGTAGGTCTCGCGGGCGGCATCGTGATAATATTACAGGAAGGCGGAATCATCGACACTATTTTATACGGACTTTCAAAATCGATGACCGACTTAGGCAAGATAGCTTCCGTTGAGATTATGTATGCAATACAGACTATCGTCAACGTCGTCATTCCATCGGGTTCTGCCAAGGCTGCTATCACCATGCCTATCATGGCTCCGTTCAGCGACCTGATAGGAGTCTGCCGTCAAGCCACGGTGATGGCGTTTCAATTTGGTGATGGTTTTACTAATATGATAACACCGACATCAGGAGTTCTTATCGCGGCTCTTGGCGTGGCAAGAGTTCCGTATCAGAAGTGGCTTAAATGGGCGTGGAAGTTTATCCTATTGCTTATCATAATAGGAGGAATATTATTGATTCCGACAGTGACAATGAACCTTGAAGGATTTTGAGAAATTGAAAGTTGAAAATTGAAAGTTGAAAGTTGACAG
>JAZNSO010000096.1:0-17216 GCA_045591245.1 Bacteroidales bacterium
GCCTTTTCCGTAGACTCCCATTACGGTATTGACCGACACGAAAGCCGTTGGGTCGAGTTGTTTAACAATCCTGATGACACGTTGCGATTCGGTCTTTCTCACGACGACCATTACAATATTGTTTTCTGTCTTAGTGTACCATCCTGTTCCTTTTATCATCGTCACACCGCGATGAATTTCCTCTCCCACCTTGTCTGCTATTTCGTCAGATTTCTGAGAGAAGATAAACATCTGCACCGATTGCTTGCTGCCGTTCATTGTCAGGTCCATCGTATAACTTGTTACCATAAGTCCGACGTAGCTGTATATCAAGAGTTCTAAATCTCTGAAGACAAAATAAGAACATGAGATGATAGCTACGTTAATAAATAAGGTAAGACGACCTAAGGTGATATTGCGGTATTTGTTTATCATCATGACAATTATATCAGTGCCGCCGGTACTGCTGCCTTCCAAGAAGATGAAAGCGCATGCCACGCCGTTCAATCCTGCGCCGAGCACTGCCGAAAGAAAACGATCTTCAATGATAGGTGCTAAGAAGACATATTCTTGCAGGATGTAAAACACTACAGATGTCACTATGACGGAATAGATTGTGCTTAAAGCGAATCTTCTTCCTAAAGACCTGAATGCGATTAATATTAGAATTGCGTTTAAAGCGAATATAGAGATACCTGTCGGTAATCCCGTAACCCAATAGATTATGGTGGCGAGACCTGTCACACCACCGCCGAGCATATTACTCGGGATGAGAAACCCTGTCCATCCGATAGCTGAGATTATGATCGCTACAGTGATAATGATGTGACTTCTTATTTCTTGCCAAATAATTGATTTGTTCATATTCTTTTATTTTTTTTGTCAACAGACAACAGTCAACGGTCAACAGACTTTGTCCACAATAATTAGGGCGTATTGAATACGTCCTTTTTTATTTAAAGAAGTTATTTTTTACAGTAGCCTCTCCGCGTTAGGGATTGGAGCGGCATCCTTTTTGAGCGGAGCTTGCGGAGCGAGAAAAGATATAGCGGAAAGCCCGACGGCGCAGCCGGAACGCCCACATTAATGCATAATTCATAATGCATAATGCGTAATGTATAATCGCTATTGGTGACACGTATATGAAAGTTAAAAAGCATTAGTTTAAGGTTCTCGTTTTTCCATTTTTAAAAAATCTGTTGACTGTTGTCCGTTGTCTGTTGACTTTTATTATCTTTGCACCCTTGTTTGAATAATAATAAATCAATGAGAAAATCTTTACTTCTATTTTTGTCATTATTGCTTTCGTATTCATTATTAGCGCAAAGCAGAGCATCGTACATCAGAGAAACATTCGACACAGATGAGATACCTTCCGGATGGACAACAACAGGCGAGGGCGCGGAAAACTGGTCGATATGGCCCACACACCAAGCCGGCGGCGACCCGGGTGAGATAAAATTATACTGGCGACCTTCATTCGTTGGAACTTCACGTCTTGTATCACCTGCCGTCAACCTCACTGGAATAGATGAGATAGTGTTCTCCTTCAAAGGTTTCCTCGACAACTATATGGACGTGCCTCATCAGATAGGCATCGCCACGACTTCCGACGACGGAGCGACATGGAACGTAGCATGGGAAGAGACATTCTCCACATCAAATCAAGGTCAGCACAGCTTCATTCAAAATGTCAATACAGCCGACATGGGAAAGGAAAACGTCAAGTTCTGCATCTTCTACAGCGGCGATTCCAACAACATGAACGGATGGTATTTCGACGATATCGAAGTATATACCTTAGACGAACTCAACCTCAGTATGCTCGACATCAACTTCCCGAGCATAGTCGGAATCGAAGCTAACGAGGTAGGCTTCAAAGTACAGAACACCGGCATCAACAACATCACCTCCTTCGAAGCTCAATATCAGATCGAAGGAAAAAGTCCCGTCGTTGAGGCTTTCACCACCGATTTAGAATCGACAGAAAAAGCCGACTTCACTTTCCAGACACCTTTGACATTAGCACCCGGAACATATAATATCTCTGTCACGATACTGAAAGTAAACGACAGCGAAGACGTGACATCCGACAACGTCAAGGATATGACGATAGACGCCGCCATAGGAACGACGCAACGTATCCCGTTGATAGAACACTTCTCGAGTTCGACCTGCGCACCTTGCGTCTACGTCAACCAAAGCATGAACATACTCACAGAAAACAATCCCGGCAAATATGCATACGTCAAATACGCCATGAACTTCCCTCTCGAAGGCGACCCTTATTGCACGGCAGAGGCGTTGGAAAGAAAGAACTACTATAATGTGATTGGTGCGCCTCAGATCTTCTTCGACGGCGAAGACTTTGGAGCAGCGGCAATATCCAATAACGACTTCTATGCGGAATATAACAGACCTGCCTACGTCGACATCAAAGGCGCGTTCGAAATGGAAGGCAGCGTAATCAATATCACAGCCGACGTGATGTCGCTCGTCAACATTCCTAATATAAGAGTCTTCGTGTCAATAAATGAGACAACTACAACAGGCAACGCCAGCTATAACGGAGAGACGGAATTTCATCACATCATGATGAAGATGTTAGAAAACTCAGAAGGTAACGATGCGACTTGCAACGTAGGCGAATACCAACGTTTCGAATTCTCTTACGATATGGATACCACCTTCGTGGAAGAACTCGACGACTTGGAAGTCGCTGTCTGGGTACAGAACTACGACACTTACGAGGTCTTCAACAGCACATTCCTGTATGATTACACAACACATCCTTATCCAGCGCAAAACCTTCAGCTTAACGGCAACGAAGAAGATGAATCCATCGACATCAGCTGGGAAGCACCAGAATCGGGAGAACCTACTGGATATGACTTATATGTCAACAACGAATTAGTCTTAGAAAATACGACAGAGATGTCATATCATATCGACAACGCAGCCGGACTTCACACCGTAAGCGTAAAAGCAGTTTATGAAGATGGCAAGACTTCGGTAGGTTTAGCTGACTATATAATAATAGGTGAAGAGGAATTTCCATGCAACGCTCCGACCAACCTCAACGCCACCATTGAACAAGACGCGGAAGGTTACGATTATAATTTCAAAGTCACCATGAGTTGGGACGCCGCCGACAACGCAAGTCAGTATGCGGTTTATCTTGACGGAGAGTTGTTAGATAACACAAACGAGACATCATACGTCAAAGGATTTGATGAAGAAGGCGTGCATCATTTCGCAGTGGCGACGATATGCCCCGACGGAGAATCGGAACAATCAGAAGCATTCGAATTTGAATTAATCGGCGTTTCATTAGACGAACACGAGAACCATTTCGAGATCTATCCTAATCCTGCAAACGACGTTGTGAAAGTGTCAACAGTCAACGGTCAACAGTCAACAGTCAGGATTTATAATGTAATGGGAATGATGCTAGAAGAAATAGAAATCAATTCCAATGAAACTGAAATCAATGTTTCAGACTACAATCCTGGAATTTATTTTATAAATATTCAGACTGAAGAATTTAATGTAACTAAGAAAATTATTGTTGAATAATCGCTTTGAGCTACGGGCTATGAGCTATGGGCAAACCTCCATGGTTCACGGCTCGTGGCTCATGGCTCATAGCTTATAAATCATGAAAAAAACATTACTCCTTACAATCGCATTATTGCTTTCAGTAGCGACATTTGCTCAAGACAGAGCCATCATTTTAAGAGAGACATTCGATTCCACAACGATGCCATCGGGCTGGTCGGTAACCGACAACAGCACCGACAACTGGGGAATCTCAGAGACTAACAGAGCGGGCGGAGAAGCCAACGAACTTAAACTCAGTCCTAATCCTCAGGCTGTAGGTTTCATACGCGTGATAACAAAAGCTGTCGACCTCACAGGATTAGACAAGGTGACAGTCTCGTTCAGACATTATTTCCAGAAAAAATCGATGAGTGCGGTGATAGGTATCGCGACATCATCCAACAACGGAACTACATGGAGCTCGGCATGGACCAAGACATATTCAGAAGAAGGAGTATATTCTATAGTTGAAGAGATAAGCACTCCCGACATGGGAAAGAACAACGTCAAGTTCTGTATCTATTATCAAGGCAACACCACTAACATCAACGCATGGTACTTCGACGACTTTGAAGTTGTGGTGACAGAAAACACCGACGCAAAACTCGAAAGCATCGACACCCCGACTTTCATAGCAGCAGGAAGAAACGACATCACCTTCACAGTACAGAACAACGGTCTCGACAATATAACATCTTTCGAGGCGACATACAGAATTAATGACGTAGAAGTCAGCGAGACTTTCACCTCCGACTTTGCTCAGTTTGAGAGACAACAGTTTACATTTAACGAGAAAGCTTATCTCATCCCTGGTGACTATAATGTAGAGATAGAGATAAATTCCGTCAACGACACCCAAGACCAGAATCTCACCAACAACATTTCAAATAAAGACCTTACAGTGGCTTTAGGCGGCGTAAGGAGAATAGCGATGATAGAACATTTCTCGAGTGCTACCTGCGCATCATGTATGCCATTGAATTTAGTGATGAAAGAACTCACCGACAACAACCCAGGCAAGTTTACATATACCAAATACGTCATGAATTTCCCGGCACAAGGCGACGACTATTACACAGCGGAAGCTGGCGTAAGAAAGAACTATTATAATGTGTCAGGCGTCCCTACTATGGTGCTTAATGGCAGAGACCATACTTATCTCGCAGTGACACAAGAAGAGATCGACGAGAATTACAACTCGATAGCATTCGTCGACATCAGAGGAGCTTTCAAGCTCGACGGAAACAACATCAATATCAACATCGATGTGATGCCATATACCGACTTAAATAACAAAAGACTTTTCGTCACCGTAAACGAAAAGACAACCGTCGAGAATGTGGAGGTGGTAAACGGAAGTAACTCGGAGTTCCATCATATCATGATGAAAATGATAACAGGATCACAAGGCGAGACTATAAACCTCACTGAAGGCACACACCTGCATTTTGAATACAGCTACGATATGTCGACCACTTTCGTGGAAGAGATAAACGACTTGGAAGTGGCAGTATGGATTCAGGATTATGAAACGAAAGAAGTATATAACAGTCGTTTCCTCTATGAATATACCGAACATCCTTATCCTGTCGAAAACCTTACGTTAAATAATATTAACAATGACGTTGAAGCCACATGGGAAGCACCATCGAACGGAAATCCTACAGGATATAATGTTTTCGTCAATGGAGACTTGACTTTAGAAAACACATCGGCAACATCATATACCGTTGAAAACGCAGAAGGATATTGCAGTGTGGAAGTCGTTGCATTATATGAAAACGACAAGGAATCGGTCGGCGTTATCGCCACACAAGGACTTTCTGTTACAGAGGATAAAGAGATGAACATCACAATATATCCTAATCCGGCGAAAGACGTTGTGAGATTGTCAACAGACAACGGACAACAGACAACAGTCAGAATCTACAATATCTTAGGTCTGATGATAGAAGAAATAGAAATCAATTCCAATGAAATAGAAATTAACGTTTCAGACTACAATCCTGGAATTTATTTCTTCAACATTCAGACTGAGAACGGAAGTGTGACGAAGAAGATAATTGTTGAATAATAATTTTTTAAGGTTTAAGGTCGAGTGATCTTTACCTTAAACTTTAAACCTTAAACATAATAATCATGAAAAAGACATTACTACTTACAATCGCATTGTTATTCTGTGTCGGTGTTATGGCGCAGGACGAAGAAGAGATAATGTACATCATCGACGAGCATTTCGATTCGGCGACCTTGCCTGAAGGTTGGACTACCATGAGTCCCGACGGATACGAATCAAGCAACTGGTCGATCAGCAATACCGACTATTCCGGAGGCGAAGCCAACGAACTCCGACTGAACTGGAGTCCTCAGTTCGCTGGAATGAATTGCTTCGTGTCACCACCCGTCAACCTTACAGGTATTCAGAATGTGGTGCTTACACTGAATCATTATTTCGAGAATTATAACTCGGCTTACAGCACCATCGGCGTAGCGACATCGTCAGACTTAGGCTACACATGGCATTCTGTATGGGAGAAATCGTATTCACAGACCGGACAATATCACGTCGAAGAAAGAATATTGTCGCCCGATTTGGGTTATGAAGACGTAGTGTTCTGCATCTATTTTGACGGCTCATCTATCAACTTCAAGAACTGGTATTTCGATGATTTCGTCGTCAAGATTCAGGAAGACCTCGCCGTAAGTCTGAACAATATCAACATCAACGAACGTCTCGGCTCGGGTCCGCTCAACGTCAGTTTCGAGTTGCAGAATATGGGCAGTACCGCCATCACCAATTTCGAAGCGACATATCAAATCGATAATCAAGAACCGGTGACAGAGGCATTCTCTGTTTATATGACGACATTTGAAAAGAACAACATCACGTTCAGCAATTCCGAGACCTTACTTCCAGGAACATACAACATCACGTTAAGTATCAATACGGCAAACGGCTGGGAACTTGAAGACGAGTACACACATTCGCTCAGCAAACCGTTCAGTATCGCCATCGCCGACACGCAGCGCATACCTATGATAGAACATTTCTCGAGTTCAACCTGCGCTCCTTGCGTCTTGATAAATATGCTGATGCACAATCTCACCGAAGCCAATCCTGGTAAGTTCACTTACGTGAAATATCCTGTCAGCTGGCCTGGTTCAGGCGACCCTTATTACATCCCAGAATGTTACGACAGAGTGCTATATTATAATGTATCGACAGCGCCATTAGTATTTCTCGATGCAGAAGCTCAGATCTCAAACCAGACAGCACAGCCTGTCACCAATTCAGCCTTGATGGCAAGATATAACATACCTGCTTTCGCCGACATAAGAGGAGCATTCAATATGGAAGGCAACGTCCTCCACGGAATCGTTGATGTGATGTCATACATCGACCTCACTAGCGCAAAGGCGTTCGTATCAATCAACGAGAAGACAACGACAGGCAATGTTGGCAGCAATGGTGAGACAGAATTCCATCACATAATGATGAAGATGATGGACGACGAAGGCTTGAACATAACTCTTAACGCCGGAGATTATCAACGTTATTTATTCTCTTACGATATGTCTGAGACCAATGCAGAGGAAATGGATGACTTGGAAGTAGCTGTCTGGCTGCAAGACCCTGAGACAAAGGAAATATTCAACAGTCATTTCTTATACGAATACAACGAACATCCATATCCAGCCAGAAATGTAAGATTTACACAGGGTAACCGATTGAAGATTACTTGGGATGCTCCATTAGAGGAATATGTTCAGCCAACAGGATATGATTTGTATGTCAACAATACACTGATGTTGAGCAATACTACACAAACTTCTTTCAGCGTTGATGCATCCGATTTCTGTCTCGCTGAAGTGGTGGCACGTTACGGCGACAAGACGTCTGTCAGCACTGTTAAGATTCATTCGTCACAGTTTGCAATACCTCAAAACCTGACAGCAGAAGTCGGCGATGGCAATATCACATTGTCGTGGGATGCAACAGAAAACGCTTCAGGATACAATCTTTATTGTAACGGTGTTCAGGTAACTGACATCAATTCAAATACAACAGAGTACGTATTAGGCGATGTCGAGAACGGAGTAGAATATTGTTTCCAGATAAGCGCAGATTATGACAATTATGAATCGGCGTCTTCAGAAGAAGTCTGTGTCGTTTATACAGACATAGATGAAATAGAAAGCAAAATTTTCATCACTCCAAATCCGGCAGATAACTTCGTGAGAATTTCTGGAGTCAACGTTAAGGAAGTCAACATTTACAATAGTTTAGGAGTTTTGATTGACAGATTTGAAGTTGAAAATAACACCATCAATATTGATGTTGAAGATTACAATTCAGGTGTTTATTTTATCAATTTGAAATCTGAACAGATGAATACTGTCAAAAAGTTTATAAAGAAATAAATAAATCAGAGACGATGAGTCGATGTAAGGATTCCTGATGTCGCTCATCGTTTTTTATTTAGATAAATTGATTATGAGAAGGGCATTATTTTTTGTGTTAGCTTTGTTGTTGGCTGTCAATACTTTCGCGCAAAGCAGAATTATGATATTGAATGAGTCCTTTGATTCTGAAACCATGCCTGAAGGCTGGTCGATTACTGGAAGCGGAACAACCAACTGGCACATGAGTCAGACTAACAAGGCTGGTGGCGTTGCCAACGAGATTTATTTCGGATGGAGTCCGTCGTTCGAGAACGGCACATCACGACTTACATCACCAAGTGTCGATTTGACTAATGTGTCGAGTGTCGTTGTATCTTTCAAACATTATCTGGACTATTTTTCCAATTCGTCAATCTTAGGTGTCGCAACATCTTCCGATGGCGGAAATACATGGAACGAAGGTTGGTCGCAGTCATACGACACTGACGGACAATATAATATAAATCAAATTATTAGCACTAGCGATATGGGAAAAAGCGATGTGCTGTTCTGCATCTATTTCCAAGGCAGTTCAAACTTTATCGACTATTGGTATTTCGATGACATCTCAGTTTCGACAATAGAAAATCTTGACGCTAATTTGACAAGCATAGATGTTCCAAGTAATATATTTTCTGATGAGATAGAAATATCTTTTACGTTGCAGAATATCGGCATGACGAGAATCGATTCTTTTGAAGCATCTTATGAAATAGATGGAAATATTGTAACTGAAACATTCTCAACAAATATGAATCAGTTTGAAAGCGAACAGTTTACATTTTCAGAAGAAGTCGCTTTGATTCCAGATGGCTATTTGTTAAGCGTTGAAATCACTTCGGTCAATGGAGAAAATGATGGATATTCAGCAAACAATATTTTAGAAAAAGACATAAATATAGCGATGGGAACAACGGGAAGAACTCCTATGATTGAGCATTTTTCGAGTTCAACATGCGGACCTTGCGTATATGTTAATTCACTTATGCATCAATTGTGCGTTGATAATCCTGGTAAATTCGCTTACGTAAAATATCCTACAAATTTCCCAAATCCTGGCGACCCATACAATACAGAAGATGCGAATATCAGAGATGAGTATTACAATATCAATGCTGCACCTCAATTAGTATACAATGGCGTTAATGTGGGTTCTGCCGTTATCACAACCGAACAGTTGAATAACAGTTATAATTCAGAGACTTACGTCAATATTGAAGGCGCATTCAATGTTGAAGGCAATGCGATTAACGTCGTGGTTGATGTGATGTCGTATATTGAATTGAAAGATGCTAAAGTTTATGTCGCTGTGAACGAAAAAACTACTACAGGTAATGTCGGCAGCAACGGCGAATACGAGTTTCACCACATTATGATGAAGATGTTGGACAACGCTAATGGCAACGACTATTCCGTTAAAGCCGGTGAATACCAACGTTTCCAATTCACATACGATATGTCGCAGACTCACGTAGAAGAAATGAGCGACTTGGAAGTAGCTGTCTGGGTGCAAAATTATGAGACTAAAGAAATTTACAACAGTCATTTCTTAAACGAATATACAGTTCACAACTATCCGGTCATGAACCTTCAGATGGTGGAAAACGGCAATAAGTTCGATATCACATGGTCGGCTCCTCAAGCAGGCGAACCATCAGGTTATAAAGTTCTCGTCAACAATGAAGTTGTTGCAGAAAGCACGCAAAATCACTCCTATTCATTTGAAAGAACAGAAGAATATTATGTCGTTGAAGTTGTCGCTTTATATGATGAGACAACATCTATCGGCATTATCACAAACAATTTTCCACAAGATGAAGATCCTTGTATGGCTCCTGAAAACCTCAATGCAACAGTAGAACAAGATGTTACGGATTATGAACATAACTTCAAAGTTACATTAATTTGGGACGCTGTTGACGGCGCAAAGGAATATGTGGTTTATATTGACGATGAAATCCCTGTCAACACAACAGAAAACACTTACGTTGTTGGTTATGACGCAGAAGGCGAGCATGAATTTAAAGTCGCTACAATATGCGAAAACGGAATGTCAGAACAATCAGAAACTTATACATTCGTCGTGACAGGTACTTCTATCGATGAGCATCAAAATGCGTTCATGATTTATCCTAATCCAGCGAAAGATCTTGTTAAGATTTCAGCTATCAGCGGTCAGTCTTCATTAGTTAGAATTTATAATGTGATGGGAATGACGGTTGAAGAAATTGAGATGAATTCTGACAATATAGAAATCAACATTTCTGATTATGAAAGAGGAATTTATTTCTTCAATATTGATGGAAATGTTGTTAAAGTGGTTAAGAATTGACAAATTAGATTGAAAACTGGAAGTTGAAAGTTGACAATTTGTGGAGACATGTCCTTTATATCACATAAAAATACGATTGAAAAAAACTTTCTGTTGTTGTAATTTGACATCGGTCTTTTTCGTATATTTGCAAAACTAATCAAATCAATTAAATCAACAAAACTATGAAGAAATCATTACAGGTTTTACTTACACTTTTATTGTGTTTTACGTTTAGCTCTAACGTATGGGCTTGTGATCCACCTACAAATTTAAGATCATTGGTTGAACAAGATGTTCCTGGTTACGGATATACTTTCAGAGTAACTCTGAACTGGGATGCCGTTGAAGGAGCTGACTTTTATTCAATCTATTTCTATTCAGACAACTATCCAGGCGGAATGTGGTTGGGCGATACCGATGGACTCTATTACGTTGCAGGAGCTAACACAGAATCCATCTTCTATTTCGCGGTGAAGACACACTGTAGCGACGGCTCGACATCAGAGGAGTCTGAACAATGTGCTGTAGTAATTCAAAATGACGCTACTCCTTGCAGAATGCCGGAAAACCTCACCGCTACGGTAGAGGAAGACCTTCCTAACGCAGAGTTCAAATACACCATCACACTCAACTGGGACGCTGTCGAAAATGCGGAGAAATATGAACTTTACGTCAATGGCGATATGTTTACATACACAACAGAAACAACATACGTCACTGGAACCGATGTTCCACAAGAACTCTATTTCGCTGTAGCGACAATATGTGAAGACGGAAGCGAATCAATAGTATCGCCAAACGTATATATTAACGTTGACCCTTGTATGCCTCCTACCAATTTCCAGGCTAATGTAGAACAAGACGTTCCTGGCTTCGGATATAAGTATAAAGTCACTTTGACATGGGACGAAAATCCTGATGCAACATCATATACCATCTATGAACAAGGAACATGGAAAGGCTATGCTACAGGAACATCATACGAGTTAGGTTACGACACTCCTACAACAACTTATTTCAACGTGACATCGTCATGCGAAAACGGAGAATCTGAAATGTCAGAGCCATTGACAGTTGTTGTTGGCGGCACCGACGGACCTTGTCTCGCTCCTACAAACTTAGGCGCAACAGTAGAACAAGACGTTGCAGACTACGGATATAAATTCAAAGTAACTATGACATGGGATGCCGTCGATGGCGCAGAAGCTTATATCGTTTATGTCAACGGACAAGAGTTCGGAGCAACAAGCACCAACTTCTACATCGCAGGTTCAGACGCAGAAGGAACATTCACATATACAGTAGTTTCTGTATGTGCAAACGGAGAATCAGAAGAATCAGAACCTTACACAGTAGTTGTTGAAGAAGTCTCATTGGAAGAATACGCAAACAACTTCGAAATTTATCCAAACCCAGCAGAAAGCAACATTACTATCAACACTAACGAGAACATAAATGAAATTAACATTTATAATATTATCGGAATCAACGTTTATAGCGAACAAGTATCTGTTGACCGTTGTCCGTTGTCTGTTGACCTCAGCACATTCAATAGCGGAGTTTATTTCATTAAAATCAACACAGAAAAAGGCGACATCGTAAAACGTTTCGTAAAAGAATAAAATGTTTCTTTTATGAAAACCTTAAAATATGAGAATATGACAAATTTTGGAAGAGACGTCACATACGTGGCGTCTCTTTTAGTGTTTTAGATCCTGTGAAAGCAAGGTATATGTAACTTCTACGTTTTTCCTGTCAAAATTTATTATAACGGAGAATTTATAGAAGTCCACTATATGCTCATTATGATTTTATCATTATTTTTGTAAACTGAATTGCATAGGTTCTAATAATCGCATTATGACAAAGAAAATAGTTGTTGAATAATAATTGGTTTAAGGCTTGAGGTTTAAGGTTTAAGGATGGATGTTCTTTAAACTTTAAACCTTAAACTTTAAAATTTAAACAAAATAAATCATGAAAAAAACTTTACTACTTACAATCGCATTATTGCTTAGTACAGCGATGTTCGCTCAAAGCAGAACAGTCTTGTTAAACGAGACTTTCGATAGTATGACGATGCCGGAAGGCTGGTCGATAATAGGCGACGGAATTGAGAACTGGCATACGTCGGAGACTAACAATGCAGGCGGAGAGGCTTGCGAGATTTATCTCCACTATCACCCGATCTTCTATTTCGGACAATCACGCCTCACCACACCACCGATAGACCTGACTGGAATATCAAGCGTGACAGTATCGTTCAAACATTATTTCGACAATTTCTCCACATGGGTCTCTTCATTGGGCATCGCCACATCATCAGATAACGGCAACACATGGAATACTGCATGGACGCAGGAATACTCAACCGACGGACAATATTCTATCAACCAAGTTGTCGCTACCGACGATATGGGAAAAGACAATGTCATGTTTTGCATCTACTTCGACGGCAGCACCTCCAATATCGACTACTGGTATTTCGACGACATCAGCATCACAACTGAAACGGAACTTGACCTTGAATTGGTAAGCAACGACATGCAAAATGATTTGGCGGCAGGAGATAATGAAGTCGTGTTTACAGTACAAAATTTAGGAAGTGAAAGCATAACTTCTTTTGAAGCTAGATACGAAATCGGCGACATCTCGATTAGCGAGACTTTCTCCGTTGACATGGCGCAGTTTGAATCGCAGCAGCTTACGTTTGAAAATAAAGCCAATTTATTGCCAGGAGATTATAATGTCAAGATAGAGATACTCAGCGTCAATGGCGGAGAAGACGGCAATCTCTCCAACAACGTAATTGAAAAAGAGATCAATGTCGCGCTCGGCGTCACGCAGAGAATACCTATGATAGAACATTTCTCGAGTTCTACCTGCGTACCTTGCGTAGGTATCAACAGTCAGATGCATCAGCTCACGGAGAACAACCCGGGCAAATTCGCATACACAAAATATCCTACTGATATACCAGGGCTCGGCGATCCTTATTACACAGCTGAAGTCGAAGTAAGGAAAAACTACTATAACATAAACAGCGTCCCGCAGGTGATATTCAACGGAATAAACTTAGGTTCTTCGGCATTATCGCAATACCAGTTAGACGAAAGCTACAACACCAACGCTCACGTCAACATAAAAGGAGCTTTCGATATTGAAGGAAGTACAATAGACGTAACAGTTGACGTGATGTCTTTTATCGATATTGATAATGCGAAAATGTTCGCCTCTGTCAACGAGAAACATACGACAGGCAACGCAAGTTCTAACGGAGAAACAGACTTCTACCATATAATGATGAAGATGCTCGGCGATGCCAACGGTAACGACATTTCATTGAAAGCCGGCGAGTATCAACGTTTTGAGTTCACCTGCGATATGTCACAGACTCACGTAGAAGAGATGAACGACCTTGAAGTCGCGGTATGGATTCAAAATAACACGAAAGAGATATTCAACGGCAGCTTCTTGTATGAATACACCGGACATAAATATCCCGTACAAAACCTTAAGATGACTGAAAACGGCAACGCTATCGATGTCACGTGGGAAGCACCGGAAGAAGGCGAGCCATCAGGATATGATGTATATATTAATAACTGTTTAGTCTTGGACAACACATCAGAACTCTTCTATTCTTTTGAAAAAACATCGGACTTCTATGTAGCGGAAGTCGTTGCATTGTACGAAGAAATGGAATCTGTCGGGATTGTGACAACCGAAGTCAATGAAGTCTCAACAGAAGAAACTATATCCGATGAACAGAGCTTTACTGTCTATCCTAATCCGGCGAAAGACATTGTTAGATTGTCAACGGACAACAGTCAACAGACAACAGTCAGGATTTATAATGTAATGGGAATGTTGGTAGAGACTCGACTTGCCACGTCCGGAACAAATGAAATAGAAATCAATGTTTCAGATTATAAGAGCGGAATCTATTTCATTAATATCAGCAACGAAGAATTAAATGTAACGAAGAATATTGTTGTTGAATAATAATTGGTTTAAGGTTTAAGGTCAGATGATCTTTACTTTAAGCTTTGAACTTTGAACTTTGAGTCAAGACTTGTAGCTCGCAGTTAATAAAGGTCGCAAGGGCTTAAGCAATTTTCTAATTATTTCTCGCAAAGACGCAAAGGAACGCAGAGTTCAAAAAGCTAACAGCTAACAGCCAAAAGCTCACATCTCGAAGCTCAAAGCCCTTCTCAGGTTTTCAGTTTCTCAGATTCTCAGATTCAAAAAGTGACTTGTCCTGAAATAAGTTTACGTAAAAAAGTAAAGTTATGTCAGGACAATCCACATCATTGCTCTTCGTAATAATACGAATAATCTATTCCTTTCATAAAGATTTCTCTGTCGTTGATTTTGTTCGTCAAGGCGTTTTCAACCAAGCGTTTTATCTCTGTTCCATCGACGGGACTTATGCTCATCGCGTTAAGATAATCGTTCTTGTTGATACGGCTCCAATCGACACATTTCTTTAGGGAACGTTTCAGCATCAAGTCGAGCCATATTCTCGTGCTTCGTCCATTGCCTTCCATGAAAGGATGCGCCACATTCATCTCGATATATTTATCCATAATCTCGTCGAATGTTGTCTCTGGCATATTCTCAATAGTTCTCAAAGTAATGTCAAAATACTGGCATGGCGCAAAAGTGAATCCGCCCTTACTGATATTCTTTGTTCTTATCTTTCCAGCGAAATCGTAAAGCCCTCCGAACAAATAGGCATGAATCTGCTGAAGACATTTCATGCTTCCCACTTCGAGGCTATCCAATAAGCCGCTTTCAAACAAGGTGTAGGCTTTCTTCTTGCTCTGACCATCAATGGTATTGTCGCTGTATAAAAACCAATCGAGGAATTTAACGGACTTCGTATTAGGAAAATTCTTAGCTAACTCTATTACCCCATCGCTATCAAGAGTATCTGCAAGACGTTTCTTTCCATCAGGAGCAATAAATTTGAAACTGTGAGTGACACTCACAAGTTCATTGTTTTCTAATTTCAGCTTACGCTTTAACCATCGCCAATAGTTATGTGACTTAATATAATCAGGTTGTTCATTAAGAATGGAAACTATATCCACAACATTAAACCACCACTTGGAATTTTCTTCGTCCCACACGGCACGAACTTCACGATCATTGAAAAATCTGATTGAAATTTTACTCATAATTTTGATTTTTTTGGTTAATAAATTAAGGGGACTTCTATAAATTGCTTTGCGAGTGATTTATGATTTTATCTTTGAGAAGATTTTTGTTTTTCTCGAAAGAGCATAGCGGGCTATGTGATTGAAAGAAAGACAAAAAGATTCCAAAGAGAAACATAAAGCACGCAAAAGTTTTTAACATGATTGTCAAAATTTATTTAAACGGGAAATTTATAGATGTCCCCTTAAGTAATAGAGACGCATTTTTCTACGTCTCTATTACATTTTAACTTCTTACAAAGATAAGAAATTTTTCAATATGTTAATAGCTTTTTCTATGCCATCGACATTTTTTCCGCCTGCTGTAGCGAGCGTCTTCTGACCGCCACCGCCGCCCTGAATTTCTTTGGCAGCTTCTCTGATCATGGCGCCTGCATCCCACTTGCGTTCATCAACTAACGACTGTGGTATCATCACGCATAATGCTGGCTTAGCTTCAAAAATACCACCCATAATCAAGATGGCTTCTGCATCCAACTCCTTGACTGAAGTGGCGATAGTTCTCATCTGATTTACGTCGGCCTCAACTTTAGCAACAATCAACTTACGTCCTTCATAATCGACAGCTGTGTTGTATATGCTACGTGCTTCAGCAACGGCTTTGTCGTGCATCATCTGCTCGACCTTCTTCTGCAATGTCTGATTTTGTGCGTTGAGATTTTCTATCGCCTTAATCAAGTCGCCTGATGTCTTGACGATTTCTTTTATCTTAGAGATTTGTTCAATCTGATGATCCAAATAATTCATCACTTCCTCGCCTGTAACAGCTTCGATACGACGTACGCCAGCAGCGATGGCACCTTCTGATAAAATCTTGAAAGAACCGATGCGACCTGTCGATGCGATGTGTGTACCGCCACAAAGTTCAACAGAATAATCTTTATCGAAGGCAACGACTCTCACATGGTCGCCGTATTTCTCTCCGAACAAAGCCATAGCTCCCATGTTCTTAGCTTCTTCGATAGGAACGTTTTCGTATGTGTTGTTCAAAATATCTTCTCTGATTTTCTCATTGACGATGCGCTCAACTTCCTTAATCTCTTCGTCTGTCATCTTTGAGAAATGGCTGAAGTCGAAACGTAGTCTCTCGTCATTTACCAAAGAACCTTTTTGTTCGACGTGGTTGCCGAGAACCTGACGTAAAGCAGCGTGCATCAAGTGAGTTGTTGTGTGGTTCGCTTCAATCTTTTTTCTTCTCTTCACATCAACGACAGCTGTGAACTCAGCCTCAGGATTTGTTGGAATCTTATCTGTGATATGAATAATCAAATCATTTTCTTTAACAGTGTTAAGAACTTTTAACACTTCATCTTCTGATGTCAAAGTTCCGATGTCGCCAACTTGACCGCCCATCTCAGCATAGAAAGGAGTAGCGTCGAGGACGATTTCATAATGTTTCTTATTCTTAGCGACGACTTCTCTATAACGCATAATCTTCGATGTAGTCGTCAGTTCGTTATAACCTTTAAACTCTGTTGCTTTGTCATCTTCAACAACAACGACCCAGTCGCCTGACGATTTCTCGGCAGCCTTACGGGAACGGTTTTTCTGTTCTTCAAGATTCTTTTTAAAGCCTTCCATATCAACAGTAAGATTCTTCTCTTCTGCCATGAAGTCGGATCGTAGCCATGTCGTTCTGTGAGCCAAGGAGTTGGAGA
>JAZNSO010000097.1:0-32829 GCA_045591245.1 Bacteroidales bacterium
ACTGCATAAAAATGCATAGATTTTTTTCTTGACTTAGTGCATTTGATGACATTAAATTTGCAAAACGAAAATGGGAAAAGATATGAGCAATATGATAAGAATTATGCACATCTTTACTAATGGCAATAATAAATTCATTAGGCGACCTCTCTAGAAGTAGAGAAGCAATCATAGAACTAAAAATCATATTGTTGAATTAAATTATTAAAGGGAAATTCAAGTTGAAAATTGAAAGTTGAAAACTGAAAATTAGCTGTCAGCCGTCAGTTCACGGCAAAAAAATCATGTGGAAAATTGAAAATAAGAAAGGATAAGGTACATGAAAAACAATATTTTCATAATTGGGAAGAACAAGTTTATTAAACAATGGTCTGGTAATTACAAACCAGACATCAACTAATAATTATGCAATTATCTTAAAAGGAGATGCCGATATAACGCTCTACAACGCATTAGGTGTCATCGTAAAAAAATCAACATTAAATGAGGGTGAAAATATCATTAATGCTGATGATTTGAAAGCTGGAGTTTATATCTGGAAAACATCATCTAACAACATTGTTAATTCAGGAAAATTAATTAAAAAATAATTAAAAGAATCATTGCTTATTATTGTAAAAAAACTAAATCTTATTATCATGAAAAAATTTATCATCTCCATAGTCATCTTAGCAATGACGGCATCCTTGACGGCTCAGGTATCCGTATGGGATGGAAGTTACGAAGAGTTCGATACTTCTAACGAAAAAGGTCTCACAGAAGACAACCCTATCCTCATAGAAAATGCGGCACAATTAGCGTTCATGTCGCAACTGCCTTATAGCGCAAACAATAAAATGTACTATAAACTCACAACCGACATCGACCTTAACTATCTTCCTTGGACAGCAATCGGTCTGCTGGGAAACAGCACTTTCTGCGGCTATTTCGACGGCGGCAACCATAGCATCAGTAAATTAGAGTTCGCTTTGTTCAGCTACGCACAAGGCTACATCAAGAACCTCACAATAACAGACACCGATTTCGTGTTTGAAGACGTTGCCGATAATCCTTTCGGTTCCGTTACATTCGGCGCTTATTATGACGAAGTACTCGTTATAGAAAACTGCCACAGCTACGCCAACATCACAGTGAAAGACGGATTTAACTTCGCCATCGGTGGCATCGTAGGCGAATGCGGGGAAAACACCTACATCTATAACTGCTCTAATCACGGCGACATCAATGTCACTCAGGAAGACGGCTTATATCCTGTTGTCGGAGGCATCGGAGGTTTAGTGTTCAACACATCGTTCTGCTATAACACCGGCGACATCAACGTGGGATGTTCTTTCGTCGACAACGTGAAAGTCGGCGGCATTGCAGGTCTGTCAAGCAAGGCGGTAAAGAACTGCTACAACACAGGTAACGTGGAGACGATAATCTATAACGACGGCACAAGTATCGCCGGCGGCATCGTTGGTTTTGCAGGAGGAATCAGCGCGTTGTTATCATGCTATAACATTGGAAACGTCAACGGCAACTCTTCATCAGGATTGATTGCTCAAATTGAAAACGAAAACACCTTCGTAGCCGACAACTGCTTTATGGCAAATCATAACGAAAGCAACGGCTATGGAGAATCGCTCTCAACCGACTTTATGAAGAGCGACGAATTTGTAGCGATGCTCAACAAATATGACAATTATTACAAGAGAGATGTAGAGCCATTCGTCAACGACGGTTATCCTATCATAGACACAGAAAAGATTCCTGCCTTCGATATCGGCGGAACAATTGGTGTTAAAGAAACAAATACTGATAACAACATCTCCGTCTATCCTAACCCGGCTAAAGACTTTGTGAAAGTGTCAACAGACAACGGACAACAGACAACAGTCAAGATATACAACACGCTTGGAATGTTAGTAGAAGAATTTGAAATGAATTCTGACGAGATCGAAATCAATGTTTCAGATTATAAGAGCGGAATCTATTTCATCAATATCAGCAACGAAGAATATAATGTAACAAAGAAGATTGTTATTGAATAATTTTTGGTTTAAGGTTTAAAGCTTAAGGTTTAAGGTCAGATGATCTTTACTTTAAGCTTTGAACTAAGTTCAAAAGCCTTAGTTCTAAAATTTTAGAATTCGTCATCGGTAGAGTCACACGGACGTGTGTCTTGAAAGTTGAGGAAGGGAAATGGGTTAAATAGAATTGAAAGTTGAAAGTTAACAATTTTTAATTCGTTAAGTGCAGTTTTTATCGATAGCCTGCGAAAGTTTGAAAAAAAATACAACTTTCGCAGGCTATCGGTGTTATTTTTAAAAAAATATCATAAATTTGCATAAATATTAATTTCAATTTTTATGGGACAGACTATAGTCGGAAGAAAAAAGGAACTCTCTTTAATAAATCAATATTTCAATTCAGGCAAAGCCGAGTTCATAGCAGTTTACGGTAGAAGACGTGTTGGCAAAACTTTCCTTATACGTCAACATTTCAGAAATCAATTTGCATTCGACATGACTGGAATAATGGAGGGAACAAAATCTGAACAAATGACTGCCTTCCACACCGCATTGAAAACATACGGTTACACCGGAAAGAAAAACACAAATTGGATAGATGCCTTTTTTGCGCTGCGACAAGTTCTTGAATCAAGGATAGAAGAAGGTAAGCGTTGTGTTATTTTCATTGACGAGTTACCTTGCCTCGATACACCAAAAGCTGGCTTCGTCAATGCACTCGGACATTTTTGGAATAATTAGGCAAATTGGCAATCAGAGATAATGTTGATTGTTTGCGGCTCGGCAACATCTTGGATGGTAAGAAATGTGATAGATAATCACGGAGGTTTACACGACCGTATAACTCATGAAATACATCTACATCCTTTCACCTTGACAGAGACCGAAGAATTCTTTAAACTCAACGGCTTTTCTTGGAACAGACTCAGCATCATGCAGACATACATGGCAATAGGCGGAATCCCTTACTACATGAGCCTTTTCGAAAGAACTGATAGTCCGGCAACAGGATTAGACAGATTATTCTTCAGCGGAAACGCCGAATTGAAAAAGGAATATCGCAGATTATTTTCATCCCTATTCAAAAACCCACACCCTTACCTCGAAATAATCACCTTACTGTCTAAACATCCTAAAGGCATGACGAGGGAGGAAATAAGCACGTAACTTAAAACAAGTAATAATGGGAAACTCGGTGAAATGCTCACCGACCTTATCTACTGCGATTTTCTTCAGAAAAACAATGTAAGAGAAAAAAGGATAAAATCAAATTCAGCCATATACCAGTTAATAGATTTCTATACAATATTCTATAATACATTTGCAAACAAAAATATAATGGAAGAACACTTCTGGACCCGAAATATCAACACCCCAGAAATTAATATATGGTATGGATTGGCATTTGAGAGAGTTTGCAAAGCACATATAGAAAAGATTAAAACAGCATTAGGCATAGCCAGTGTTTCCACAGAGTATTATTCATGGCGTAGTAATCTCATCGAAAAAGGCGCACAAATCGACATCATCATAGACAGAGCCGACAATACTATAAATCTTTGCGAAGTAAAATATAGCGAGAATCTCTATAGCTTAGACAAAGAAGAATATATGAAAATACAGAATCGTATCAGCGTATTTAAAGAAGCGACCAACACACGAAGTAACATCATCCCAACAATGATTACGACATTCGGTATGAAAGAGGGAACATACAGCGACCAGATCATAGCAAAAATCAACATGGAAGACCTATTTTAAAATAGAATCTGAGAAACTGAGAATCTGAAAATCTGAGAAAATTTTAGAATTTGTTTCTAAAGTTCCAGAATTATAGAATTCGTCATCGGTCAACGGTTTTTTAGAATCTTAGAAACAGAGAAATCAGTGCACATCTGTGGAATTTGTGGGAAAGAAAAAACAAACCACAGGTTTCACTGATTGGCACAGAAAATATCCGAAAAAAACTTAGAACTTTGAGCCTATAGAATTTTAGAATCATTCCCAAAGCTCAAAGTTCAAAGTTCAAAGTCCAAAATTTTTTAATTCTTCAGTTTCTCATCAATGATTTTCTTGAGTTCAGCTTTCGGCATCGCTCCTTGCGACATCATCGGCTGTCCGTCCATAGGGATGAACAAGATTGAAGGTATGGATCGTATCCCGAACACCTGTGCGAGTTCTTGTTCCGCTTCGGTATCTACCTTATAAATATATACCTCACCATCATATTCCGCCGCCAATTCGTCCATGATTGGAGCCATCATCTTGCACGGTCCGCACCACGATGCGTAAAAGTCAATGATAGCAGGTTTGTCGCCTAAATATTTCCATTCTGTCGGATTGTTCTTGTAATCCATTACCTTTGTCAAGAAATCTTCTTTTGTTATGTTAGTAGCTTTCATAGTTTCGTCTCCTTTGTTAGAGGCTGCTGCCCCCATTACGAAGAGCAGCAGCGTTAGTGTTGTTATTAGTTTGTTCATTATTTGAGTTTAGTGTTTAGAGTTTAGTGTTTAGAGTAGTTGATAGTTTTTAGATAATTAGTTTCAAGTTTATTATTAGATATTCAGAATTGTCAATTGTTAATTGTCAACTGTTAACTGTCAACTGAATCAAAGATTCAAAGCTTCTTCCACTTTTTCTTTGTCTAGTTTCTTGGTGCAGAAGAACCAGTCGTAGCAGTGCATCTCATCTTCTGAGCTTTGCATTCTTTCTTTTGCCACGCCGCATGAGCCTGCTGTTGGAACGATGACCTCATCACCCGGACGCCAGTCTGCCGGCATTGCTACTCCGAAATGGTCGGCTGCCTGAAGTGCTATCAACACTCTCTTGATTTCGTCGAAGTTACGTCCTAATGCGAGCGGATAGTACATGATAGTACGAATCTTGTCGAACGGGTCGATGAAGAAGACAGCGCGTACTGCCGATGTGGTGCTCTCGCCAGGCTGAATCATGCCGTATAACTTAGCGACGTTCATAGTGATGTCTTCAATGAGAGGGAATTTTATTTCCATATCTTTCATGCCTTTCCAGTCAATCTTCTCCTTGATGGTACGCAACCATGCGATGTGACTGTACAAACCGTCAACCGAAAGTCCTACCAACTGAGTGTTGAGCTTTTCAAATTCTTCCGCCATACTTCCGAATGTCATAAATTCTGAGGTACAAACCGGAGTGAAGTCGGCTGGATGGCTGAATAATATTTTCCACATTCCCTTGTAGTCTGATGGGAAGTTAATTTCACCTTGTGTTGTCTTTGCTGTGAATGAAGGAGCTTTGTCGCCAATTCTTGGCATTACGTTTACTGTGTTGTTGTTGTTAGTTTCCATAGTTGTATTTTATTTATTTGTTTGTTTTTATTTAATTATTACTTTTTTATTTTGTCATTAACCTTTAGTCATTTGTCATTAGACATTCATCATCGACTATTGTTCATTTTGACAATGCAAAAATACTACGAAAAACATGTATCAGTCAAACAGATATTTTCTATCTTTGTATCGATTTTGTCAATCACGATTTAATTATTAATTGTAAACTGTAAATTGTTAATTATAAAACTATGACATTACAACAATTGGAATACATCGTTGCGCTCGACAAGCATCGTCATTTTGTCAAGGCTGCCGAAGCGTGTCATGTGACGCAATCTACGCTCAGCATGATGATACAGAAATTGGAACATGAGTTGGAAATCAGCATCTTCGACAGAAAGATGCAGCCTATCGCGCCAACAGAAATCGGGGTACGTCTGATAGATCAGGCGAAGGTGATTCTCTACAACGCTAAACAATTTAAGGAGTTAGCTCTTAACGAGATTCAGCAGGAAACGGGCAAAGTCACCTTAGGTATCATTCCTACGGTGGCACCTTACGTATTGCCAAAATTGTTCAACATCTTACAAGAGAGAAATCCGAACATCAATCTTCATGTGAAGGAAATCACGACTGGAGAGATTATCAATCAGTTAGAGAAGGCTGAGATTGACATGGCATTGTTAGCGACACCACTCAGCAACCCGAATCTTTTGGAGATACCTATTTATTATGAGAGATTTTTTGCTTACGTTTCCCCTACCGAGCCGTTATATAATATTATTAAGGAGTATGAGATGCATCACCTTCCTACCGATCATCTCTGGATTTTGAAGGAAGGGCACTGTCTGCGGAATCAGGTGATGCGTCTATGCGAGTCGGAATCTGGATTCTCGACGATTTACGAAGCCGGCAGCATCGACACATTGATTAAGATTGTAGATACCAACGGAGGATACACCATCATTCCGGAGCTTCATGTCAATCTGCTTACCGAGCAACAGAAGTTAAACGTACGCCCTATCGTCAATCCCGAACCTAACAGAGAAATATCATTGGTAGTACGCAACGACTATGTCAAGGAACGACTTCTTAACGTCATAGCGAAAAACATCAGCGACACCATTCCAGAGAATATGCTCGACGAAAGACTGAAGAAGTTTTCGATAAAACTTTAGGAAAAACAGAGAGACTCAGAAATTGAGAAACAGAAAAATTATATGAGATGCAGAAAAATTATATCGAATTTTGATACGTTTCTATATTCATAAATCATTAATAAAAATGTAAAAAATATCTTTTTATATATAAGAAAAAATATATTTTTGTAGTTACAGAAATATAAAATCGACATTAAAATATAAATAATTGTTATTCAGTCTATTTAACTTTTATTATACAAAAAGTCGTTTGAAAAAGTTGTTGGTTTTATAAAAAAGTCGTTTGAAAAAGTTGTTGGTTTTGTAAAAAAGTCGTTCGAAAAAGTTGTTGTAATGAATATTTAAGTATGTTATGTTAGTAAGAAAAATCGAAAATATCTATTAGAATGGAAAAATGATCCAGATAAAAATCCATTAATAATTAAGGGATGCCGTCAGTGTGGCAAGACCTATTCCGTATTGGATTTTGCAAAAAAAAATTACAAACATATTATATATATCAACTTTTTTGAAAATCCGTCGTACGCATCTATTTTTGACAATTCCTTAAATGTTGACGACATCACCATGTACATCACTGGATTGCTTGGAGACAAAGCGATATTTAAAAAAGATGAGACATGCTTAATCATGGACGAGTTGCAAGAATGTCCCAATGCTCGCACTTCTTTAAAATTTTTTAAGACAGATGGTCGTTACGATGTAATTTGTACAGGTTCTTTATTAGGATATAAAGGTGCTATTTTTGAAAATCTCGTCGCCGACTTCTTAAACAAAATGGGTCGTAAATTATATTATTTCCACAAAGATTCAGGTTTGGAAATAGATTTTATCATCAGATATAAAGGAGAATGTACTTTATTAGAGTGTAAATTGACAAACGGAAATACCAAAAGTTCGAAAACAGTTTTGAAGAACTACGATAAATATCACGTCAATAATTTGATTAAATTAGGAGACTACAATATCGGTCGTAACGACAACATTACAACATTACCTTTATATTTAGGTTTCTTAATCAGGGAATTATGATATCGTTTAAGACTGAAGAAGTTTTTGATAAAATTATAAAAACCGTATTATTTAATGGTTTTTATGTTTGAATTTTAAAAAATAATTATTTAAATTTGCAAGGCGTTTTGTTTAAAACGCATAAAAAGGAAAGATTTGAATGAGATAATTAAGTTTGTTTTATGAAAAAAAGTACAAAATTCTTTTGTTCCGTTTTCATAATAGCTCTGATTGGCTTGACTGCTGCATCGTGTGCAACGGGCTCTGACACAACTCAATCTGAGAGCGAAAGCATCGAGATGTTGAATTCAGACCCCGATAATTTTAGTGTGGAAGTGGTTTCGCTTACTGGGAATAGAGCGTCGCAAAAGGTTTCGTTGGAAATCAATTTTATAAATCATGATGTTAATAAAGATGTAATAATCAATGATTTCAAGGCGTTTAATGAAGAAGGAATCTGCCATGCGAATTATTTTCCTTTGGAATCTTTTTACGCTCAGACTGATACTGTAGTGAATGCTGAATGGATTGTCGGATATATGGTACCATCGAGAAACCAAAAACTATCAGTCATTTCATTCAAATTAAACGAATGTCTGATTGCATTAAGAGACGTGAAAATTAAATGGAGATAATTAAACTATATTTATAATATGAGAACAAAATTAGTATTGCTGACATTATTTGTCATAGGTTTATTAACAACAAACCAAGTCTGCGCACAGGTGACAGACCCTTTGAATCAAGGTACGAAAGTAAGTGGAAATTGGAGTCACGAAAATGAAGAAGTGATTACAAAAAAGAAGAAAAACACAAATGAAAACACAAAGGAAAGTACCACTGCTGTCGTGTCCAAAGAATCTCAACCACAGGAAAAGAACATCGACATCGTGAATTCATGCCCCGATGATTACAGCGTAGAATTGATTTCTCTCACTGGAAACAGGTCTTCTCAGATTGTCACTATTAAGATAAAATTCACTAACCACGACATCAACAAGACGGTAAGAGTCAAAAACTTCGTCGCTTATAACGAAGAAGGTAAAGAATTTTCGGACTATATTCCTACAGATGGTTACGACACTTTTACCGATGTCCCTGTGACAACAGGATGGGAAGTTGGTCAGATGTTGCCGTCAAAGAACAAAAAAATACCAGCGATGTCATTTAAAATCAACGACTGTGTTATTGAAATGAGAGATGTTCCTATTGATTGGAGATGATGTCTAATGTTTAAAGACAAATGTTTAAAAGCTAAGAGGCTGCTGTGAAAAAGCAGCCTCTTATGTATAGAAATACTCTTGCTCTCTAATTCCTTTGTCCCTTAAAATTTACTCTGTTATTCGCGTTTCATCGCCTTCACCACAAGCCATATTCCAGCAATCAAGAACGGAATGCTAAGTAATTGTCCCATATCTAAAAACATATTGTCTTCAAAATCAACCTGATGGTTCTTGATGAATTCAATCATAATTCTTGAACCGAATACGACAATCAGAAATATTCCGAACATGAAACCAGGACGTCTGTCCGCCATGTTTTGCTTGTAATATGCATATAAAAGGTAAATGAAGACTGCTATGCAGAACAAAGCCTCGTAAATCTGTGTCGGGTGACAGGCTGGTATCTCTTCTATTGGCATACCGATAGGGTAGTCTCTGACAAATTTAAATCCCCATGGAAGCGTGGTAGGTTCTCCGTAAATCTCTGAGTTCATAAGGTTTCCCGTGCGTATGAACGCTCCACCGATAGCTGTCGGAACCACAATTCTGTCTAAGATCCAAAGATAAGGCTTGTTAATTTTTTTCGCATAAATATATAGACCAATCAAAATTCCTATCGCTCCGCCATGACTCGCCAGTCCGCCTTCCCATACATATAAAAACTTGATAGGATTGGATAAATAATATCCTGGTTCATAAAAAAGACAATGTCCGAGTCTGGCACCTACAATCGTGAAAATCAACATATACATCAGCAACTGATCCAGTTGGTCGTCGTTAAGTTTTTCTTTTTTGTAGATTTTTTTCATTATGTAATAACCTACAATGAACACCATTGCCCATAAAATTCCGTACCATGCGATAGGTCTGCTTCCTCCGCCTAAAAACTCTGGCAAAGGTATCTGAAAAACGAAAGGATCTACGTCCCAAACTATGTAGTTTAATGCCATAACTTTATTTTTTGCAAAAATAATATTTTTTCTGGTTTTACAATCTGTTTATCTGTCTATGAATGTATGTATTTCGTACTCTTTGAAATAGCTTTTTAAATCATGTTGTGGGACTGATACATTTTTTAGATGGAAGTCTTTTTGCTTACAATAGTTAAACAGTCCTTTCTCGGTGAGATATTGGGCGAGATATTCTTGTTCCGTCTGTCCTGGAGTGGGAACGAGATACGCGTTTCTGTTCAACTTTACAAGATCCATCAACGAGGAATATCCTCCGCGGCATATTATGTTTTTAGATTTTGAAATCAACTCGGTGAATAATTTGTCATCGGCGTGATTGAAAAACGTGACGTTGTTTGGTGTATTGTGCGGCAATTCATTCTGATTTGGTTTCGCTCTCAAAACGACAATCTTGCCGTCAACATCTTGAGCTTGTTCTAATATAATGTTTTCCAATATTGTACGTTGTGGTTCTGGTCCCGATAATATCACGAGATAATCGATTTCTTTCTTTTTTTCTTCCGCTTCTTCAGAGAATCTGCTTAGCAATCCGATGTATTTGGTTTTGATTTTCGCGTCGGCAGGGTGGGAGAGGATGCCTGAAAGAGAAGGTTCTTCTTGCGTGTCAGGAATCCAGAGTTCGTCGTAATGCCTGATGTAGTTCCTGTTTATAGTATTAATGATAGGATATGTCCATCTCCAGAATTTAGGCGTTTGAATATGAAGCTGATGCGTTATGAATATGGAATGAGCGTTTCTGCTCCAGCAACCGAATCTGTTATCAGAAATTACAATGTCGATGTTGCGTTCCTTGACGATAGTCTCTATGTCGTCATGTTCTTTCTTGAAATCCCTTAATGCTCCAGGAATTAAAGTCATCAGTTTGAAAACCTGAGAGTTGCCTTTGCTGTAAGCAGGTTCGAATCCAGGAAGTTTTATTGTCTCTACATTTGGAAACGATTTCTTGAGAAAATCGAGAGGTGCCTTGTCGGCTGCTATTATTGGAGTGTGCCCCGATTTTAGCAGGCTGTCGATGATAGGGACACAGCGCGAGGCATGACCCAACCCCCAATTTAACGGACATATCAAGATTTTCTTCCCCAATTTTTTCTTTTTTGCAAAGATAACGAAATTGACGAAAGACCAACTACAAATGACGAAAGATTTTTGAGGTGGTGAGAGGGATAAAGTCGCTATGCTTTTCAAGGAAAACAAAAATCTTTACAAATATAAATTCATATATTTTGCGAAAAACAAATTTATCACTTGTCAATTGACATCATCTCCTTGTTTCTCATCGAAACTACTTTTTCAAAGGCTGTTCTGTTTTCTTCTTTTACAGGTTCTACCGAAGGTGATTCGAATGTTAATGGGTTTATGTATTTCCCGTTTTTGTTTAATCTGAAATCTAAGTGAGGACCTGTTGACATTCCTGTGCTGCCGACGTAACCTATAAGTTGTCCTTGTTTTACTTTGCTGCCTTTTTGAATGCCTTTGGCAAAACCATTAAGGTGCATATAAGTCGTTGTATATGTGCTGTTATGCTTTATTTTAACATAATTGCCGCCGCCTTTTTTATCCCAGCCTTTTTCTATCACAGTGCCGTCGCCTATTGTAACGACAGGTGTTCCTGTTGGTGCAGCATAATCGACTCCATGGTGAGGACGAACGACTTTTGTGACAGGGTGCTTTCTCGCATTGCTGAAGGTGGAACTGATTCGGCGATAATTTAGAGGTGCCTTCAAGAACGCTTTGCGGAGGTTGTTGCCTTCTTCATCGAAATATTCGCTTGTTCCGTTTTGCTCAAAATAGTATGCATAATGATCTTCGCCATCGTTTTTAAGGTAAGAAGCGAGAATTTTCCCCATACCTATACATTCGTCTTTTATATACTTGTTTTCATAAACTACTTTGAAAGTGTCGCCAGGTTGTATGCCGAAGAAATCTACTGTCCAGGAGTAGATCTCAGACAATTCCATCGTTATGTTTTGGTTGCCGCCTGCTGCTTCCATGGCGTTCCACAATGAGGTCTCAATAACACCTTCTATGAACTCAACTTTGGTGTCAACTTTCTTATGTCCGACCCAAGCGTTGAGCGAGTCTGTAAGACTAAAAACGGCATAATCTACCTTATTGATTTCATAAATCCAGAAGGCTGGTGTTGCTATGCTATCTCTCTTTATCAAAAAGGTATGCCTTTGTCCTGGCTTTATCTTCCTTATATCGAATACCTTACGGTGATTTTTTTCTATGTGAGTGATAATGTTATAATCGATATTTTCTTTTAACATTATGTTTGAAAGGAATTGGTTTCTTCTTATGGTATCGATTTTTACGTCAAATGAATCGATGCATATTCCGTAGAGAAATTCTGGTTCTTTTGGAATCTTGTTTTCTTTTTGTTCTTTCTTATCGTTAGAATTTCCGCATGAAAATAATGTCAATGCAAGAATTATGAACAACGAGTATTGGATAAATAATCCTAAAATATCAGTTCTGCGGAATTTCATAATGATAATGTTTGAATGTTAATAAAAATTAAGAACTAAGAATCTTCGTTCCTAACTCCTAATCGAATAAAAAAGACAAGAGACGGAATTCACCATCTCTTGTCATATTTTATGTTATTGATTTGAAGCTTGTTTGAAACCAGCTTCGACGGCTTTGAGGTTGAGATTTACAACATCTTCGCCTTTTCTTCCGAATTGTTCGCGGATACTGTTTTCTATTGTTTCCATTTCGAAACCGAGGAAAGGAACAGATGCTCCGAAGATTACCATATTGGCTGCGCGTACGTTACCGCATTCTTTTGCGATGTTGTCGGCATCGATGATGATAGCCTTATGTTTTCTCAATTCAGCATAAACGTCTTCAATATTAGGATAGTTGTCGATGTTTATGAAAGGTTCGCTTGCAGTGATGATGACACCGTCTTTTGCGAGCATTGGGAGATAACGGAGAGCTTCCATTGGTTCGACAGAGATTATGAGGTCGGCTTTGCCTTCTGCGATAAGGTCAGATGCGATCTCGTTGTCGGAGAGACGGAGGTGAGACTGAACATCGCCGCCTCTTTGGCTCATGCCGTGTACTTCAGCTTGTTTGAGATACATGTTTTTCTCAACAGCAGCGATACCTATACATGAAGCGATACTGAGAATACCTTGACCGCCAACACCTGCTAATATAATGTCTTTTTTCATGATTGTCTTTTTTTTAGTTTGTTATTTGTTTTCTGCTGCTTTCTTTGCACGCATCTTTCTGCTTAATGTCTGGATACATTCACGACGTGGAATGATGACAGAAACACCTTCGTAAGCCAACTCTTCTTTTATGACTTGAACATTGACTTCGTGTTGGTTTGGCAAAGGTTTGATGACTCTGATATGTTCTGGGGCAACGCCTAAACCTTTACAAATGCTTTCCAAACGACCTTCTGCTGATGACTTCTGACCGCCTGTCATACCTGTTGTAGAGTTGTCGAGAATCATAACGACGATGTTGTTATTGTTGTTAACAGCGTCGAGCAAGCCTGTCATGCCTGAGTGTGTGAATGTTGAGTCGCCGATACAAGCTACTGCTGGATAGAGACCTGCTTCTGATGCACCGATAGCCATTGTGATGCTTGCACCCATATCGACTGTACTGTTGATAGAGTTGAGTGGAGGTGTGGCACTGAGTGTGTAGCAGCCGATGTCTCCGAATACTCTACCTTTCTCATATTGAGACATTGCTTCGTTGAGAGCTTTGAATGAATCCCAGTGAGGACATCCGTCGCACAATTTTGGAGGACGTGCCTGCACTAATTCTGGAATAGAAGCTCCTGTTTCAAAAGGTCTGCCTACTGCCTTAGCAGCGATGTTAGGATTGAGTTCGCCGTCGCGTGGCAAAGTGCCGTCCAAACGTCCATGGATTGGTTTGCCTGTTGCCAAAAGACCTTTCAACAATTCTTCAACGATTGGATAACCTTCTTCCATAACCAAAATCTCGTCACATTCATCGTAAAGTCTTTGAATCATGTTGATAGGAAGTGGATATTGGCTTATCTTGAGTACTGGATAAGGAATTGTCTCGTTGTTGTAATTCTCTTTCAAATAGTTATATGCGAGACCGCATGCTATGATACCTAACTTCTTGTCAGCTCCTTCCATATATTTGTTGAAACCGCTTTCGTTGCTGTCTTTTTCCATGACGGCTTGTTTCTCAAGAAGTTGTTTGTATTGTCTTCTTGCTATCGCTGGAAGCAAGACGAATTGACGTAAGTTTGAAGGAAGTGCCAACTCGTTTTGTTGACGTTTGTCGGTGCATACAACGCCGGCGCGTGAGTGTGCCAAACGTGTTGTGACGCGCAACATGACTGGAGTTCCGATTTTTTCAGAGAGGTCGAATGCATAGCGAGCCATGTCGTATGCCTCCTGTTGGTTTGATGGTTCGAGCAAAGGAATGAGAGCGAACTTAGCGTAAGTGCGTGAGTCTTGCTCGTTTTGTGATGAGTGCATTGATGGGTCGTCGGCAGCGAGAACTACCATACCGCCGTTAACGCCTGTAACTGCTGAGTTGATGAATGGGTCGGCAGCGACGTTGACACCAACGTGTTTCATACATACGAGTGAACGTTTGCCTGCGTATGACATACCGATAGCACTCTCCATAGCGGTCTTTTCATTTGCTGACCATAAAGCACGAATACCTAATTCTTTAGCTTCTTTCGAGCCTTGGATGAATTCCATAATCTCTGTTGATGGTGTGCCTGGATATGCGTAAACACCCGAGAGACCAGCGTCGATGGCGCCTTGTGCAATGGCTTCATCTCCAAGTAATAAAATCTTCTTCATATTTATTCGATTTGTTGTTAAATTTCTAAATTATACGTTTGCAAATGTAACAAATTCTTTTGGTTTTCCAATGATAAATTTGAAAAATAATATTTGAGTCGTAAAATCTGCTTTCGTTTGACTTCAATCATACGCATTTATCGTGTCCATTAAAATAATAAAAACATTTCTAAACTTTAGGATGCTAACTCTAAACTTTTTTGTATTTTTGATGTTGGTTTTTTAAAGACGGAAATTATTGAATTATGAATGAGAATAAGAGATTTAGACGTAATATGCATAATAAAGTCGTTGCTGGCATCTGCTCCGGATTGGCAGATTATTTTAATATCGATGTCGTTTTGATAAGGGCTGTATTCGCCGCTTCTTTCATTTTTGCCGGCGCTGGCTTAGGTCTTTATTTGATATTGTGGATTTTTGTCCCGAAAAATAATTATTTAAACTATTAAAACTCGTTATGACAAACAAAAGACTTGAACGTAATTCGATGAACAAGGTCATCGGCGGCGTCTGCTCCGGATTGGCAGATTTTTTTAACCTTGATGTGGCTTTGATAAGAATAGCTTTCGTGATTGCAATGCTTTTCGCAAGCTTCGGCTTCTGGCTTTACATTATCTTATGGGCGATACTTCCTAACAATGGTTCTGTTCCTAATTCTCCTGAAAATCAATGGACAGCAGATAGCAAACCAAGCATGGAACAACAGACTTCAGATGATGCTCAGAAGTCTAAGACAACAACTCTATTCGCCGGTATAGCTGTAATATTTATAGGTGTTATCTTCCTGGTAAATAATTTTATTCCAATATCTTGGGTGTGGAAATTATGGCCGTTGATTTTGGTTGTGATTGGCGTGGTAATGATTGTTAATGCAACGAAGAAAGGAAAAACAGATGAGTGAAGAAAATAATAAAAAAGATAATGGTATTGTCAATGGTATAATACTCATCACAATAGGTGTGATAGCTTTACTGGTGACGTTTTTTGACTTCGAAATTGTATGGTCTGAATTCGCCAAACTATGGCCTGTTTTCATAATAATATTCGGTATTTCTCTTCTGCCGTTAAACAAAATTCTGAAATCGGTTTTGGTGATGATAATGATACTATTTTCTTGTTACCTTTATTATGATTCTGTAAATGAAGACGATAGTCGTGATGATGATTTCTATTACGATTATTCAGATAATGGAGATGTTCAGATTCAGGAATTTTCAGAATCTTTCAAAGAAAATACTGAGGAAGTTAAGGTGCTGATTAACTACGGTGCAGGATTGTTATTTCTGAATCCTCCTGTAGATGAATTGGTTAAGGCTTCTAATCATAGCAACCATATTGTTCAGGATTTCTCGGTTAAATATGAGGAAAATCGTGCTGATATAGTTTTTGATGTCGAAGATAACATTACCGTAAGTGGCAAAGACGTGAATTCCAATCGCTTTGAACTTGCGTTGAATGAGAAACCGATATATGATTTTGAGATTAATTTCGGTGCGTCGGATATGAAATTCGATCTCAGCGATTATAAAGTCTCCGACGTGGAAGTTAATGGAGGCGCTTGTGACATTAATATGAAATTCGGTGACCTTCAAGAATATGCTGAACTTAAAATAAATACCGGTGTTTCAGATGTCAAGATAGGACTTCCGATTAACTCAGGTTGCCGCATTGAATGCGAATCGGTGTTGAGTAATAAGGATTTTAAAGATTTTATTAAGAAATCGGGAAATGTTTATGAGACTTCTAACTATTCTTCTGCGCAGAAAATCATTAAGATAGAATTCTCAGGAGCTATTTCTGACGTTGAGATTTACAGATATTAATCGCTGAAATTATTGTAAAGATTGTAAAGTGATAATAATCGGATAAAATCACACAAAACTTTTAAGAAAAAAAATTGTTGTATATAGTGCTGGCAGATGAAACTGATAACTGTCGACTAAGACAAAAGATATGGAATATAAAGATTATTATAAGATTTTAGGTGTTGAGCGTTCAGCTTCGCAAGATGACATAAAGAAAGCTTATCGTAAATTGGCGGTGAAATATCATCCTGACAAGAATCCTGACGACAAGGTTGCTGAGGAAAAATTCAAGGAGATTTCGGAGGCATATCAGGTGATAGGTAATCCAGATTCCCGTAAGAAATATGACGAGCTCGGAGCAAATTGGAAACAATATGAAAACGCAGGTTTCGGTGGATTTGGCGGCGGACAAGGTTTTAACGCGAGCGGTTTTTCTGATTTCTTCGATATGTTTTTCGGCGGTGCTCAGGGCGGGGCAGGATTCGATATAAGAGACTTTATGGGCGGGGCAGGTCGTCGCTCGACGCGTCCAACCAAGGGCGGAGACCTTAACGCTACGATAAATCTAACTCTTTTGGAAGCCTATCAAGGTTCGCAGCGACTTCTCGACCTTAACGGTAATACAATAAAAATCTCGATAAAACCAGGCGTGCGCGATGGTCAGGTGCTGCGTATCAAGGGTAAAGGCAACCCCGGAAGAAACGGCGGCGACAATGGCGACCTTATGATTAAAGTCGTGATAATGAATGACCCTGCCTATCAACGTGATGGCGACGACCTCATAAAAAATGTCAATATAGATGTCTATACCGCAATACTCGGAGGCAAAATAACAGTCAATACGCTTAAAGGTGATGTCAACGTGCCAATAAAACAGCAAACACAGAACAACAGCACACTGCGCCTGAAAGGTCTCGGAATGCCGCATTACGGAAAAGAAGGCGCAGGCTCTCTGCTGCTGAAAGTGCAGATTCTGCTGCCTGAACACTTCTCCCAAAAGGAATTGGAACTGATAAGAGAAGCTAAAAATATCAATAACGAACAATAAAAACTTTTTTTCTCACAGTCAACGGTAGAAACTTTTTTTTAGTTAAATTTGCACCTTAAATATTAATTTGAGTGCAAATGAAAATAAGAATATTTACTTCTGTTTTTACATTGTTTTTATTGTTGGCGAATATAGTCACCTTTGCTCAAAACAACAACAATGTCAAGGGTTTCGTCTATGAGAAATCGACAGGCGAACCAATGATGTTCTGTAATGTTTATTTCAAAGGTACTACAATCGGTGCTTCCACCGACATCAACGGTTTCTTTAATATTACAAGAATTCCTGATGGAGATTACACCATCGTCGTTACAAACCTCGGATATGACACTATAAGCGAAAAAATATCGCTTCACAAAGATGAGGTGCTGAATAAAAAATACTATCTGCAAGAGTCGTCGGTGATGCTTGAGACCGTTAATATTACAGCCGATAAAGTTGAAGCGAGAACCGAAACAAAGACTTCTGTCGTTAATATAACACCAAAAACAATTACCAAGATTCCTTCAATGGGCGGTCAAGCCGACTTGGCTCAGTATCTTCAAGTTATTCCAGGTGTTATCTTTACCGGCGACCAAGGTGGTCAACTTTACATCAGAGGCGGTTCGCCTATCCAAAACAAAGTGCTGCTCGACGGAATGGTAATATATAATCCTTTCCACTCTATTGGACTTTTCTCTGTCTTCGATACCGATATCATCAGAAACGCAGAGATTTATACGGGTGGTTTCGGCGCAGAATATGGCGGACGTATCTCTTCTGTGATGGACATCACAACGCGCGATGGTAACAAAAAACGCATAGCAGGAAAAGTGGGCGCAAGTACTTTCGGAGCAAAACTGACTCTCGAAGGTCCTATCAAAAAAGCAAAAAATCCTGAAGATATGAGCGCGTCTTTTATCCTCTCCGCTAAGAATTCATACTTGGAACAGACAAGTAAAAATGTATATAAAGGCATACTCGACGGTGAAGTGCTGCCTTATAACTACAGAGACCTCTACGGAAAAATCTCTCTCAATTCTTCTAACGGAAGTAAGGTCAACTTCTTCGGTTTTAACTTCACTGACGATGTGAAAAATTATAAGTCAATATCTAACTTCGGATGGGATTCTTATGGTGCTGGCGCCAACTTCGTCGTCATTCCTGGAAAATCACCGGTGCTCATAGAAGGTAGCGTCGCGTTCTCCGACTATAAAGCTGCTCTCGAAGAGGCAAACAACCCGAGCAGAACAAGCTCTATCAACGGATTTAACGCAGGTTTTACATTCACTTACTTCGTCGGAAAAAATACTTTGAAATATGGTGTCGAAATGCTGGGATTTAAAACCGTTTTCGATTATACAAAGTCTAACGGCATAAAAATCAATCAAGAAGAAAATACTACAGAACTCGGAGCATACGTAAAATACAAAGCGCAACTCAATAGTCTTATCTTGGAACCAAGTCTTAGAATCCAGGCTTATGCATCTCTTTCTGAGGTGTCTCCAGAACCTCGACTGGCAATTAAATATAATGTTACAGATTGGTTTCGCATCAAGGCTGCGGGCGGATTCTATTCTCAGAATCTCATCGCAGCAAACAGCGACCGCGACGTCGTCAACCTTTTCTACGGATTCTTGTCGGGACAATCTAATATCCCAACTTATTTCGGTGGCGAAAAAGTGACGACAAAACTTCAGAAAGCAATACATTATATCTTAGGAACTGAGTTTGATATATTTAATAATGTGACATTTAACGTCGAAGGCTATTATAAAGACTTCCGTCAGCTTACAAGCATGAATAGAAATCAGATTTATAGTGAAAACGACGCGCCTCCAGGTACTCCTCAAATCGAGAAAAAAGACTTTATGATTGAAAGAGGTGACGCTTATGGCGTTGATGTCTCAATAAAATATGAGGATAAAGACTGGTATTTGTGGGGCGCATATTCTTTGGGTTATGTTACTAAAGATTATGAAAACGCTGAAGGTGAGATGGTTACTTATAGAACTCACTACGACCGCCGTCATAATGTAAACCTTATCGCAACTTATACCGCAGGAGCGAAAAATCAATGGGAATTCAGCGCGCGCTGGAACTTCGGAACAGGTTTCCCTTTTACCAAAGTGACTGGCTTCTACGAAGAATTACAATATGATAACATTTATTTCGACCCTTATACTGAAAGTGGAAACCTCGGCTTGCTGTACGATGAACTCAATACAGGTCAGCTGCCTACTTATCACCGCCTCGACCTGGATTTGAAACGCAAATTCTACTTCTCGGAAAGTGTCGTCCTCGAAGCTGATTTAGGCGTGACAAACGTTTATGACAGACGTAATATATTTTATATCGATATTGTCTCAGCAGAATTCATTTATCAATTGCCGCTGATGCCAAGTCTCGGTCTAACATTATCATTCTAAGTATGAAAAAACCTGAAGCAAAAAAATGTCCCCGTGAACTTGTAGCTCATGGGGATATTCGTATAGATAATTATTATTGGCTCAATGAGCGCGAAAATCCTGAAGTGATTGACTATCTCAATAGCGAGAATCAGTATCAGGAAACAATGATGAAAGATACTGAAGAACTTCAGAAGCATCTCTATGACGAGATTGTCGGTCGTATCAAGCAGGATGATGTTTCTTATCCAGTAAAGAGAAACGGATATTATTACTATTCGCGTTACGATGAAGGCAAGGAATATCCTGTTTTCTGCCGTCGCAAGGATAATATGGATAATCCAGAGCAGGTTCTTCTTGATGGAAATGAAATGGCGAAAGGTCATCACTATTTCGACATCGGCGCGTATTCCGTTAGTCCCGATAATAATATGCTTGCATATAGTGTTGATACCGTAAGTCGCAGACAATATGATATTTATGTGAAGTTTATAGAGAAACAGCCCGATAAGTCTGAATTTTTCCCTGAAGTTATTAAAAATACTACGGGAAATGTTGTTTGGGCAAATGATAATGAGACTATTTTCTATAGCACGAAAGATGAGTCGCTGCGTTCTTGCAAGATTATGCGCCATAAACTCAACGATAATCCTGAGAGTGATGAACTTGTTTATTTTGAAGAAGATACGGCATTCAGTTGCTTCGTGGGTAAGTCGAAGTCAAAGAAATATATTATGATTGTCTCTGAAAGCACTCTCTCATCTGAAGTGCGTTTCCTCGATGCCGACAATCCTTACGGGGATTGGAAGATTTTCCAGAAACGTCAGCAGAATCATCTGTATGGTGTAGGTCATTATGACGATAGTTTCTACATCTTGACAAATGCAAATGGATCAAAAAATTTCAAGATTATGAAGACATCTGTCGATAAGACTGAAATGGAAAATTGGGTTGAACTGCTTCCGCATCGCGATGATGTTTTGTTGGAAGATTTCGACTTGTTCGCTGATTTTCTTGTCGTTGAGGAAAGAAGTGAGGGACTGACGAAGATAAGAGTGATGTCGTGGGATTTTAAGACCGATTATTATATTGATTTTGGCGAGCCAACCTACACTGCATATTCGGCAAGCAACCCTGATTTCGATTCGCATTTGTTGAGATATGGATATAATTCCATGACAACGCCTGCATCTCTATATGAATTTGATATGCGGGAACAAACTTCTGTCTTGTTGAAACGTCAAGAAATAATAGGTGGTTATGAACCGTCGGATTATGTCACTGAACGGCATTTTGCGCTTTCGCACGACGGAGTGAAAGTGCCGATTTCTCTCGTATATAAAAAAGGTCTTAAACGAGATGGCAGAAATCCTTTGGTACTTTATGGCTACGGTTCTTATGGCAGTAGCATGGACGCTTATTTCTCATCGGCACGCTTGAGTCTGCTCGACAGAGGTTTCGTGTGGGCGATAGCGCATATCAGAGGCGGCGAAGAACTTGGACGACAATGGTATGAGGATGGAAAACTGCTTAAAAAGAAAAATACCTTCCTCGATTTTATTTACTGCGGTAAATATCTGGTTGACGAAGGCTTCACGGCTAATGATAAAATGTTCGCTATGGGAGGCAGTGCCGGCGGTCTGCTCGTTGGTGCCGTCGCTAATATGGCTCCAGAAATGTGGAAAGGTATTGTAGCTCAAGTGCCTTTCGTCGATGTGCTTACAACAATGCTCGATGAGACGATACCGCTTACGACAGGCGAATATGACGAATGGGGAAATCCTAACGTGAAAGAATATTACGATTATATGAAATCGTATTCTCCTTACGATAACGTGGAACGAAAAAAATATCCCGCCATGTTGGTCACGACGGGATTGCATGATAGTCAAGTTCAATACTGGGAACCGGCAAAATGGGTCGCTAAACTCAGAGAACTGAAAACCGACGATAATCCGTTATATCTTAAAACCAACATGGACTTTGGTCATGGCGGCGCGTCGGGACGCTTCGAAGGTATAAAAGAGGTCGCCTTGGAATATGCGTTCATACTGAGTCTATAAGACTATAAGTCTCTGTGTTGATGTCGTGATTCTCGACAATCATTGGAAGATAGGAGTCCATCCGAATTGAAGTTCGTTGGATTCGTCATCTGCATTGCAACTATGGGCAATCATATAGTTAGAAGCTCCGTTTCCCATTATCGACCATCCACTCGGAAAAGTAGTTTTGTTAAATCTTTTCTGTAAAATAATTCCTCTTTCCTGACAAAATAAAGTCGTGACGGAGGACAAGATTAAAATGAGATAAGTAAGATTTTTTTTCATATGCGTATATTAATTAACAAGGTGTAAATATATTTTTTGCTTGGCACACATTATTTGACGTGACATATCTTTGCTTTCTGCAACTTAAAAAAAATGCTCCCTGTTGTCTGCTGTCTGTCGTCTTTTTATTATCTTTGCGTTTCTAATCAGAATTAAAATTTTATATCGATGAATAAAGATTTCGTAGAAGAATTACGTTGGCGCGGTATGCTTCATAGTATGACTCCGGGCACTGAAGAACAACTCAAAAAGGAAATGACAACAGGCTATCTTGGCATCGACCCGACAGCCGATTCTCTTCATATAGGTCACCTCTGCGGCATAATGATGCTCCGCCATCTCCAACACGCAGGTCATAAGCCTCTCGCTCTGCTTGGTGGCGCAACAGGTATGATTGGCGACCCTTCAGGAAAATCGGCAGAACGTAACTTGTTGAACGACGAGACTCTTAATCATAATCAGGCTTGTATCAAAAAACAACTCGCCAAGTTCTTGGACTTCGAAAGCGACGCTCCTAACAAGGCAGAACTTGTCAATAACTATGAATGGATGAAGAACTATTCTTTCCTTAACTTCATCCGAGACATCGGAAAACATATCACCGTCAATTATATGATGGCTAAAGACAGCGTCAAGAAACGTTTCAGCGGCGAAGGCGAAGGTATGTCGTTCACAGAATTCAGCTACCAACTTGTCCAAGGTTACGACTTCTTGTATTTATATCAAAACAAGAACTGCAAGCTTCAACTCGGCGGTTCCGACCAATGGGGCAACATCACAACAGGAACAGAACTCATCCGTCGTAAACTCGGCGCAGAAGAAACAGCCTACGCTCTCACTTGTCCGCTCATCACCAAAGCAGACGGCGGCAAGTTCGGTAAGACAGAAAAAGGTAACATTTGGTTAGATCCTGCCAAGACTTCACCATACGCATTCTATCAATTCTGGATGAACTGCTCCGACGATGACGCTGCAAAATACATTAAAATATTCACATTGTTGAGCAAAGAGGAAATTGATGCTCTCATCGAACGTCATGCCGCAGAACCTCATCTACGTGAACTTCAACGTACTCTCGCTCGCGAACTTACGGTCATCGTTCACTCAAAAGAAGATCTTGAAATGGCTGAAGAAGCAACACAGATTCTCTTTGGAAAAGGCACCTCAGAAGCCCTACGTAAATTCGACGAGGCTACTCTGTTGAGCATCTTCGAAGGCGTGCCTCAAGCTAAAGTCGCTAAATCAACAATAGAAGAAGGGTTGCCAATAATAGAATTCCTTATACAGACAGAAGTGTTCGCATCAAAAGGCGAGGCTCGTAAAATGCTGCAAGGCAATGGAGTAGCTATTAATAAGGAAAAAATCGCCGACACAAAAGTCATAGGAAAAGACGACTTGCTCAACGACAAATATATTTTGGTACAAAAAGGAAAGAAAAATTATTATCTCATAATAGCTGAATAATCATGAGTACATTTTTTCTAATCTTAATACCGGCACTCGCTATAATGGCGATAGTGTTTGTTGCTATAGGAATCAAGATGTTCGTTAAAAAAGACGGACAGTTTGAACGCAAATGCGCTCATTCCTTAGATCCTGATGCCAAATGCGTGTGCGGAGGCAAAGGCGATGGAAGCTGTAAAAGAAATAAAACTGGGAAAAAGTAATCAAAAATTATATCAATAAATAAAAGAAACGCGTTTATACGCGTTTTTTTATTTTCTAATCCGAAAACTTTGCAGTAATTATATTTCTTAAAATTTTTTTTTAAAAAATTATTTTCATTTTGAAAAAGCATTATATTTGCAGTATTAAAAAAGGGTAGTATAAATATGATTTACATTGGTTATTCATTCTTGTTATTGGGAAATAGAAGTTGTATTACCCCCCCCCTTATGCATATCTAAATCACTGATAATTAGTATTTTTTGTTTTATTTTACCTTTGTGTCATTACTTGGATGGTATTCGTTCTTGTGAGTATCGTTCGCGTGTTGTCCATATTTATTCGCCTCCTTATATGGAATGTTAAAATAGTATAGAATAACAAAAATATATTATTCACTCAAACTTAATCAATTAACTATTAGAGGCGATGAACTCGATGCTTTATAACAGAGTAAAAAAAATTATGAAAAAATTATTTTACGTAATGATGCTTTTAGCATTAGTCTTTGTTTTACCATCATGTGGAAAAGACGACCCAGAACCAACACCAGAACCAACACCAGAACCTAAAACATGCGATGTCACTTTTTGGACAGATGATGATGATTGCATCCAAGAAATTGAAGTTAATTTATGGGCTTATGATTATGATTACGATAAATATCGTTACATAACAAAATACTATGAATCAACTCCAGATTGTGGTGATGAATGGTGTGCAAACTTCTATGATGTTGAACCTGGTGATTATTATTATTGGGCTGAAAATGATTACTATGAATGGGAAGGCGATTTGAAAGTCGAATCTTCTTGTCATACAATTAAACTCTATGTCTCAAAGGCAAGAGCTAAAGTTTCGGCAATTCCTTCAGATGCTCCAAAAATGGAGAGAGCAGAAATGAATTTTGATATGAATTATATTCTGAACAAATAATGTATCAAAAATAAGAGTGTTTAAAAGTGCTTTTTTTAAGCACTTTTTTATTGACTTTTTGAAATTTACTATTTACTTTTGTCAACATTAATTAAAATCACAATTCTTATGAAAAGGTTATTCGTTTATTTAGTATTGGCAGTTTCATTGCTCCTCACTTCATGTTCTTCATCAAAGAAAACCGTAACTAACGTGAAACTGTATAGTGTAGAAACTATGGGTGTTGGTAACGACGGAACATATCTCATTAAAGTCACAGACTATTTCCGCAGCGCAGACGAAAGCGTATATCTCGACGGATTGAAAAGAGATGCCGTCCATTGCATTATATATCAAGGTATTCCTGCTGGCAACGGTTCCATAAAACAACCAGCTTTGATGAATGCTGATACTCGTCTCGATGGTAACGAACAGGCTCTCAATGAATTCTTTGAACAGAAATTATATCTTAACTATATAAATTCTGTCGTCAATAGTTCTAAAGAAATTACGAAATTAAAAGATTCTAAAGATTATAAGATAAGCGCGATAATTTCTGTAAATAAAGATGACCTTCGTAAGTATTTGATTGATAATAAAATTATTAAATCTTTGGATTATATTTTTTAATTGAATTCTTATGAAAAAAAATCTAACTCTTATATTAATGATGTTGCTTGCGTATCCTCTTCTATCTCAGGATACTATAGTCAGACATTCTTTAGACGGTAAAAGGAAAACCGCAAACATGAATACTGCATATCATCGTAGTTCATGGCATAACATCTTAATTTACCATAACGACCAGAAATATGCTGAAGAAATTCTTGCAACGTATTATAATCGCCCTACTTCGGAAAAATTCAACGACCATTCGTTGCCAGTCGATGTGATTACTACAAAGGGAAAGAAATATACCAAATTCAAGAAAATAAATAATCTTATGATGAACAGCGATATCGCTAATGACCTCGTAGCTAAATGGTTTAACAGAAACGACTCTACAGGTTATTGCGATATGGGACTTATTTATCGTAGAGGAATTGAAGGTGCATCGACAGAAGATGTTGAAATGTCGGAACTTACGAAAAGAGGTAAGTCCATCTTGATGGATTCTGGCACCGACCTTATTGGTAATACATTCGTCCTTGCTCACGATGTTGTCTATATTGATAAAGGAGAACGTAACAAAAATGTGGCTGAAGGAATGAAGTTGTTTGGCGAAATCCTTCAAGTAGCGGGTGAGGTGATGGCTGAATCAACGGGCGATAATTCTTATAACGAACTGGGACAAAGCGTCAATGAATTGTCTAAAACAACTGCCGACATAGTCGATGATTTTGAAGGTTTCCGTGTTAAGATTCAAACTCACTTGTATAAACTGAATTGGCAGCAAAGCGACAACGATTTCTTCTATGAGAATTATTACCTCGATGAAAATTATTTCGACGAGGCGAAATTCCAATCTTGGAACGACGCTAATTACACTTTAACATACGTCGGAACTCAGGAGGCAATATGTGGACAAACCGTTATGGTGGGAAAATATGACTTGTCGCAACTCATCAAGATAGTCATGTATCGTACTATGGATGAAAGCATTGTGAAACTTCAGAAAAATTATGAGGAATTTAAGATAAAGGAACCAATTTACGAAATTGACGAAGAAGGTTACGTTATCGCAAAGATTGGTCTGAAAGAAGGCGTCAGCGCAAGTTCAAAATATGAGGTTCTTGAAAGAATCGAGACTTCTGACGGCACGATGAAATATAAAAGAGTCGGCACTTTGAAACCAGTTGACGATAAGATTTGGGACAATCGTTATATGGCTTTTGAAGACGGCGCGCCAAATTCCGATTTGAAAGGAACTTATTTCAAAGTGACTAGCGGACACGACTTCTATGCTGGATTGTTAATCAGAGAGATAAAATTTTAAATGAAGAAAATTTTCTTGTTTTTGTTAATATGCTGCTTTTTGACAGGATGTGAAACTGTTGAGAAGCAGCAGTTTTTTGGAACGACGCAAGGTTCCTATTATTCAATAATTTACTTCGATGAACAAAATCGAAACTTCAGTCACGACTTCGATTCCATTTTTAAGGAAATAGAAAATACGCTCTCGCTTTGGGACGAAAATTCTATGATAAGAAAAGTGAATCGTAACGAAGATATTGAAGTGAATCAAATATTTACAGATAATTTTAACTATGCAATGAGAGCTGCTGAATTGTCGGAAGGTTTCTTCGACCCGACAGTAGGACCTCTGGTGTCGGCTTGGGGATTCCATTATAAAGAAGGTGTGGAAATGACTGACAAGATTGTTGATTCTTTAAGACAATTGGTCGATTATCGTAAGATAAGAATTGAAAACGGGAAAGTCGTTAAGGAAAATCCTAATATGACTCTTGATTTCAACGCTGTAGCTCAAGGATATACGACCGACATGATAGGCAATTTCCTTCTTTCTAAAAATGTGAATAATTTTCTTGTCGATGTTGGTGGCGAGATTCTTGCAAAAGGCAGCAAACCAAATAACGAACCTTGGAAAGTGGGAATTGAGAAACCTGCCGAGAACATGGAATCTGAGAGAATAGTGCAGGAAATAGTTGAACTTCACGATAAAAGTATAGTGACATCGGGCAACTACAGAAAATATGTGGAACATGACGGGAAACGATATTCTCATAGTTTGAATCCGAAAACAGGTTATCCTTCAGAGAATTCCTTGCTGAGCGCGACGATAATTTGCGACAATACAGCATGGGCTGATTGTCTTGCATCGATTTGTATGGTCGTAGGTCTGGAAAAAGCAACGGAAATTATAGAAACAAACAACTGTGATATTGAGGCTTATTTCATTTATGTGGAAAACGATGAAGTGAAAACTTTATCGCTAAATAATAAGAAAATTTCAACAGATAATATAAATAGCAATAGAGAATGATTTCCTAATCATAATCTGTGAAAATTAGGGTGATCTGTGGTTGAAATTTAAATACTTTCAACAAATTTTTGAATGTTCACAAAAACTCATAAGTAGGGGTGGGGCAGGCGAATCGTGACAATAAACGCTACAATTCGCCCGCAGCAATGAACTGTGTTTGCAAATTCAAACCACCATATTTTTCATAATCTTTAAATTGTTTTATCTTCTTTCAAAAAATGTTTCTGCCTCGTGAATGACACTCTGATAACTATCGGAACTGTGTAATACATTGCGAGTGGCATCTATGCCGTAACACTTCCTGTACTTGTCTTTCAATTGTTTAAGAGCTTCTATCGAAGACTCTCTGTCGGAAAATGGCGATAACAAAGCAATCCCGATGCAAGGTCCGCAAGTCATGTACGAAATAAGTTCGTCAAAAAACGGCTTGCCTTTATGGCAACTATAAATCGTCTCCGCTTCTTCTTTTGTCAAAGTCTTCTCTCTTGCTTCTGCAATTACAAAATCGCGTCGGAGCAAGTCTCTGATAATTTCATCCGTATATTTTAAAAATTCAGGTTTGATAATGATGAAACCATCATAATCGGGAAGCATTGTGATATTGTATCCGTAACCTTCGTCTTGTCTTTTTAATGTCGATTCCATAAGTGGGCTTTTATCGAACAAACAAAAAAAATGCAGAAATGTTTCTTGATATATTGTGTTTCTAATAAATTTTAAGAATTTTATCTTTTGAAAAGATAAAGAGAATTATTACCTTTGCATTAATAAAGTTACGAATACTATATATGAATATATATCAACTTTTTGTAAGGACATTCGGAAATAAAAATACGTCACCAGTCTTCGATGGCGATAAATCGCAAAATGGTTGCGGCACTTTTGCAAATATCAGCGATAAGGCTTTGTTCGCTCTTAAAGACTTGGGAATTACACATTTATGGCTTACTGGCGTTATTCGTCATTCGACTTTGACGGCATATCCAGAACTCGGTATAAAAGCGACGAATCCATTGATTACCAAAGGTAAAGCAGGTTCGCCTTATTCCATTATGGATTATTACGACATCGATCCAGATCTGGCTGTCAATCCCAATGACAGAATCGCTGAATTTGAAGAACTGCTGGCGCGAATCCATGAAAAAGGAATGAAAGTGATAATTGATTTTATCCCGAATCATCTTGCACGTGAATATAAGTCGTTGAACAAACCTTTTGATGTTGAGGAGTTTGGCGAATATGATAATAAAAATGTAGGTTTCTCGAAAGACAATAATTTCTATTATTGCCCGAATCAGAAATTCAATGTGCCAGGAGCGAATGACAATGATTCCTATTTGGAATTTCCAGCCAAAGCTTCTGGAAATGATGTCTTTTCACCAAATCCTTCGGTGAATGATTGGTATGACACTGTGAAATTGAATTATGGCGTCGATTATCAGAACAATAACGCAAAATATTTTGATTCTATTCCTAATACTTGGTATAAAATGCTGAATATTATGCAGTATTGGTGTCAGAAAGGTGTCGATGGTTTTCGTGTTGATATGGCGGAAATGGTGCCAGTCGAGTTCTGGTATTGGTCGATAAATGAACTGCGTGAATCATACGAACTCATTATGATAGCAGAGATTTATCAGCCTCATCTTTATAGGGAGTATGTCAATGCTGGTTTCGATTATCTTTATGATAAGGTCGGGCTTTATAATACTTTGGAAAACATCTATCGTTATGGACAACGAGCAGAGACGATTACGAATGTATGGAACAGCCTTCAAGGTCTTGGCGATGTGATGCTTCGTTTCATGGAAAATCACGATGAGTTAAGGTTGGCATCGAGGCATTTCGTCGGCGATGCTTTCAAGGCGATTCCTGCTGTCGCGATGTCGGCACTGATGAATCGCGGTCCTTTTATGATTTATAACGGTCAGGAGAGCGGGGAAGATGCTGAAGGTGCAGTAGGTTTCAGCGGCGACGATGGACGCACTTCGATTTTCGACTATGCGGTCATGCCTAAGCATCAGAATTGGATGTCTGATGGGAAATTTGACGGTGGCGGATTCTCTGAAGAACAAAGGAAACTGCATGATTTCTATAAAAAACTGCTGAATTTCCGTCTCACCAGCGACGCTATTAATAAAGGAGCGTTCTACGACTTGATGTGGGTAAATCCTTGGTACTCAAACTTCGACCCTCAATATATATATGCTTTTTTACGTTATTATAACGAAGAAAGATTGCTGATAGTTGTCAATTTCAACCTTGATGAAAGTCGTTATTGCGAGGTGAAAATATCTCAGGACGCGTTGGAATATATGCGAATGACATCAGCGGACGATGAAAATATTACTGACACTGACGACAATCGCGCAGCGACGGATGTCTTTACTGGCGAGAAAGTGGAATATAAATTAAGTGATATTTCAACTCGCGGAATCGCTTTGAATTTGGAACCGGCAGAATTTAAAATATTAAAATTATGATGAAACTTGTAGAAAATGATTCTTGGTTAGAGCCTGTGGCTGAAGAAGTTGAGGCTCGTTACAATAGATATGAATCTTTGCTGAATCGTATAGAAACCAATTACGGAAGCCTGAAGTCTTTTGCTTCTGCCCACGAGTTTTTCGGGTTTACCTACGACAAAGTCAGAAGAGGCTGGTGGTACAGAGAATGGGCTCCTGCCGCTCATTATCTTTCGTTGTTCGGCGATTTCAATAATTGGAGTAGATACGCAAATCCTCTTGAAAGAGAAGACGATGGCATTTGGTCAATATTCCTTCCTGATTCACAATATAAAAATAAATTAACAAACGGAAGTCTTTTGAAAGTCCTGGTGCAGTCGAGCATAGGTGAACAGGAACGCATACCTATTTATATCAAAAGGACATTACAAAATGAAGATAATAAGGATTTTGCCGGCGTTTTCTGCTTTCCTGAAAATTCTTCACGTACGAGAAATAAAATTCAAGTGCCAGAATCGTTGTTTATCTATGAGTCCCATGTCGGTATGGCTCAAGAATCTGAGTCCGTTGGAACGTATAAAGAGTTTGAAGAAAAGATACTTCCGCGTATTAAAGAATTGGGGTATAATGCGATACAGCTTATGGCTGTCGCTGAACATCCGTATTACGGTTCTTTCGGATACCATGTCTCGAATTTCTTCGCTGCGAGTTCTCGTTTTGGCACACCAGAAGAACTGAAAAGTTTGATAGATAAGGCGCATGAGATGGGAATATTGGTAATCATGGACTTAGTTCATTCTCATACCGTAAAAAACACTTATGAAGGAATGTATCTCTTCGACGGAAGTGAAAACCAGTATTTGATTGCCGGTAGGGAAGGACATCATCCGCAGTGGGATTCTAAGTTGTTCGATTACGGCAAGATGGAGACTTTAAGATTCTTGCTTTCCAATGTTAGATTCTGGCTTGAAGAGTTTCATTTCGATGGATATCGCTTCGATGGCGTCACATCAATGTTGTATAAGAATCATGGCATTGGAACATATTTCTCTACGCAATCGGATTACTTCGGCGATAACGTCAATAATGACGCTGTCGCGTATTTGCAGTTGGCTAACACATTAGTACATCAATTAGATAAGTCAAATATCACCATCGCTGAAGATGTGAGCGGAATGCCTGGAATTTGCGCTCCAATAGAATATGGAGGCATAGGATTCGATTATCGTCTCGGAATGGGTTTGCCTGATTTCTGGATTAAAATATTGAAAGATCAAAGGGAAGAAGATTGGAATATGCACGAGTTCTTCTTCGAGATGACAAACAGACTTTATGATGTCAAAACGATAGCTTATGCCGAATCGCACGACCAGGCTTTGGTAGGTGATAAGACGATAGCATTCAGACTGATGGATAAAGAAATGTATAGTGCGATGTCAAAATTCAATCCGAATATTGTAGTTGACAGAGGCATCGCTTTGCATAAGATGATAAGATTTTTTACCATAACTTTGGGTGGAAATGCATGGCTTAACTTCATGGGCAACGAATTCGGTCATCCTGAATGGATTGACTTTCCTCGCTTGGAAAATGAATGGAGTTATAAATATGCGCGCCGTCAGTGGTCGTTGGTTGATGATACGACTTTGAAATATCATTATCTTGGTGATTTTGACAAGGAAATGTTAAAGTTTGTTAAGGAAAACGAGATTATGAATTCCGAACCAGCATGGTTGATGAACGCAGATGAAGAAAACAAAACCATAGTCTTTGAAAGGAAGAATTTGGTATTCGTCTTCAATTGGGGAGCGGAATCTTTGCCCGACTATGAGATAAATGTTAAAGAAACGGGCGATTACGAGATAGTGTTTTCTACAGACGACAAAAGTTTCGGAGGTTTTGAGAATATAGATAAGAATATCGTATTTCCGTCAGAACAAAGGGATAATCAGGTTTTTATGAAGATTTATAATGTGAGCAGAACGGCGGTTGTTTATCGAAAAAAAACAGATATTTGACATTCATAGAAACGATGATATTTTTTGAAACTTTTTTAGAAAAAAAACTACCGTAAGATATTTTTTTTCTTTATCTTTGTAGCAAATTCTGATGAATACTATTTGAAATGGCAGATTTAAGTGTAACACTTTCGGAGATAGAATTAAAGTTAAGAAAGCTTATTGCGCTAAAAAATCAGCTCGTAGAAGAAAATAGTAAGCTTGTTCAAAGGAATGAGGACCTTGAGGTGGAACTTGAGATTCTTATGACAGAGAACGCAGAATTGAAGGAAAAAATAAATAAATTAGTTATTGTTAACGTACTCGAAAACGAGAAAGAGATAGAAGAAAGTAGGCAGTTAATAAAGGCACTTGTGAAGGAAATAGATAATTGTGTCTCAATGTTGAATGCTGAGCAGTGATATAAAATCAAATGGAAATGAACGAGACTGACGAAATAAAGATCAATGTAGTCATAGCAGAGCGTAATTTTCGTTTGACTATAAAAAAAGCTGATGAGGATAAAGTCATTAAAGCTGCAGAGATGCTCAATGAAAGAGTGAAGTCGTATAAGCAGACATATAATTATAGAGATTATCAAGATTTATTGTCTATGATTAGTTTGCAGATAGCGACTCTCAATGTGAAGTATGAAAATGATGCAGCATATAAAGATCAATTCCTTGAGCAGAAACTCGATGAGATAAGTGTCTTGTTAAGTGAAAACATAGATTCTTAAGTGAAGTTCTTTGAAAGATTTATCTGTCTGTTCGTCGCATG
>JAZNSO010000098.1:0-2737 GCA_045591245.1 Bacteroidales bacterium
TTTCAGAGTTGCTTGCTCTTCGTTTAATAACGAATCGGGTATGAGCAAGATGGATTCATTCAATAGTTCTTTGTACTTCTCTGCAGAAATAGCAGCTTGATTATTTCCACAACTAACAAAGGCAACCGAGATACTCATTAAAAGTATCGCACTGATTTTCTCTACAATCTTTTTCATAAATACTAAATTTTTGATTTTGTGTTTAAAGTTATTAAAAACATTCCAACTATTATGACACAAAAGTGTAATATTAAAGTACACATAAGACAAATCACACATTTGTGTGTTAAAAAGCGATCCAAATTTCTGTATAAATTCAAAATAGTACATTTTATTTTTTTTAAAAGCATATTTAAAAATCATTCATTACCTTTGCAAAAAACAATTGTTTAATAACAATAGGAGGGTTTATTATGACCGCAACCAACAAAGGAGATTTCTTTATTGAAGCAAATTCGGTGTATAATGTCACTGATAAAGAATATGAAAATGTAGAATTGCTAATCAATACAGCAAAAGCATTTGCACGTAACACATATCAGTGTGTTTACATCATTGATTATTTTCGCAAAGATTTCCTATATGTTTCCGAAAATTTGGCCTTGTTGTGTGGTGAACCAGCCGAGAAGATAAAAGAATTTGGATACGACCTATATATAAAACACGTGCCAGAAAAAGAGCAGCAAATGTTGTTGGAGATTAACAAGGCCGGATTCAAATTGGCGAATACCATTCCACCTAAAGAGCGAGTTCAATATACCATTTCTTACGATTTCCATTTCATAAATGGCAAGAAAAAAAGACTGATTAACCACAATCTTACGCCGCTGTTAATGACAAGAGACGGACGAATATGGTTAGCTCTATGCACCATATCCATATCATCAAGGAATACACCCGGCCACATCATTATGAAGAAAGGTGATGAAAGTTGGTTTTATGAATACTCCTTGGAAGCACACAAGTGGACAAAGAAAGAAGCTGTTGTGTTGACTGAAGTAGAGCGTGATATTCTGCGACTCTCTTCGCAAGGATATACGATGAATGATATTGCAGACCAACTATGCAAGTCGATTGACACTATAAAGACTTATAAAAAACGCCTTTTTGCCAAATTGGAAGTGAAAAGCATTACAGAGGCATTGTCCTATGCTACCAACTACAAATTGTTATAATACAGCATCTCCATTATAATCTTCATTTTCACACATCAAAGAGGAAAAATAAAATTTTGGAAAATATCTAACCTTCCGTCCTGTAGCAAGATTGAACATCGCATTTACACTAAATGCAGCAGCAATCCACGATGCGATAGAAAGTTGTGGAGGGGGTAAAACGATGGCATCTTTACGATAAGAAGAAATAACATTGTCAAGCCAAGTTGTAGGCATATTCCAGAATTGCCCGTATCGAGAAACATATTGAGCCATCTCCAACTCAAAATTCACTGGATTAGGATTCAATTCCGACAATGGATATCCATCAGGCTTAACGATAGTCAAGAAACCTGCCCAACCAAAATTATACGGATGCAAAACTGGAATATTTAGTTCCTTGCATATTTGGTCAAAAACAAATGGAATGTCACTTTTGAAATCCAATGCATTAATAGCTATTTGATGTCCTTCTATCAATTGACGAACATTATCATGATCAATAAATGTATTATGATAACGAATGTCTGCTTTAGGATTAATGCGCAAAAGGCGTTTGGCAAGAGATTCTGCCTTATACTTTCCTATTTCACCATTTGTGTAATTCTGTCGATTCAAATTGCTACGTTCCACGCGATCACCATCGACAATTGTAATGCTTTCAAAACCAAAGCGCAAAGCACACTCTGCTATTATACTTCCAATACCTGCACCACCCAACAGTATGCGCACATGCTTGATTTTCTCCTGTTCCTCTTCTGTGAGATAAATTCGATTACGACTATACCTTTCTTCCATCTACTAATTCATTTAAAATTCAACGCCACAAAGGTAGAATATGTATTTTAAATAGGTTAGACACAAAAGGGTGATAATGATATTTACAAACAAAATCCAAACCGCACGCAAATAAGCGATTCTCGCGCGGTTTGGATTAGCAAAATTAGAATCTGACATTTTGTCAGAATAGATTTGTCACATTGTATCTGTCAGCAGAACTAATATCCAAGTTATCAAAACAAGTAATATTGAAATTATTGTAAATCCTACCGAGATAAACGTAAAATACCTGTTTCGTTGCATGGTCTTGAATGGGTAGATAAGGTGAACAAACGTACTCCACACAAACAGCAGATACATAGAGAGGCCAGGCGAATTTATCAATTCATCCGTCCAAATTCGGGAAAGCATGTATAATACCCAAAACGAACTGATGGAAAAAAGCGCATACGAAATGTATTCGTTCTTAGTATCTGTCTTGAAAAACTTCTTGGGGAACCACCAATAAATAATTGTCAAGATTAGGATTATCAATCCAAAAGAAGAAAAGAAGGTCATCATAAGCATGCTATTTTTGAATGGGTTAATAAATCTGCACAAAAATAGGAAATTAAAATGAAACGAGCAAACAATAAATACAAATATAGCTTCGTGAGGTCACAAAGCTATATCTGTTGGCTTATGAAGCTATCTTCGTAAGGCGATGAAGCTACCTTTATAAATAGGTGACCCCGGTGCGATTCAAACGCACGACCTTCAGAACCGGAATCTGACGCTCTATTCACTAAGCTACGGGGCCTTCT
>JAZNSO010000099.1:0-2349 GCA_045591245.1 Bacteroidales bacterium
GCCCTTAACAATCCTCACAAAATGGAAAAGAACCAGAATTTTTGAATTCTTGAGATCATCACTTGGATATAATGGTTCCTATCTGAAAAAAGCATCCCATATTACAGGAATTAATATCGGTAGAGATAAACTGAATATTAAATATCCCCAGACAAGAAAAGAACCTTTTCGCCTTTCTTCTTTTGATTCATTCTCAAACTCCTTAAAATACGTTTTCCATTTACTTGGCCTGAAGAAAATAAGGAATTGAAGGGCAAAGAATAAAAGAGCCAAAATGTACACTTCTGATTTGTCCAAATCAGGATAATCAAAAGGAAAGATTATTGACAATAAGAACAGACATGATAAAACATAAGACCCATGAATCATGCCTAAAATGACTATTACATTAATTTCTGGACCATCATTGTTGACGTGAAAAATCCTGTACACAAAATACCGATAAAATTTTTGAATTCTTGAGATCATATCGTCTTGATATTTTCTTTTGGCTCTATTCTATTTGCACGGTTTACCTATATGCTAAATAAATGACAATAGCAAATGGCATCATCAGACTCAATGTCATATATCCCCACACAAGAAAAGAGCCTTTCAATCTTTCTTTTTTCGTCTCATTCTCAAACTCCTTAAAATACTCTTCCCATTTTTGGGGTTTGTAAAAAATATAATAATGAAGAGCAAGAAAAAGAAGATATGCTACAAATAATTCCATTTTATTAAGAACGAATAGGTTTGTTGAAAATAAACCTAAAATTAAGTACATACATGTGAATAAATGAAAAGAATGGATTATGCATAAAAGCATAATTACTTTTATTTCAGGATCATTATCGTTTATATGATAAATCCTATAGATAAGATATCTGTAAAATTTGCGAAGTTTTGTCATGATTATTTTTCGTTAAACGTGTTATAAGTTTGATCCATTAGATAATCCCATCCTCCTGCTATATCTACAATAAAATAAGTGCCTCCAATAATCCATGCTCCAGGTCCTCCAATAGCAATACAAACAATTGGTACAATAACATCAACGGCAGATTTGCCAATAATTCTTCCTTTTCTTTCGTCATTTGTGTCAATTGCTCGCCATATATTATGTCCAGATGTTATTGCTTGGAAACCAATTCCGATGACATTGGCTCCCTTCATAACCTTTGTGAATCTTGAGACATTTTTTCCATAAACAAATTCAGTTTTGCTCACATTGCCTCCATTTGTTTTGACGTTGCCTTTTTCTATTTCAAGTCTTCTACTTTTGGCTATTTCCAATCTTTGATCTGGAGTATATTTTGGAGAAACTTTCGCAGGAACTTTGCATTTGCCTTTCACTAATGCGTTATACATTGATCTGTTATATGCTCCGTTTTGGAATCTTTTCTCAAACATCACAGAATGATTTTGTATTTCATCGACTCGAACTTTAGCACCGTCAATAAGAGATTCGGAAAAAGCACTGGCATAGGAAAGTGATCCTTGTGCTATTGGATTATATTCTACAACTTTTTTTGCTATATCTTCCACTTGTTCTCTGGCATAAGAAGAATCTTCTTGTGCTATTGAATTATATGTGTTTATGTTTGTTTGCTTTATACCAGTTTGTGTCGTGTGCCACATTTTAGCTTTCGATTGAATCTCTTTGACTGATATAGCATCTACATTCTTCTCTTTCACCAGTGATCTTTTGATTTGATCTTCCGATGTGTCAATATACTGACACACGTATGATCTTTGTATCGGATATTGAGAATAAGAATATCCGGTATTTGGCGTAGGAACATATGTTATGGCTGGATTTAAGTACTCCAATCCAAATGTCACATTAAGGAATGCATATCCAACTCCAACAATATAACCTTCGTATGCCAGACCTTTCTGACATAGTTCACTGAATTCTTCTGCTGTGATATAATCTTCTTTCATATACATTATTTGATCCAGTCTTTGTCAATTAGCAAATCATTAATTCTCAATGTCGGAGAAGTTATGGAAAATGAAGTCAGACATCCACTCCCAAAATTCACTTTCTGACTTAATCCCACACACACTCCATCGTTGAACTCAATACGCAGAGACGGACTCTCCGTCTCATTCTTGAAAATGATGGCTCCGCTCACCCGCAAATGATCATTTGTCGCCCATCTGACAATGTTGGAGTCTGGTATTGTGGCAAGCACTAGGCTTAAAACTCCGGAATGAACTTCACTCTGTGGCTCTCCTTTGCCGTCTGTAGGCTGGAAAAATGATGTGGAAAACTGTTTTACTTCATACTGCTTTCCAAAGCACTCGAAATAGGCGTTGAGATTGCCGTCGGGATGCTTGAATATTGAATTGATTGTGTTTTGT
>JAZNSO010000100.1:0-42618 GCA_045591245.1 Bacteroidales bacterium
CATCCTGCTAATGTGTTCGCACACGCCGTGATGACAGACGCTAACCGTTTGCTGAGCGTCACGACAATATCTTTCGACGCTGCATTACAAGACATTGGCACCGCGATGTATAGCGGCAAGACTCTCGTCGTAGCTACCGAAGAACAAGCCAACAACCCTATCGAGCTCGCGTCGCTCATCAAGGAAAAAGGTATTGACATGGTATCAGGAACTCCTTCACGTTGGCAGACTTGGCTTACTAACGACGACTTCGCGCAAGCTATTTCCAACATACATATAGTACGTGCCGGCGGCGAGAAATTCCCGACACAACTTTTAGAACAACTTAAAGACATCACGAAAGCCCGCATATTCAATTGTTATGGTCCTACTGAAATTACGGTGGCTTCTAATAATGCCGAACTCACCGACGCTAAGATCGTGACTGTAGGTCGTCCTCAACTCAATGTACGTGAGTTCATCGTCGACCAAGACGGCAACGAACTGCCCGTAGGTGTCGTAGGCGAGCTTTATATCGGAGGTGCAGGTGTAGCAAAAGGATATAACAATCTCGACGAGATGACACGTGAGCGTTTCATTGAATATCAAGGTGAACGCGTCTATCGTTCAGGCGACTATGCGAAATGGCTGCCCGACGGCAACGTGATGATTCTCGGTCGTACCGACAACCAGATAAAACTACGCGGATTGCGCATCGAACTCGGCGAGATTGAAAACGTGATACATAACGTGGAAGGCATCGACAAAGTAGTGATACTCATACGTAAGATTAACGGCAGAGAACATCTGTCGGCATATTACACGGCTGACCGCGAAATCAATGCCGCTGATCTCAAGGCGGAAATATCTAAGAGCCTGACGCAATATATGGTTCCGACGGCGTATCTTCAGCTCTCTGAAATGCCGATGACACCAAACGGCAAGACCGACATCAAGGCGCTCCCAGAACCGGAATTATCGTCTAACAATCAATATGAAGAACCGGCGAACGACATCGAACGTACTTTCTGTAACATATTCGCATCTATACTTCAACTTGAGAAAGTAGGCGCAACCGACAACTTCTTCGAACTTGGAGGGACATCGCTCGTTGTCACACGCGTGATTATAGAAGCAGACAAAGCCAACCTTCACGTCAGCTACGGCGAAGTGTTCGAAAACCCGACACCACGAAAACTCGCACGTCTGCTCAGTCCCGACAACGGCGACAGCCTTGCCGACGCCACAATCACAGACTACGATTATACGTCAATCAACAAAGTATTAGAAGCCAATACGCTCGATTCATTCCATAATGGAAAAGAACAGACACTCGGCAACGTCTTGATTACAGGCGCGACAGGTTATTTAGGAATACATATTATCCATGAATTATTATCGTCAGATGCAGAAAAGATATATTGTCTTGTCCGCGGCAAAGATAAGGAGAACGCAGAGAGACGTCTCAAGACATTGTTATTCTATTACTTTGATTCGACATTTGAAGAAATCATCGGCGAGCGTCTGAATATAATAACTGGCGACGTGACCGACGACTTCACATCTTTGCTTGAAGGAATTAAGATTGACACCATCTTCAACTGCGCCGCTATCGTGAAACACTTCGCCGAAGGCACCGAAATTGAAGACGTGAATATTGGCGGAGCCGAACGATGTGTAGAATATTGCCTGAGCCATGACGCTCGTCTCATCCATATCTCTACCGCCAGCACGCGCGGACTGAGCATCGACAATGTGCCGACATCGACGCAAGTCTTCAATGAGCAGACATTATATTTAGGTCAATATCTCGGAAACAAATACATTTATTCTAAGTTTATCGCTGAGCGAATCATACTCGAAGCCATCGCTACACGCGGACTTTCAGCCAAGATCATGCGTGTCGGCAACCTCGCAGCTCGTTCCACCGACGGTGAGTTCCAGGTCAACTTCTCGACCAACAGTTTCATGGGACGTATCAAGGTTTTCAATATGTTAGGATGCTGTCCTCATGAGATGCGCGACAATCCTGCCGAGTTCTCACCTATCAACGAAGTGTCACATGCTATAGTATTGTTGTCGAAAACGCCATCGGAATGCTGCGTCTTCCATCCTTACAACAACCATCAAGTACTCTTCGGCGACGTTCTCTCAGAGTTGAAATATGTTGGCGACGGCGTAGAATTCGTCAATGGCGATGAGTTCGCGCGACGCATGGAACTCGCTAAAGAAGACCCCGACAAAGCACGACAACTTTCGAGTCTGTTGGCTTATCAGGATATGGCTCACGGACATAAGACCGCCGACGTGGCACGACAGAATAATTACACCATGCAGGTCTTATATCGTTTGGGATATCAATGGTCTCTCACCACATGGGATTACATCGACCGTTTCCTCAAAGCTATTTCAGGCATGGGTTTTTTTGATAACAAATAAAATAAGCAGATGAATACTTTTGATAAAAAAGAACTCAGCTCACGATTCTGGAGATACCTAAGCTCATCTATACTCATCACGCTTTCAGGAGCGTTGGGAGTCATCGTCGACAGCATTATCGTCGGCAATCTTATCGGCAGCGACGGCGTAAGTGCGATAAATCTCAACAGCACCGTAATACAATTGCTGATGACAATAAGTCTCATCATCGCCTCTGGCGGAGGAATGTTGGCGGGTTATGCCATCGGTCGTAAAGATTTTGACAACGCGCGATATATCTTCACGCAATCTACGCTCGGAAGTATTATCATCGGTGTTATTTTCGCTGTCATCGGGATATTCTTCTCCAATCAGTTGGCGTCGATATTATGTCAGAACGATGCGCTTTATACGATGGTACATGATTATCTGCGTGTTGTGCTTTTCGGTGCGCCGGCATATATGTTAATGTGGGGCATCTCCACCATGATAATCGTTGACGGAAGTCCTCGCTTGGCATCAGTCGCAATAATAATAGACAACATAGCGAATCTCATTCTCGACGTGGTGTTTATCAAGATCTTTGACATGGGAATAGCAGGTTCGTCCTTAGCCACTGTCGTGGGACATCTCATCGCCGTAGCAATCATGATGCTGCATTTCCGAAACAAGAATCGAGTGTTGCATCTATCTTTCAAAGGCGGTAAACTAAGCCAATGGCGCGACATCATTTCTCAGGGAGCGCCTTTGGCAATAGCGTCGATATGTCTCACTTTATTACTTTTCACATCTAACAAAATGGTACTCGCTGCTGTCGGACGCGAAGGCATCTTCGTATTCTCCGTTTGTATGAATTTGTTGCAAGTATATAACTTCTTCCTTGCCGGAACATGTCGTTCCTTACAAACCCTCGGTGCGGTTCTTATCGGCGAACGTAACAGCAACGGCATCCGTTTCGTCTTCGGTAAATCGTTTAAGTTCATCACAATAGCGATGATCATCACCTGTGTTTACGTGTGGATATTCCCGTCATCAATAGCGACGCTCTTCGGTGCCGATAACGCAGATATTATCAAGGAATGTAACTACGCTCTCAGGATATTCGCAATCAGTTTCGTGCCGTTCTGCTATATCTATTTTATAATGATTATATTTAAGTTGTTATCGTTCAACCGTATGTCGTTGTTTATCTCCTTGATATTGTCCCTTACGGTAATACCTGTGATATCGCTTATGGCACATTATGCCGCGGAATATATTTGGTACAGTTACCTCATAGCATACATAATAGAGATAATAGCAATCGTGGCTGTTTATAAGGCAGGACGTATGGATATAAGAGCAAGAATGGCGAGTTTATAACTCCCGTTCTTGCAAATCATTCACAAGCTAACAAAGCTAAATACGCCATCAGACCGACACCTGTTTCCAAGGCATCTTCGTCGATGTCGAAGGTAGAAGTATGCTGTTTTGAGACGATGCCTTTCTCGACGTTGGAAGTACCGATACGATACATGCAGGCTTTAACTTTATGCGAATACCATGCGAAATCTTCCGCTGTCATAAGTTGCGGCAACGACTTAACGTTATCCTCGCCAAGAAAATCTATAGCGTTATTTCTCAACGAATCAGTGAAATCGACGTCATTCATCAAGACAGGATAACCTTCTTCGATAAAGACTCTCGCCTTAACATTCATCTCTTTCGCAATCTCAGAACAAATCTTCTTAATCTTATTTTTTATAGATTTTCTTTCTTTCTCGTTGAACGTACGCATCGTTCCTTTAAGATGAACTTTATCGGGTATCACGTTATATGTTCCGTCAGCGATGAAACTACCGAAAGCTATTATTATAGGATTATCTCTTTCTTCTTTATTAAACTCGGAACTAAGTTCTGATATGGCACACAGCATCTTAGCAGCAGCGACTGTTGTATTGGAACGTTCTTTAATCTTCGCCGCATGACCGCCTTTTCCGCTTACCGTGATATTTATCTCGTCGCAGGAAGCCATATATTCGCCAGAGCAAAATCCCACTTCGCCACAAGGCAAATCTGGAAAAACATGTTGCGCAATTATCGCATCGACATTTTCAAGTACGCCTTTCTCTATCATCAACTTAGCACCGCCTGGCAGTTTCTCTTCTCCAGGTTGGAATATAAGTCTTATACTTCCTTCAAAACTGTCTCTCAAGTGATTAAGAACGTAAGCGACACCAAGAAGCATCGCTGTATGAGCATCATGTCCGCAGGCGTGCATCACGTTTTGTTTCACAGACTTATAATCACAATCATTTGTTTCTTGTATTGGCAACGCGTCCATATCGGCACGAAGAGCTATGGTTCTTTTCTCAGGATTTCTGCCTTTGATATTAGCGACGATACCAGTAATATTCACCGGTTCATTTTCAATTTCCCATTCATCAAGGAGATTCTGAATCAGATTAGAGGTCTCATACTCAACGAAACTCAGTTCCGGATATTTATGAATCTGGCGACGCAAAGGTTTGACATAAAGATCGGTAACTTCCTTGGCGAGTGATTTTATTCTGTTTATCATAATGAAAGATATTTCTGCAAAGATAGGAAAAGTCTACGGTCTATAGTCCTTCTTTTTTCGCGAACTTTCGTGACTTTTCGTAGACCCATCTTGTTTCGTGTTATTTTGCGACTTTTAGTGAACAAAAAAGCCACCCAGAATTTCTGAGTGGCTTTGCGGTGCTGACGAGACTCGAACTCGCGACCTCCTGCGTGACAGGCAGGCATTCTAACCAAACTGAACTACAGCACCTGCTCTTTTTGTTTTATCAACCTCGTTACTTCGTTGTTGATTACGGGTGCAAAGATACAACCTTTTTTCAAATCTGCAAACATTTTTCCAAAAAAAATTTACTTTTTTTTAAAAAAAATTCATCTGATTGATAATCAATATTTTATTTTTAAAAAATTATTCAATAAAAATTCCTCCTTCATTTCTTAAAGCGCGGTATTTTATCCCAAAATCTTCCGCTTCTTCCATCATTTCTGATGAAATATAATAAGGAACACTTGAGTCAATTATCAGATTATCAAAATCATATATTTTCAAAAGTCGTAACAGACTCTTTTTGTTTTTACCATAAACCAACATATAATCTACCGGAATTCGATAATCAAGGCTGTCATTAAAAAAAACGTCATTTTCGCACAAAGCAATCAGTTTTTTATCAAAAGTTACGACATTTTTTCGCTTTTTCACAAAAACCTCATCAAAATCGTCATAAATAAGCCCTGTTTTTCCATTATGAAAAAGTCCTTTTTTTATCAAAAAATTCTCTATGTTATAAGAAAAAGCAGATTTATTTTCCATAAATGCAGAATCTACAAGAAGCAGATGTTCCCGCCCACTGATAAAATCAATCGCCGTCATATTATTTAAGGAATAAATCATAACACCGCTCTGTTTATTATTATTCATAATATTTTTAACATTTATCAAGAAAAATAAAGTTGTCATAATCATTATAGGAATCAGATTACGTCTATTCTTCAAATCTACCGTCAATAATATCAAGAGTAATATTATCAAAAGTACCACAAATTGAGCAAAGTCAATATAAATACCTTTAATGATAGAATAAGGCAGCGATTCAATCCACGACACTCCGTAATTCATCACGAAAATCATTTTTGATACAATCCAAGCCACAAAAACATTTACGTAAGGAATGAAGAAAACGAGCAACATTATCATTCCGCCAATAATAACGATGGAAGAAATCGGAGTCATAAATAGATTACTCAGCCAAAAATATATTGGAAACTGATGGAAATAATATATGCTAAAAGGTGTTGTTGCAATCTGAGCTGCAATTGTGACAGAAGTTATTTCCCATATCTTATTAACAAACTTGTATTTAGAAAAAAACATCCTTGAAATTGGTTTTTGAAGTATCACAATACCAATCACCGCGACATACGAAAGAAGAAACCCCACGTCGAACAAATTTGAAGGATTGAAACACAATAATATGAAAGCTGAAGCAGCGAGTGAATTCAACAACACACCCTTTCTATTGATTATATTTCCTAATATCACAAAAGAAATCATAATCGTTGAGCGCAATATTGAAGGAGCAAGTCCCGCGAGTAAAGCATAAAACCATACAAGCAACAGAAGTAACAATTGCTTTATCACACTTTGGATTCTCTTTCTATCACTAAGAAACACAAGGATATAAGAGAACAGCATAAACACTACTCCCACATGAAGTCCTGACACGCATAAGATATGCATTGCTCCTGCCGCAACATATTTCTGCCTTAAATCCAGAGGCAGACTGTCATCATAACCAAGCAATATTGCCGATGCCACAGCATATTCTTCACCTTGAACACCAAGTCGTTGCATCGTTTTCAAAAGAAAATCTCTAATCTTGTAGGAAAATTCATATATAGCATTCGACTTATTATAATCAAGATCAAACCAATCATCAGACCTCAGATACACCTGATGCATGATACCTTTTTTGTACAGATAGTCCTTATAATCAAATTGTTCTGGATTAGGTGGTTTCTCAACTTCCTTTATATTCGTCATTATCAACACACAGTCGCCATATTGCAGTCGCAATGACTTTTCATTTTTCTCAAAATAAGCAATAATATTGGAATCTATATTTTTTATCACGTTATTTTCCTCATAACCAAGAATTTCCATTATCACTTTCACGGACTTTTCCTTTATTGACGGTGATTCTGAAAGTCTGGCAATATAATATTTAGGTACATCATCTATCTTTGATAAATCATTGATTATAAGCTTATAATCTATAATTTTAACAAATAAAAAACCCAATAATGACATATACAGAAACAACAATGAAGAAAATATCCAGCGCCAGATATAACTCCTGACATAAACCGAAGCTATTATCATCGACACTAATATTAATGTAAGAAACATTAACGTAAAGAGGATTGAATCCTTCTCAAAAACTATTTTACCGAAGGAAAAAGCCGCAAATATTCCTGTCATAAATGGAATCAACAGCCTGATAAACGGATATTTAAACCAAGAAATCATCTTGCATCATAAATTTTGGATTCATGGTGCAAGATAACAATTATTTCAATACGTAAAACAAAGAAAGACAATATTTTATGTTAAAAAATATTAAGATTTACCTAATATCTTTTTTTAAATCAGAAACAATAATCGAAGCCGCGTTATCGGAAGCTCCTGCATCGCCCAAAACGTGCCTCAATTCGTCATAATCTTCTAAAACAGCACGTTGTTTCGCGTGATTTGTCAACAATAAATCTAATTCCTGTTTTATGTTTTCAGGAGTCAAATCATTCTGTATCAATTCTTTGATAACAGGTTTATCCATAATTAGATTTACGAGGCAAATATATTTAACCTTTATAAGATTTTTTGCGATGAGATATGAAATCTTGTTTCCCTTATAGCAAACAACCTCAGGGACATAGAGCAATGCTGTCTCCAATGTCGCCGTTCCAGATGTTACCAAAGCAGCACTTGCCACCTGCAACAACGGATACGTCTTATTAAAAAGGAGATGCACGTTTTCTTTATCAATAATTGATTTATAGAAAGACTCTGGCAGAGACGGCGCACATCCTATAACAAACTGATAATTAGGATATTCATCAACCATTTTCAGCATAACCTCAAGCATACGCGACACTTCCTGCTTACGACTTCCAGGCAGTAACGCAATGACTTCCTTCTTTGGATCAAGATTGTTCTGTTTAAGGAACACTTTTCTATTGACGCTTTTCAATTTGAGCATCTCATCCAGCAATGGATGTCCTACGTAGCTCGCATCCACATCATACTCATCATAGAAGGACTTTTCGAACGGCAAAATAACCAACATCTTGTCAACCACCTTTTTAAGAGTATAGACACGACGCTTTTTCCAAGCCCACACCTGAGGCGAGATATAATAATAAACCTTGATGTTATGTTTATGCGCGAACTTTGCCACCTTAATGTTAAAACCTGGATAATCAATAAGAATTATCGCATCAGGAGCAAATTTCAAGATATCTTTCTTGCAGAATCTAAGATTACTCAAAATAATTCTAAGGTGCATCAAAACTTCAACAAAGCCCATAAAAGCAAGGTCGCGATAATGCTTCACCAAAGTGGCACCTTGTTTTTTCATAAGGTCGCCACCCCACGCACGTATTTTCGCACGAGGATCTTTTTTTCTTATAGAGGCTATTAAATTTGAGCCATGCAAATCACCGGATGCCTCTCCCGCTATTATATAATATTTCATTTTAAAACTATATACATTACCAAAACAATGCCTATCAATGTCGTGAACAACAAGCCTTTACCAAAAGATTCCATATTCCATTTCACCAACATGAATCTCGCCAATAAAAGATTAGGAACAAGAGAAATCATATAAACCCAAAGAGAATCACGGCTTTGAGAAAAGAATGGAAAATCAGTAAATATATTGACTACGCAATACAAAACGAAAAATATCACTACTGACGCGAGCACGCCCAATATAAAACTATCTTTTATTTTCATTCCTAAAAACGTTTTAACATTTGATACAATTTCTGCGTTGGAAGTCCCATCACATTAAAATACGAGCCTTCAACGCTGTTAACACCAATATAACCAATCCATTCCTGAATGCCGTAGGAGCCCGCCTTATCAAAAGGTTTAAAATTATTAACATAATATTCTATCTCATCATCATCTAGAACGTCGAAAGACACCTTCGAACTCACTGAAAAAGTCTTTGTATTTTCCTTAGTATGAATCGTAACTCCAGTAACCACAGAATGTTTCTTGCCAGAAAGAAGTCGCAACATATTACGAGCATCCTCTCCATCTTTTGGTTTTCCCAAAATTGTATCATTAACAATAACGACCGTATCGGCAGTAATAACCATATAATTTTCAGGAAGTTCCGAATCTTCAAAAGCTCGAGCCTTCTTCAAACTCAAAAATGGCGCAACATCAAAAACTGAAATATTATTGGAATATGATTCATCGACATCTTTAGTCAAGATAGAGAATTCCAGTCCGATTCCTTTCAAAAGATTCTGACGTCGAGGCGATTTTGATGCCAGAATTATATTATATTTTCTAAGATTATCCAACATAATTTTTATATAAAAAACATTGACAATACACCTATTAACATCATAATTTTCAAGAAAACAGAAAATCTGTGATAATTAACTTCAGACCTATTCTGCATCAACAAAAACATCAAAAACGGCACGCTATTCCACAGGCAGAACATAAATGCTAAAGTAACGTACGACTGAATTCTGTACAATACAATCTGAAAATATAATAGAAAAATCCAAGTTAACACGCCTAATACTATCAATATGATGTTCATTTTCTTAATGCCGAACACAATAGGAATCGTGCGGCAACGAGTGACGAGGTCTCCTTGAAAATCTTCAGCATCTTTGATAATCTCCCTCATCAATGTCATTATAAATGCGAAAAAAGTATATAACAACACGAATGGCAATACTGAGAACACCGAATTCTCTACTGCACGGAGAATCAATGCATTACTTGACAAATAAAGCAATTCGAAAAGCCACGGCAAAAAAACCGCGAAAGCAACGGAAGCTGAAACAATTAAGTTTCCGACAACAAGTTTTTTCTTATAATTTGCAGAATATGAATGTAATATAGCAGCCAACAAAATCAAAATCAAGAAAAGAGAATAGAATTTTTCGCCAGAAATCAATATACTTGAAGCCAATCCGCTGGCCAATCCCAAGAATGTCAATATTCTATAAAATATTTTAGATTCTTTGTCGGAGAATACTTTTGTCACAAGCAGTTTTTCAGGTTTATTAACCTTGTCTATTTCAACATCATAGATATCATTTATCACGTAACCGCCTGCCACAATGAAAATCATTGAAATAACGAGCAATGCAAATGCTGGCGAGTCAGGCATGACTCCAGGAACACCAGTTGCAAACAACGGCATCAACAAGCGATAATAAACCAAAAGCATCATTATCGCAATCATCAATAAGTTCGTCCAGCGAATTAATTTAAAAAAAGAAACTATCTTATTCATAACCAACACTTACCAAATATAACAAGCAAAATCATTCATCCATTTGTCTTGAGCTTTGAGAACCTGCTCAATAATATCTCTCACAGCACCTTTTCCACCCCCGAAACGACTGATATACAAACTAATATCCTTTATTTCTGGAGAAGCATCAGCAGGGCAAACTGGCAAACCGACCATTTTCATAACCGGATAATCAGGAATATCGTCACCCATATAAATAATCTGTTCTTTCTTCAAATTATTGGTTTCCATGTATTTCTGCAATACTTCCACCTTATTTGCGGAACGTACAAAAACATCCTTCACGCCCAACATCGCCATACGTTTCTCGATTGAAACGGAATAACCTCCAGTTATCACAGCGATGTTATATCCGAGACGAGACGCAAGTTGAATTGCATATCCATCTTTAACATTACTGCTGCGTAAAGGCACGCCATTGCCATCAACCAAAACATCACCACTTGTCATAACTCCATCATAATCAAAGATAAATGTTGTAATATCTTTTAAATTTTCTTTATAGTTTTTCATATTACTTATATTTATTCAGTATATAATTTGTTAACAATTCGTAAATTTTCTTTTCCTCAATATCATTAGACAACATAGATTTATGCTTGCTTATTGTCTCAAAATCAGCTCTTTTGGCAGGACCTGTCAGAGCTTTTTCTGGTCCCAAGACGAACGATTTTCTTATAGTTTCTCTAATCAAAGGTTCCAATAATGAGATGTCAAGATTCTTCTTTTGCAAGAGTTTATTGCCAATTTGCAACATTACGTTAACAAAATTCGACACATAAACAGCACTCATGTGAATATGACTTCTGTCGTCATCAGAACATTCGACAACGACATCAGAAAGCACACTTGCAAACAACTTCAGTTTTATCAAATATTCTGAAGACGAAGCATTTACAAGGAGAGGTATTTTCTTAAAGTCAACATCGAATCCTTTTGTCAAGGTTTGCAAAGGATACAGTATCCCGTAATTTTCGACATTATTCAACAGACTCGAGCTTTGCGTTCCCGAAGTATGAACGAGCAATCCTTTAAAACCATTAAGATTTAAAGAGACCTCCTTTATAACATCATCCTTAACAGCAATTATAATAAGGTCACTATCCATAACAAGTTTGAAGTCAGAAATTGCTTTTATACCAAAATGCTGTTCCGTCTCAGATTTTTTTTCTACGTCACGAGTATAAACACAATCAGGATATATTCCATTATTTATCAATGCTTTATAAAAAGCGTAAGACACATTTCCAGTACCTATTAATGCTATTTTTTTAAATGGAATCATCACGAAAATATTTTCTACGAAATTACAAAAAAAATACCAATAAACGTATGTATAATGTATCTAAAGACGTAAAAATAGGGTTCAACGACTGCTAAAATCTCCCGTTAACTTAGTATAAAACCCGTTAACTTTAGTTAATTTCCGTTAACTTTGTATTAAAATCCGTTAACTTTTAAAATTTAACATTTATTTAACATTTTGTAAAACTCAATAAATCAAACAGATAGAAGCAGCAAGCACAGTTTAGGGCGTTTTGAGCGCGTCAAAGGTATTGACAAAAAAAATTTGAGTAGTATATTTGCAATCACAAACAACAACAAACAACACAATTTTTAACAAAAAAAACAACATAGAAAATGACTACAATCGAGTTCAACACAAGCTTAACAAATCTTCAAGACAATCTTGAATCATTTGCAAAACAATTGACAGGCAACGAGGACGATGCAAAAGATCTCACACAAGAAACTTTTCTCAAAGCATTGATTTATAGGGAAAAGTATGTAAATCACAACAACTTCAAGGCATGGGTTTATACCATTATGAAGAACATTTTCATCAACAATTATCGTAGAACCAAGAAAGCAAACACAATCATTGACCAAAGTGAAGATCTTTATTATTTGAACATCAGCAATTCGCACACTGACACCGATCCGGAATCAATTCTCAACGCAATTGAATTGGAACGAGGAATCAAGCAATTAGACGAAGAATTCAGACGTGCCTTCGATATGTACAACGACGGTTACAAGTACAAAGAAATTGCAGATTGCTTGCACCTGACAATTGGCACCGTGAAGAGCAGGATTTTTTACAGTCGCAAAAAACTAATGAACCAACTTAGCGAGTATTGCCCTAACTAATCTAACAATCAGGAGCTATGAGTTGCAGGGCAAGATAGCGACTCATAGCTCGAGGTTCTGAACAAAAAATGTTGCAACAAAACACAATAAAATAGATAAATTCTTGTTAAATTTGCACTATTAATTTTAAATAAAAAGTCAATTATGATAGAGACAGATATTCGTGAACTTAACGAAAGAATTAAGAATGAAAGTCATTTTATTGACCTCATCAATCTTGAAATGAGCAAGGTCATTGTTGGACAGAAACACATGACAGAAAGGTTGTTAATTGGTTTATTATCAAATGGTCACATTCTTTTAGAAGGTGTTCCTGGATTAGCCAAGACACTTGCAATCAAGACATTATCAAGCATCATTGATGCAGATTTCAGCCGTATTCAATTCACTCCTGACCTTTTGCCTGCCGACTTAATTGGTACGATGATTTACAGTCAGAAGAACGAGGAATTCATAGTTCGTAAAGGGCCTGTCTTCGCGAATTTCGTTTTAGCCGATGAAATCAACCGTTCTCCAGCAAAAGTTCAGAGTGCTTTGTTGGAAGCCATGCAGGAACATCAGGTAACGATTGGAGAAAGCACCTTCTCTTTGCCAGATCCATTCTTAGTAATGGCAACGCAAAACCCTATAGAACAAGAAGGTACATATCCGCTTCCTGAAGCTCAAGTTGACCGTTTCATGTTAAAAGTCATCATCGATTATCCTAAAAAGGAAGAAGAAAAGATTATTCTTCGTCAGAATATAAATAAGGATTATCCTGAAATCAAACCAGTTACATCAACAAAAGAAATCCTCAACGCCAGAAAAGTCTGCCGTGAAGTTTATCTTGATGAAAAGATTGAGAACTACATCACCGACATAGTTTTCGCGTCACGTTATCCTAACGACTACAAACTAAAGAAATTTGCAGGATTGATTAGTTACGGCGGTTCTCCACGTGCTACAATCAATTTGGCGATGGCAGCAAAAGCATACGCTTTCATCAAACGCCGTGGATATGTTATCCCGGAAGACGTAAGAGCCGTGGCACCAGACGTAATGAGACACCGTATCGGTTTGACTTACGAAGCTGAAGCTGAGAACATTACAACAGAAGAAATTATCAACGAGATTTTGAACATTGTTGAAGTGCCGTGATTTTAAGTTATGGAAACGAACGAACTATTTAAAAAGGTTAGAAAAATTGAAATCAAGACACGTGGTTTGACCAACAACATCTTTTCTGGTCAATATCACAGTGCCTTCAAGGGGCGTGGTATGACCTTCAGTGAGGTTCGTGAATATCAATATGGTGACGACATTCGCAATATCGACTGGAATGTAACAGCTCGTTTCAACAGACCATTCGTCAAGATTTTCGAAGAAGAACGTGAGATGACGGTCATGCTTCTTATTGACGTTTCTGGTTCAAACGATTTTGGTTCTGTAAATATTTCAAAAAGAGACCTCACTGCTGAATTAGCAGCTGTTTTGGCTTTTTCAGCAATACAGAACAACGATAAAGTCGGCGTTATATTCTTCAGCGACCAGATTGAAAAATTCATTCCACCGAAAAAGGGTTCAAGTCATATATTACGCATTATCAGAGAGATAGTAACTTTCACACCTCAACATAAGGGCACCGACATCGGCGAAGGATTGCGTTTCCTGACAAGTGCGATAAAAAGACGTACCACAGCATTCTTAATCTCCGACTTCATCACAAAAAAATCTTTCGAGCAGCAGATAAGAATAGCAGCCAACAAACACGACCTCGTATGTCTCAGAATAACAGACAAAAGAGAACTCGTCATACCTAAGATTGGTCTAGTAAAATTCAGAGATTCAGAAACTAACAAAGATGTTTGGATCGATACATCCATGAGTTCGTGGAACGAAGCTTATCAAAAATATATTCAATCAGAATCTATAAAACTCAACAAGATTTTTGCGAACAACGGCATCGATAACACTTTGATTTATACTGATATAGATTACGTAAAACCACTAATGCAGTTATTTAAGAAAAGAGAATCAAGAAGATGAGTTACAAGAAATTGCATTTTTTAAGCATCATTTTTGCCATTACAATGATATTATCCATTGACAATCATTGTTTTGCTCAGAATATTTATGCAAACGGAAGCATCGACAGAGACAGTATCTTTGCAGGTCAGCCTTTCAACTACAAACTAGAAGTGAAGGCTCCCAACGACTATATCATCGACTGGACAGATACTAAAGATACACTAAGTAATAGTATAGAAGTCGTCAGAAGAAGCAATATTACAAAGACAGAAGTCGGTGGAAACGAGGTAATTCTAACACAAACTCTAACATTGACAAGTTTCGACACAGGATACATAGAGATTCCTCGTATTGGCGTAAAATATTCGGAATCAACAAGCGACACTGCAAAACAAATGTGTTTCACAAAATACATGGACATTTATGTAGAGCCAGTTTCTATAGACACAACGGCAGCTTACAAACCTATAATAATGCCTATAAAACAGAACATTACAGTAGGAGAAACATTTCCGTACCTTGCAGGCGCTATTGTTTTGGCAGGTTTGATATTTTTGGCAATATATCTCATCAAACGTTCAAAGAAAAAGGAATATATTGAGGAAGAAGAAATTAAACCTCAAATACCTCCTATCATCACAGCACGTGAGAAACTAACACAACTCAAGGAGTCAAACCTTTGGCAATCAGGCAAATCAAAAGAATATTATACAGATTTGACTGATATTGTAAGAGAATATCTCGAAGGACAATTCAACATCGATGCAATAGAGATGACATCTGACGAAATTCTCAACGAAGTCAAGACTTTACAAATGGACAAAATGATTTTCAACAAATTAGAGCACACCCTTATAACTGCCGACCTTGTTAAATTTGCTAAGGCAAATCCAGATTCCTCACAAAATGAAACATCATTCAACGACATCTATTCGTTCGTTGAGGAAAGTTATGAATTCCATCAGGAAATGGAGAAGAAGAAAACTGAAGAAGCCAAGGCAAGGAAATACGATTTCGAAAAAGAAACAACTGAAAATCAAGAAATGGAGGAAACAAAATGAGTTCAATAGAATTTGCATCTCCATACTTCCTTTTAGGATTGATAATTATACCTTTATTTATAGTATGGTATATTTTCAATTGTAACAAACAGCAAGCATACGTGCGATTTTCCGACACCGGTTTCTTCGACAAACTACCAAAGTCGTGGAAATCATATTTAAGACATTCTATTTTTGTATTGGAAATGGCTGCCTTAACACTATTTATCGTAGCCTTAGCTCGTCCACAGAGCAGTTCTAAGAATCAGAAAGTCAACGTTGAAGGTATTGACATTGTATTGGCGATGGACATTTCAAGCAGTATGTTGGCAGCCGACTTAAAGCCAGACAGACTAGAGGCTTCAAAAGCAGTAGCATCCGACTTTGTGAGCGGGCGACCAGGCGACAGAATGGGATTAGTCGTTTTCAGCGGGGAAACATTCACGCAAGTGCCACTTACAACAGATCATGGTATGATGCTCAATATGTTAAGAGACATGAAATGCGGAATGTTGGAAGACGGAACAGCCATCGGTGACGGACTTGCTTCAGCAGTCAGCAGGCTCAAAGACAGCGAAGCAATATCAAAAGTCGTGATTTTGTTAACAGATGGTGACAACAATGCAGGTTCCATCGATCCATCAACAGCAGCTGAAATGGCAAAATTATTCGGAATCAGAGTTTATACGATAGGTGCAGGCACAAGAGGAACTGCTCCATATCCTGTACAGACTCCTTTCGGAGGAATTCAATATCAACAAGTCCCAGTAACAATAAATGAAGAGTTACTGCAACAGATTGCTGACGAGACAGGAGGAAAATATTTCCGCGCAGAATCAAAGGAGAAATTACAACAGATTTATGACGAAATCGACAAAATGGAACGTTCTAAAATAGAAGTTACCGAATTCAAAAGATTGCATGAGGAATTTTATCCGTTTGCAAAATGGGGTATCATCTTGTTGATCATATCATTCATCTTGAAAAATACGATTTTCAAATCAATAACAGATTAAACCTAAGACAATGGAAACTAACATTTTAAGATTTGAACATCCCGAATATCTGTATTGGCTTTTAGTAATTCCAATTCTAATTGCCTTATATATATCTGTAAAAATTATTAACAAAAAACAATTTAAGAAATTTTCAGAAAGCAGATTCGCAGAATTTTTGGTACCATTAGCTTCTAAATCAAGGAGTAACACAAAGTTAGTCATTTTCGTATTTGTCATTATTTTAGGAATAATTGCGATTGCGAATCCACAGACGGGCTCCAAGATGGAAGAAGTAAAACGTGAAGGTATCGACTTATACTTCTGCGTTGACGTTTCCAATTCGATGAATGCGGAAGACATTGCTCCAAATCGTCTTGAACGGTCAAAACAAGCCATAAACAATCTCATCAGCAAACTTAACGGCGACAGAGTCGGAGTAATTGTCTTTGCTGGAAACGCATACGTTCAGCTTCCGATAACTACCGATTATGCCGCTGCAAAAATGTTCTTGTCAACTGTCAACACCGACCTGATTCCATCGCAAGGAACTGAAATTGGAGCAGCTATCAACTTGGCTACAAAGTCGTTTGGCAACAGCGAAAACAGCAAAGCGATTGTCATCATTTCAGACGGTGAAGATCACGAAAACGGCGATGCAGTAAAAGCAGCACAAGAAGCAGCAAAATTAGGCATTAAAATCTATACTATAGGAATGGGACTTGAAGACGGAGCCCCTATCCCACTCTACAATCAGTACGGAAAAAGAACCGGATACAAAAAAGACAGAGAAGGCAATATTGTCATTACAAAATTGGATGACAATATGTTACGACAGATTGCAGAGATTGGCGACGGTATCTATCGCAGAGCAAGCAATTCAAACGTAGGTTTAGACGACATTTACGAAGAAATCAATAAATCTGAAAAATCAGAAATTGAATCCAAGATATTTACCGACTACGAAGACCAGTTCCAATGGTTTTTAGGTGCAGCGATAATTCTTTTAATAATTGAAATTCTTATTTCTTCAGGAAAGAAAGAATGGGAAAGCAAATTCAACTTTTTTGACCCGAAAGATGAAAACAATTGATAGAAAAATAGGTATATGCATTTTGATGGCAATAATTTGCCTATCAAGCAATGCTCAGACCGACAAAGGTCTTATCAGACAAGGCAACAAAGATTTTAAGAACAATAACTATTCTGAAGCTGAGATAAAGTACAGAAAATCATTGGATAAGGAATATAATCCCAAGGCGCAGTTCAACTTAGGCGATGCCTTGTATGAACAAAAGAATTATGAAGCTGCGGCAAAGGAATTTTCTGAATTGACAAAAAGAAATACTACAGCTGAGATAGAATCGGACGCATACTACAATCTTGGCAACACTTTGATGGCACAAGAAAAATATGGAGAGGCCTTTGACTCGTATAAAAAATCTTTGAAAATCAATCCTGATAATGAAGATGCAAGATACAATCTTGAATACGCACGCTGGAAGATGATACAACAACAGCAGCAACAACAGAATCAAGACAATCAGCAAAATCAGGACAAACAACAGCAACAACAAGAACAGCAGCAACAGCAACAGCAACAACAAAATCAAGATAATCAGCAAGAGCAAGAACAACAACAGCAACAACAGCAACAACAGCAACAACAGCAACAACAACAGCAGGAATTATCAAAAGAAGACGCAGAGAGAATGTTGCAAGCACTTGAAAATCAAGAAAAAGAAACGATGGAAAACATAAATGAAAAAAAGGCATCACAAATGCAGAAAAGAAGGTCACAAAAGGATTGGTAATTTAAAATAAGATTTTATTTTTGCAATTTAAATCAAGAAAAATGAAAACTAAACTTATATACATAATAGCCTTCATGTTCATTGCTGTGCATTCCATTGAAGCACAGGACAATGTCTCTTTCAAAACAATCTGCAAGAAACAAGTTTCCGTTGGAGAGCAATTTCAGGTTTCATACGAATTGAATGGAGACGGCAAGGATTTCAAGGCACCAAATTTCACAAACTTTGAAGTCATCAGCGGACCTTACTCATCCACAAGTTCCAGCGTACAAATCATAAATGGCACAGTATCAAGAACAAATACACAAACATATTCATTCCATCTCAGAGCAATCAAGGAAGGAAAATTCACAATACCTCAGGCTTCTATCAGTGTTGATAGAAAAAAAATCACCAGCGAACCTTGTGAAATAAATGTCGTTGCATCATCAGGCGGAAACAATTATTACGGCAGTACAAAAAGCGATTCCAGTACACAAGTAAATGCTGACAGCAAAGACGTTTTTCTTGAAGCTGTTCCAAGCAAGAAAAAAGCATATCTCGGAGAACAGATTATGCTCACATACCGTATTTTCTACAACATCCCGATATCACAGTTATCTGTCTCTAAATCACCGTCATATTCAGGATTCTGGACAAAAGACGTGACAGAAAACAATGGTTCTTTACAACAATCATCATTAATGAGAGACGGCAAACAATACAATGTAGCTACGATTCAAGAGATCGTATTATTCCCACAAAAGTCAGGAAAACTGACTATTGACCCATTAGACATAAACTGTCTGGCACAAATAAGACAACAAAGAAACCGTTCACAAGGCTACGACCCATTTGAAGACTTTTTCGGCGACGTTTTAGGGACTTCATATACGAATGTAAGAAAAGACATTAAGTCTCAACCTATTACGATAGAAGTCATGCCATTACCAACAGCCAACAAACCTCAAAGTTTCAAGGGAGCAGTCGGTCAATTTACATTCACATCAAAAATTGACAAGAACGAATTGAATGTCAATGAAGCATTTACATATACATTGACGGTTTCCGGAAAAGGCAATATCGAATTATTAGAACTTCCAAAACCAGTCTTTCCTCCAGATTTTGAGGTATATGACCCCAAAATAACCTCATCGATAAAAGACAATGCTTTAGGAATTAGCGGCAGCAAAAAGGCAGAATACATTGTAATTCCAAGAGTATCAGGAGATTTTACATTAGAAAAGATAGATTTTTCATATTTCAATCCTACATTCGAAAGATATGAGACATTGAAGTCAGACTCATATCAGATTTCCGTTCAAAAAGGAGAAGGCGGTTCTGGCGATGCTGCCATTTATACACCAGGACAAGCCGACATCAAATATTTAGGCAAAGACATACAACACATCAATGTTAACGACAACAAACTGAGTATCACAGGCAGACTATTCTTCATGTCAACAACATATATAATCCTGTTATGCACATTGATTATCATCTTCATAACAGCACTTATAATATTCAAAAGAAGAATCAGACTCAATAAAGATCAGGTTTTGGTCAAAAACAAACAAGCAACAAAAGTCGCGAAGAAACGTCTTAACAATGCATATAACTTCTTGAAGAGCAATAGTCAAGACAAATTCTACGAAGAATTCTCACAAGCATTATGGGGATATATTTCTGACAAGTTAAACATTGTCCGTTCTCAATTATCCATAGACACCGTGAAGGAAATGATGTTAAGCAAAAATGTTGACGAAAACATTGTGAATGAATTCATTGACTTATTGAATAATTGTGAATTCGCTAGATTTGCTCCAGGCGACCCAAGCAAGAAGATGGATGACTTATATCAAAAAGGAATTGAATTGATAACAAAAGCCGAAAAAATTTTAAAGTAAGAGACATGAAAACTAGAACACCTATATTAATAACAATGCTCTTATTATGGAGCGTCTTCTGTTCCGAAGCAAAAGCACAGAAACCAGAAGAACTTTTAACGAAGGCAAACGAGTTATATAACGAAAGTGCATACGATTCCGCGCTAGTGGTATATGAAAGCATACTTAACAAAGGATACTCATCTGCAAGTTTATATTACAACATAGGCAACACATACTACAAATTAAGGAATTATCCGTTTGCCATTTTATATTACGAAAAATCATTGAAACTTGACCCTAAAAACGAAGACACACAACACAATCTTGAAATTGCAACAGCGTTTGTCAGCGACAAAATAGAAGCCGTACCAGAATTATTCATAAAGACATGGTGGAACAATCTAAGCAATATTTTCAGTGCAAATACTTGGGCGACAATTTCTTTAGTGATAACTGGTTTATTTTTTGCATGTTTGTTTCTCTATCTTACCGCACGAACTAGAGCTTTAAAGAAAAGCATGTTCTTTACAAGTCTCATTCTCATTATAATCACAACAATATCTTTCAGCATATCGGCGAAGAAAAGCAATTATATAAATAGTCATAACGAAGGCATTATAATCAAGCCGACAATAACTATAAAAAGTTCGCCGTCATCATCGAGCGTTGATTTGTTCGTTCTACATGAAGGTTCAAAAGTTAAAATTCTTGACAATGCAGGCGAATGGGATAAAATAAAAATAGCAAACGGAAGCATTGGATGGCTGCCTTCAGAAGCTATTATAAAGTACTAAGTTTGTAAAGGTAACACATTGACAATTAACAGGGAAAAAAAATATTTTTTTTTTACAAAAATAACTTGCGTGTATTCAAAAATTATAGTAATTTAGCACCCTTAAAAGGTGAATATTAAATTAGTAATTAATATCTAAATTAGGTGATATGAAAAAAAGATTTTTACCAATTAGTTTGCTTTTGACTATCATTATCTTAGCGCAAACAAGTTTTGTAGTTAACGCAAAGGAAGATTCTGGAAAATATAACCCTAGAAGCACTTCTCAAGCAACTGCACATTCATTTATGAAAAGTATTCGTGCTAATCAAGAAACAGGTTTGATTGACCCAGCATGGTTAGTAGAATCACAAAGCACACAATCAAGAAATGACGATTTCGTATGGACATCATTAGGACCAGACAACTATGGCTCAATGACAAGAAGTATCGTCTATGACAATCAAGATCCAGCAAACAAGACCATCTACATCGGAACAATGGGTGGCGGTGTGCTGAAGTCAGTCAACGGCGGTATCACATGGAAAACAATTGGCACAAACTTGATGGTTAGCAGTATGGTACAAACAGAAGACGGAACTCTTTTCGTCGGTACTGGTGACGGACGTGGCGCACACAACCACAATGGTTTGTCAGACTTGAACTATGAAAACAGCTTCGTAGGTACAGGCATCTACAAAATTTCAGGTACAGAAATCGAAAAAACCGAAGATGCTACTTTTGTAAACGACATGGCTGCTTTTGGTAACAAAGTCTATGCAGCAACAAGCGAAGGTCTCAAGTTATACGAAGGCGGAGCATGGAGCACGATCATGGAAGGCGAAGCATACGGCGTAGAAGTATGTGAAGACGGCGGAATAGTTGCAGTTATCGGAAATGATGTTTACATGACAGTAGATGGCAATTTAGAAGTAGTTACAACTGGCGAAGACAATATGTTACCAGCAGACGAATCATACAAAATCGTTGCTGTAGCTCCATCAGATCACAACTTCATTTATGTAGCATACTTAAAAGACTCAAACAAGACTGGCAACATATATTACACAGACAACCATGGTGCAGAATGGAAAACAGCATACACAGCATCTAACTTATACGACATTTTCGAAGATCGCGGTTATTTAGACAATGCTATAGCTGTATATCCAAATGACCCAAGAAAAGTTTTAGTTGGTGGTGTTAACCTTTGGGTTATCAAAGACGAAACAGGAGAAGGCATCTTCAGATTAGAATGTATTTCAAGTGGCAGTGGTTTCCAAATTTCACAATCAGGCGGTACATTCTTCTACAACTACCAATACATCCACTCAGGTATTCAAAGTATAGCTTTCAATCCAAGCAACGTTAACGAGTTCTTCGTTGGTAGCGAAGGCGGTGTTTTCAAAGGCACATGCAGCGCAGCAACAGGATATTTATTTGAAGGAGCAAACCGTTACATGGAAAGCGCAGACGTACACACATCAGTAACAAGAATGTTCAGCGTTGGTTTCGATGGTAACAAAGGTACATTAGGAGGTTGCCTTGACCATGGTACAATCCACATCCTCGGCGATGAAACAATCAATGATGAAGTTAACTCAGGTAATGCAATTTATCCAAACGACATCGCAACAACAAATGCTGCTGAAACATACGGAGCATTCACATTCTCAAAAGCTGGTGGTCCTTGCGTTGTTTCAACAATCGATCCACAAATCATGTTCGTAACAGCAACAGGCAGCAACCCAGTTGGAACTCCATTGATGAGAACACAAACAGCTGGTTACGACTATGACAAAGATAACTTCTCATATTCAGTCACAGATGAAACAACAGCTATCAGCAATTCAGACGCTTTCAGAACTCCTATAGCATTATTCGAAAACTATAACGATACAAAAGCTGTTGAATTAGCAAAATTCATCAACAGAACAACAGATATATTGCCAGCAGGATCAACAGTTCAACTCAGAAGTCGAAACTCAGAATATCCATTCGACTACACACTTGTAACACCATTGAATTCAGGTGACTCAATAGAAGTACAAGACATCATCTCATCAACAATGCTCGTAGCAGTTAAGGGTAAGGTTTACATGACAAGAGACGCTTTAATCTTCAACGAAGTTGCAAGATGGTGGCAAATCGGAACAATTACAGGTATTCCTAACGCTCTTTCAATCTCAGCTGACGGTGATGTTGCTTACGTAGGTACAATCGAAGGTAAATTCTATAAAGCTACTGGTTTAACAGACGCTGTTACTGAATTGGCAGCACTCGGCGCAGAAGCAATACAAGGTGTTGACGGAACAGACTCAATCGCAGCAGTTCCAAGCGTAGTTTCATTCGAAGAATTAGCTGACGCAACAGCAGCATTCAACGGACAAGCTATCACAAGCATCGCTATCAATCCTAATGACGCAAACGACGTTATCGTTACATTAGGCAATTACGGAAATGAAAATTATGTATTCCGTTCAAATAATGGCGGAACTTCATTCTCAGCAAAACAAGGTGACTTAGCCGCAAAACCAGTTTATGCTAGTTTAATTGAAAAGACAGAAGGTAAAGTATTCGTTGGAACAGAAGACGGTATCTTCGTATCAGATGATATGAACACATGGACAAACGCTGGCGTAGCAGGCGTTCCTGTAATGGACATCAAACAACAATTACAAGCAAATCACGACAACGCTTACGTATATTTAGTTGATGAAATCGGTGAAGTTACAACAATCACTTATCCAGGTGTCTTCAACGAAGGTGCAATTTTCGTAGCAACATACGGTAGAGGTTTATACAGAAGCGACGCATACCTTAATACAAATCCAGAAATCAATGTTGAAGAAGTTACAATGACAGAAACTGTTGAAATGAGCGTTTATCCAAACCCAATCTTCAGTGAAGCAACTATCTGTTTCAACATCGAAAATAATGCAGAAGTTTCTTACCAAGTATATGACTTATCAGGTCGCATGGTTATGAACGAAACATTAGGAAACTACACGAAAGGTTCACACACAGCAACATTCAATGCTAACAGACTCACAGCAGGAACATACATCATCAAAGTTCAAGCTGGCGCAGTTTCTAACACATCTAAGATTATCGTTTACTAATAACAAGTAAGCATATAAAAAAAGAGCATCAATCGATGCTCTTTTTTTTTATCCGACCAACAAAAAAATGTTAAAATTTAAAAAGGTCTTTCTTTTTGGTAGTACTTATATGAGCCATAAGCTGCACATGGTCTGCTTGGTCTGCATGATGTTAAAATCGCCCCTAGAAAAATTGCTACGACCAATAAATAAACAAATTTTTTCATCATAAATATTATTAAATCTTATTTTCTATTTCTTTTTGCAAAGTAACGAAATTTTTATCGATATTTGTAAAATATTCTTAACTTTTTTTTATGATTCCTGTTAGAAAGCCAGATATTGAAAAACAATGGTACGAGACTCTGAAAAACGAGTTCGAATCGCCATATTTCGCAGAGATTAAATCATTTCTTATAGAAGAAAAAAAACAGCATATCGTATATCCACCTTCACAACTAATTTTCAACGCTTTCAACCTCACTCCTTTTGACAATGTAAAAGTTGTTATCATAGGACAAGATCCATATCATAATGAAGGGCAAGCTCACGGTTTGGCATTTTCGGTACCAGATAATATTCAGAAGCCGCCAAGTCTGCAAAATATATTTAAGGAATTAAACCAAGACTTAGGAATCCCAATAAATCATAATGGCAACTTAGAAAAATGGGCTAAAGAAGGGGTGCTGTTGCTCAACGCATCGCTAACGGTGAGAGCTCATCAGGCGGCATCGCACGCCAAAATTGGATGGCAGCGATTCACCGATGCCGCCATAAAAGCACTCTCTGACAACAGACAAAATCTGGTCTTCTTACTTTGGGGTAACTACGCTATCGCTAAAGAAAGTCTCATCGACCATGAGAAACATCTTATACTAAAAACTGTCCACCCTTCTCCCCTATCAGCATCGCGAGGTTTCTTCGGATGTCATCACTTTTCAAAGACAAACGAATATTTAATAAATCATAATATCAAACCTATCGATTGGAGTATTTGATGGCTAAAGGCTAAAGACAAAAGGTTAAAGATATAATAATAAGAATTAATAATAGAAATATGAAAGACTTAGTATTTGCTACGCATAACGCTCATAAATTAGAAGAGCTTCGCGCTATCTTAAAAGATTTTAACATCTTAGGACTTCACGACATCAACTGCCATGAGGATATTGTTGAAGATGGAGAGACATTAAAAGACAATGCCATCATCAAGGCTAATTACGTCACAAACAATTATCATATCGATTGTTTCGCCGATGATACAGGGTTGGAAGTCGATGCATTGGACGGCGCTCCTGGCGTTTATTCAGCACGTTACGCAGGCGAAGGATGTTCATACCAAGATAATGTTAATAAACTTTTACAAGCCTTAGAAGGCATCGAAAACCGCAAGGCTCGTTTCAGAACAGTGATAGCGTTGAATCTCGACGGCGAGCAATATATCTTTGAAGGAAAGGTAGAAGGCTTCATCACCAAGGAACAACACGGAGAAAAAGGCTTCGGCTACGACCCTATATTTTTACCTGACGGCTTCGACCAGACTTTCGCCGAAATGCCTATGGATGTGAAAAACAAGATTTCCCACAGAGGAAGAGCCACTCAGAAACTCGTGGAGTTTTTGATGAAGAGATAAGGTAGAAATACTTCTCTTTTCTAATCTGAAAAACACAAAGCTCAAAACTCACAACTTCGATTCTTCTGAGGTTTTCAATTTCTTAGATTCTCAGATTTTTTATAGTATCGTGTCACATTTTTTTTTATTTTTGTAAGTTCGTTAACTATTTGAGAAATCTTAACAAAATAAAGAAAAATGAATCGTATAAAAACTATTGTTTTGTTAGCTTTGGCAATTGTTTTCTCCATGCCCGCTAACGTATCAGCACAGGAAAATGTTTATCAAATCACCGACGATGTCGTCGTTCCACACACTTCGGTAAAGAATCAGGCACAGTCGGGAACATGTTGGTGTTTCGCTGGTGTCGGTTTGATAGAGGCTGAAATCCTCAAGAAATACAATGTCGAAATCGACCTCTCAGAAATGTATCTCGTACGTTGGGCTTACGATAATAAATTCGAGAAATACGTAAGAATGCAAGGCGTTTGTAACTTCAGTCCTGGCGGAGAAGTATTCGACGCTCTCTATGCCATCAACGAAAACGGTATGATGACAGAAGATGCATACAACGGTTTGGTTTTAGGCGACCCAAATCACAACCACGGTGAACTTCATACCGTTCTAGCCGAATACGGAAAAATCGTCAACAAACAACACAACGGCAAGATAAGCAAAGCATGGCCTGAAATGGTTCAATCTGTGTTAGACGTTTATCTCGGCGAAGTCCCTGCAACATTCAACTTCGAAGGTACAGAATACGACGCTAAATCACTCGCCGAGAAATATCCTCTCAATATCAACGACTACGTGCAAATCAGTGCGTTCACAAACCACGAGAACTACAAACCTTACATCATGCCTATCCAAGACAACTGGACAAACACAATGTCTTACAATATGTCACTCGATGAATTGATGAATGAACTTGACAACGCTTTGAAGAACGGCTACACCGTAGGTTGGGCGCAAGACGTCAGCGACAAAGGCTTCAGCCGTAAGGCTGGCGTAGGTGTCGTTTTAGAAGACAACATCGAGAAAATCAGACAGTCAGACCCTAAGAAATACAAAAAGATGAGCGATGATGAAATCAAAGCTTCATTATACAAATTCGAAAGCGTGATGCCAGAGAAAGAAGTTACTGAAGAGATGCATCAAGAAGCTTACGAAAACGGTCAGACAACCGATGACCACAGCATGCTCATCGTTGGTATCGGCTACGACCAAAACGGAACAAAATATTACAAGGTGAAAAACTCATGGAGCGAAAGACACGGCGTTGACGGTTACTGGTACTGTTCAAACGCTTACGTACGCCTCCACACCATGTTCTTCACTCTCAACAAAGCAGGATTGACATCAGACATGAAAAATAAATTAGGATTGTAAAATATTATTAACATTTAATTAAAAAAACTATGAACTTTAAAAAATTCTTAGCAGCAACAGCAGTAGCATTCGTAATGCCATGCTTAGCTAACGCACAAGAAGCTGAACAAGCTCCAGAAAAGGAAGGTTGGATCTTCTCAGAAGAAGTAAGACTTCCTATCACATCAATGAAAGACCAAAACGCAGCAGGTACATGCTGGTGCTATTCAACATTATCATTCGTTGAAGCTGAGTTGTTACGTACAACAGGAAAAACATACGACTTCTCAGAAATGTTCATCGTATGGAACACATACATGGACCGTGCACAAGCAACAGTACGCACACACGGTGACATCTCCTTCTCACAAGGCGGTTCATTCTACGACGTACTTTACGGCATCAAACATTATGGTTTGGTTCCTGATTCAGAATTGCCAGCAGGTGTTAAACATGGCGACACATTATCAGACTTCTCAGAATTCTCAAGAGTATGTGACCCATTCGTAGAAGGTATCGTAAAAGGCAGAAAATTACAAACAGACGCTAACGGCAATCCATTATGGAAAGAAGCTTTGGCAGGTATCTTAAACGCTTACATCGGCGAACGTCCAGAAACATTCGTTTATGAAGGAAAAGAATATACTCCAAAATCATTCGCAGAATCAACAGGCTTCAATCCAGATGACTATGTAAACTTGGCTTCATTCTCACACCATCCATTCTATGAACCATTCGTCATCGAAGTACAAGACAACTGGCGTTGGAGCACAGCTTACAACCTCCCTATCGATGAACTTATGGAAGTTATGAACTACGCTATCGACAACGGCTACACATTCGCATGGGGTTCAGACGTAAGTGAAAAAGGTTTCTTAAGAGGTGACAACTTCGGCGTTATGGTTCTTCCTGACTTAGACGCAAAAGAAAACAACGACGCTGCAACAGACAAAGCACGTTGGGCAGGTCTCAGCGCAGAACAAAGAGCTAAGGAAGCTTATTCACAACCAACTCCACAACGCTGGGTTACACAAGAAGAACGTCAGATCGCTTACGACAACTATGAAACAGGCGACGACCACGGCATGATCATCTACGGTAAGGCAAAAGATCAACTCGGCAACAACTATTTCGTTGTTAAGAACTCATGGGGCGTAACAGGTAACTACGACGGAACATTCTACGCTTCAGAAGCTTTCGTACGTTACAAGACTATGAACATCGTTCTTCACAAAGACGCTCTTCCAAAACATATCAAGAAAGCTCTCGGTATCAAATAAGATTTCAAATCATATTGAGAAACACAAAAACGCTGCATATAACAATGCGGCGTTTTTTTATGCATCAAATCATTGAGGGATTAGAGCGACATATATAATAATTTGTTAAAAATGAATAACATAACAATATTTTTTGCATCGTTAAAGTGCTAACAATAAGAACAAACGTTATGTTATCTGATAGCAAAATTATTGATTATTTTATATGGCAGACGACTTCTGCATTATTTTATGAAACAATAAAAGAACATCCAATCGAAGATGGCGAAAAGCATAGGAACAAGCCGAGCTGACAAAGGATACATATCAACTTACGTTATTTAAAAGGTAATGTTGATACGTCTCTACCAATAATTGTAAATTGTTAATTCTTAACGACCTTAACTACTTCTCCATCAATATTGAAGAAATAGATTCCTCTTTCATAACCAGAAATGTTGACTTCTATATTGTCAGAATTAATTTCAAATTCTTCGACCAATATTCCCATGATATTATAAATCTTCAAAACGGAAGCTTTACCACCGCCGACGGAAATCTTTACAATCTCTCCTGCCGGATTTGGATAGGCAAATATTGATGGTGTTTGATTTTCTTCAATCATCACATGATTGTAATTGACACTTACATTTTGGAACAATCCGGAACATTCGTCTGAAATCATTCTGACGCTATAGATATAATCGCCCGATTCTGTCAGACTGTTGTCGGTAAATGTCGTCTCTTCCGTTGTTCCTAAGAATCTCGTTCCGCGGTATATCTCAAATTCCGTTGTCTGTTGACCGTTGTCTGTTGTCCAACTTAACTCGATTCCGTTTTCTCCTTGTATCCCGTTCAAATCTTTTACAGCCTCGCACATCTCGAAGTGGTCATTCTCGCATGAACAGTCGTTAATCCATGAGAAGAGGAAAGTGTTTCTATTGTTAGGGAACTCCGGACTTGTATAAACGACCTCGCCGTCTTCGTCATAAACCACGAAGCTGCATTCGGCGTCCCATACACCAGCCTGCCATTCGAGTGTAACCTCGACATTAGATTTTATGGTAAGTGTATATTCCTCATAACCTCCGTCTTCGATAGTAAGTATGTTATCAGGACTTCCATCGCTGTATTTTACTATGAGTGCCGCACCGTCCCAACCGTCGTTGTAATAGTCGTCGAGTTCGAAACGATAGTCACAGGCGTTGTCGTAATTGAAGGTGAAATGATGTTCTTTGTCGAAAGCGTCGGTGGTAGTAAGTTCGAAAGGAACATCCAAGTCGGAAACATTATTGTCGACAGTCACATTGAAGAACGCCACTGCCGACGATTCACCGCCGATAGAGTTGAACTCAGATACATTATTATTGATAGTAATCGCTCCGTTACACGACAAGGTTCCGTTGACTTTCAGAGCGAGTTCATCGCCGATGTTATTCAATACTACTCCGAGATCGGCGGTCTCGCCCGATTCGAGTATGCCGTTATTGTTATCATCGTTCTCTACGATAAGTGACGCGAACTCTAATTTGTTGTCGCTAACATAAATCAGGAAACTGAATGCTGATACTAAATCATTTCCGTCATAGAAATTAAGGTCGAACATCAACGGAGTCTTACATTCTGCATTATCATCTATGGAAAACTCAAATTCGTCGAGAAGAGTGATTTCTTCACCAGCTGCAATATTGTCAATATCAGCTTCTTCGTCAGTGATATTTACGATGTCGTTATTGCAAGAAATAACAGCTTTGATATTGCTTAAAGTCGCATCAGAATCGTTATGGAAATTAAGCGAAAGCTTTACATTCTCGCCGGCGTTGAGGTTGCCGTTGTTGTTATAATCTTCATCATTGATGGAAAATCCGCTGAAAGTCAGATGACCTTTTTGAAGATTTGTTATCGCCCTGAAAGCGTCGATGAGACCTGAGCCAGTGACATTGCTTTTTGTCTCTTCGAATTTCTTAGCTGTCAGTTCCAATGTCATGCAGATGTCGGCAGGAGAAAGGTCGTTTTGTTTTTCCAAGAGTAGAGCCATCACCCCGGCCACGCAAGGTGTTGCCATCGATGTTCCGCTTTTGATGCTGTAACCGTCGTTGCTGCTATGACTTAACGATTGAATCATGACTCCTGGCGCGCACACGTCGGGACGTATCAATCCGATATTAGGATTGTAAGGATAGTCGTTGAACTGTGTGCCGGTCCATGTGACGGGACCCATCGAGCCTTCGGAATATGGTGTTTCATTTTCGTCTATTGCACCTACAGAGACGACGCACGACAATGCTCCTGGGTTGACTTGCTGGTCGGGATGCAGCCATGGAGGAGGACAGTTGCCTGGAGTCCTCACGTTATTAGGTACGGGCACCATCATCATGTTCTTGTCGTTGCCTGCCGCTACCGCCGCGATGACATCGAGCTGAAGGGCGTTGACACAGGTGTTACGCATCAAGGTCTTGTCGGCAGCACTTGCGTTCATCACGCCTATCGACATACTGATTATGTCGGCTTGATGTTCTATGGCGAACTCCATGCCAGCGTTGAAGCTGCTGGTAGAGCCATAGCCGTAATCATCGAGAGCTTTGATACACATCAATGTTGCATCGGGAGCCATGCCGGTGGCGAGACCTGAAGTGCCGTCGCCGCAGATGGTTCCGGCGCAGTGCGTCCCGTGACCAAAATGATCCATCGGGTCGTTGTTGCCGTCGATGACGTTGTATCCGTGGTTAGGATATTGTGAGCCGCCGTCCCAGAGATGATCGGCTAAATCGACGTGGTTGTAGTTGACACCGGAATCTACGATGGCAACGATGACACCTTCGCCAGTATAACCTAAATCCCAAACCTTGTCGGCATTAACCATCGAAATGTTGTCGGTCAACTCCGTCTCGTCTGTAATAATTTTCTCGTCGAACGTTGCACATTGTCTCTTTTCATCATAACCTATGATTTCAATATCGGGATGTTTGGCAAGAAGATATATCACATCGCGATTAGCATTGCAACTGATAGCATTTGAAAGCCAATGACTTCTGATATCATTTACATTATTATTATTCTCTTCGGCACGAAGAATCGACATCACGTCTTGTTGTTTCTCCTCCGAGAACAGTTTGAGTTCGTCGATGAGAACGGAACGACGCATTTGTTTGTCGCTGATATTCTCACCTCTTTTGTTTAGCTTTTCAATGTCTATTTGTGATTTAAAGATGATATTTATTTCAATCATCTCTTTATCTTTTTCATTTATAACATCTTGTAACATCGTGTCAATTACATCTTGACAATAACCGATGCAGCCTGACATAATGAAAAATGTTAAGGTTAACAATATTCTCTTCATAATGCAATAAGTCTATCTTTTTTGTTTATCTACTTCTAAATTCTTGGTTAACAACTCAATAAATTTAAACTCGCCAAGGAACTGTTTTGCAACAATTCTGATGAGCGTGTATGATGGAATTGCTATAATCATTCCGATTACGCCGCCTATATTTCCTGCCATTAAGATGACTAGGAAAATCTCTATAGGATGAGCAAAAACGCTCTTGGAATAGATTGTCGGTTGAAGAACGAAATTATCTACTGCATTGGCAGCAATAAAAACTCCAATGATTTCAAAAGTATTAGGTAAGATCATGTCGAAAGCATTGATGCCAAGATTTGAAACTATTCCTATGATAACTCCTATAAATCCGCCCATTAAAGGTCCAAGATATGGCACTATATTCATAAAACCGCCTATCAAGGCGATAACCAAAGCATTCTTTACGCCGAAAATCGTAAGTCCTAAGAAAATCAATATCATCATACAGAGAAGCTCGGCAATAAGACCGAACATATATCTCGTAAGCATGATTCTAGAGTCGCTGAGAATCTTCTTCATTCGCATTGTTTTGCTGTCTGGCGTAATCGCCATAAATACATTATGTACGATTTCGGGGTCGCGTAGAAGGAAAAATGTTAAAAATACTATGGAAAATAAACCGACTACGAGAGAACTCGCCTTAGAAACGATGTCGCCGACTATTGTGCTGAAATTGTCCCAGTTGACGATGGAATAAATCTTCTCTTCCATCATATCCAAAAGATTTTCTTCAGGTCTGATGATGTTATATTGAATGAGAAAATTATAGCATTTTTCTAAAGGTTTCTCAAAATATTCCACAATGGCGTTGGTGTCGATGTTTGATAATATCGTAAGTTCTTTATTTACTAAAGGTATGATTAGTAAGAATATAAGAGAGAAAAACAGAAACATCGCCATCATTGTTATGACTGATGAAGCTGCATTGCCAAGACGGATTTTCTTGATATGGATTTTTTTCAGGCTTTCGCATAGCGGTCTGCCTAACATCGAGAGAATGACGGCAATAGCGAAATAAACGAAGATGTCCGGAAAGAAATAAATCAATGCCGCCATCGCCAAAACTCCCGCAATGGGTTTTATGAATGAGATGATTTTCTTCATATTTTCAACAATCATCTATTGCTAATTGTAACTAGTTAATTGTCAATTTTAAAAAAGATTTTCCAAAGTCATTCCGAATAATTTGCTCAAAGGTATTCCCATTTCGGCAGCTTGTTTCGGCATAATGCTAGCTTCCGACATTCCTGGAACAATGTTGACCTCGATAAAGAAAAGACCTTCTTCGTTGAGGATGTAATCGAAACGAGCAAATCCTTTGCATCCGAAACTCTCGTAAAGCATTGCCGATGTTGCTTTTACCTCAATTTCTTCCAACTCTTCCAAGTCGGCTGGCGTTATCTCGTCTGACTTACCGCTTGTATATTTAGCTTCATAATCGAAAAATTCATTCTTGCTCACAATTTCTGTCAAAGGTAAAACCATCATTTTGCCTTTATGTTCAATGACACTGCAAGCCAATTCGCGTCCTTTCACAAATTTCTCGCACATAATCTGACTTCCTGCATCGAAAGCTGTGGCGACGGCTTTGTCGAAATCTTCTTCCGTGTTGACTTTGCTCACGCCGACGCTAGAACCATTGCAAGTTGGTTTTACAAACAAAGGCAATCCGAGTGTTTCAATAATATCTTTCTTGTCGATAGGTTCACCTTTGTTTATTGTGATAGAAGGAGATACTGTCGCTCCGTGAGCTGCTGCTATATGTTTTGTAAGATCTTTGTTGAATGTGAGGGCGCAGGTCGTGAAATTGGATGAAGTATATGGAATATTCATCATTTCGAAATAACCTAAAATCTCACCGTTTTCTCCTGGAATTCCATGAACAGCATTGAAAACAGCATCGAAAGTTATTTTGTTACCGTCGATGGTGACAGAGAAATCGTTCTTATCCACAGGAATGTGTGTATCATCATCCATCAAACAATACCATTCGCCTTTCTTTATGACGATAAGATATGAATCGTAAACGTTTGAATCTAAGTGTTTTTTTACAACATGAGCACTTTTAATTGAAATTTCGTATTCTCCGGAATAACCTCCGCAAATAATTGCAATCTTTCTCATAATATTATTTCGATAAAAAAATTAAAATCGTTATCTTTGTCGCACCAAATTTAATAAAAACTCGTTATTTATCGTACAGTAAAAAATAAAAATAAATGAAAGTTCCGAATTTCCTAACCAAAAGGGCGTTTTATATACATTTACTAATTGCTATTGTGTTGGCTGTCATTATAATAGAGATTGTATTCTTCTCCTTGAAATCTTATACGCGTCATGGCGATGAGATGGTGGTGCCAGATTTTATCGGACTGAACTGCGATTCTATCCTTGAAGCTTACAAAGATGATTATTGTTTCATTTTGTTGGATAGTGTTTATACAAAGTCGTTACCAGAAGGCTCTATCTATCAACAAGATCCGTTGCCTAATTCAAATGTGAAAAAAGGTCGAAACCTTTATTATGTGAAGGTCTCTGAGGCTCCTGAAAAAGTGATGGTGCCGAATCTCAGAAATCTCTCCTTGCGCCAGGCTTTGGTGTTGTTAAAAGCAAATGGATTGAATGTCAGCGAACTGGAGTTTACTGATCACTTCGCTAAAAATGCCGTAGTGGATCAGAAATATAATGACGAAGTCGTTGAACCAGGAACAGAACTTATCAAAGGCAGCGCGTTAAAACTTGTTGTCGGTTATGGCAGAGATGATAAGAAAACACATCTTCCTAACCTCTTGACAATGAAGAAAGAAAATGTTAAGAACAGTATTATCGAGGCTTCTCTTAATCTCGGAAATGAGATTTTTATGGAGCATGATGAGAACGAAAAATACAGAGTATATAAAATGGAACCTGTTTATGACATCAAAACTCTTGTGACGCTCGGTTCTAAAGTTGATGTCTGGTATCGCGCTGAAAGCAAGTTCGATTTCGATTCTTACGGGAGAGAACTCTTCAAAAAAGATTCAGTCATTTCTGTGATGAAAAAGAAAAAACTTTCCGACGATACAATTAAATACGTAACAGATAGTTTTGATTATATAATAAAGCATCGACTTTTCTTGTTCGATTCGATAAGCCGCGAGTATGACAAGAATCTCGTCCTTAAAAGAGAATTCTTCGAATACATCTATCGCGACGATACAATCGATATGGATTCGCTGTATGAAGTAATTGAAGAAAGAATAGAAAATAATTATTACTATGAGAGATAAAACTATTTATAACTGGATGAAAATAATGACGAAAACAAAATCTATAGCAATAATAATAGCGATACTGCTTTTCGGGTTGAAAATCAATGCTCAGGAATATCTGAACGTTTTTTCTTACGGAATTGAAAACAGCAGCAACGCTAAGAATTATCGTTCTGAAAAACAAATTAATCTTCCTTTTTTCGACGATTTCTCTAACGACAATGTCGTTCCAGATGCATCTAAATGGATGAATAACAGTGTTTTTGTAAATTCAGGTTTCCCTTCTTATCCAATAAATCATAATGCCGCAACTTTCGATGTCCTCGACGCAACAGGAAAAGTTTATTCTCATGCAAGCAGTTCTCCTTTTGTGGCAGATTCATTGATTTCCAATAAGATAAAGTTTGACAACCTTACTCCTGCCGATTCTCTTTATTTCAGTTTTTATTATCAGCCGCAAGGCAAGGGCGACGCTCCTGAAGCATCAGACTCGCTTGTGCTTATGTTCGGTTATGTCATTGATACTTTTAGAATTGAATATGATACTGTTCTCGTTGAAGAGATGCTCGGTTATATGCAGGTCGATACAATCTTCATAGGCGATATTTTGTATCACGACATGAATTCTTCATGTAATCCTGATATGTACACGTTATCTGAAAATCAATATACTATAGCAGATTCATTGAAAAAAGTAGCTATTCCTTGCGATACGGTCTTCTATTCTGAAATGGTATGGAATCATATTTGGAGCAGTCCTGGAATGACGCTCGATTCGTTTTTGATTGCTAATGATGGATATGATTTTCAACATGTTATGATTCCAGTAGTCGATAAGAACTATTTTGAAAAAGGAATGGTGGTCTTGTTCTACAATTATGCATCAATCACGACAGCAATGTATCCTAACGATAGAAGTAACGTCGATAACTGGAATATCGATTTTGTGTATTTAGATAAAAACCGTTCTTATAACGATGTCTCATATCCTTTGGTAAGTCTCTCAGAAATGCCTTCTACATTTTTAAGACGTTATAATACAATGCCTTATAGACAATATAAGAGCAATCCAACAGCAGCAATGGCATCTAAATTTCCAGTAAATATCGTGAATGCGAATTCTGAAGAATTGATAGTGAGATATTCTTGTAATGTCGAAAATATTGCTTCAGGCTGGACTTACGATTATGCCGGTGATTTATTAAATGTCTATCCTTATTCGACAAGTGGAATGTATCGCGACTCTCTCAGATTCAAGAACTTCCTTTTCGATATGGACGACAAACTTGATACAGCGTCTTATCTTGTTACGCATATAATTTCTGTTGAAGATGAATCGTCGGTTAAAGGCGACACATTGTATGGAATTCAGTCGTTTAATAATTATTATTCTTACGATGATGGAACTCCTGAAAGAGGTTACGGCGTGGTACCTGACGAATCTTATTTCGCGACGCAGTTTTCTGTCTCAGTGCCTGACACTTTGTGCGGCGTACAACTTCTTTTTAACAGAACTCACAACGATGCCAATTATGACTTCTTTGACATAATAGTTTGGAACGATAATAACGGCAGACCAGGAAATGAATATTATCGTCTTAAAAATCAGAGACCTATATGGGATGACGAAGAAATATACAAGTTCGCATATTATCCCTTCGATGAAGTCTTGAAAGTTAACGGAACGATTTACGTTGGAATAATGCAGCATTCGAGAGAAAGCATAAATATCGGTTTCGACACTTCAAAAGACAATAGTCAGTATAATTTTTATGAGACTGGCGGCGGCTGGTCAAACAGCGCGATGCAAGGTTCTTTGATGATTCGTCCAGTTCTTGGTAGCGACTATGTTATTGAAGAAGAAAACGATACGCAGAAAAACAGACTCGGACTTTATCCTATTCCATCAAAAAATGAGGTCAATATAAGTGAATTGCCAGCAAACGCTTGCGAAGAAATAATGATTTTCGATATGACTGGTCGCACTGTGAAACGTTTCCAATATGATGTTCGTCTCGACGTTAGTGATTTGTCGAACGGACTTTATATGATAAGAGTCATTACCGATGAAGGTAAGTCGTATACTGAAAAATTCTTGATTTCTAAATGATTATGACAGAACGTTTTGAAGATATAAAAGAAGAAGAAAAAAAGCAGGATTTCATCGGAAAATATCAAGACGAAGAAACTGAAGAATCTACAGAACTTTACGAACATTTCCGTATTGTCTCTGACCCAGGTCAGTCGTTAGTGCGTATCGACAAGTTTCTACAGAACAGAATGGAGAACGTCTCTCGCAATAGGATTCAGAATGCGGCAAAGGCAGGAAGCATCTTAGTGAACGGCAATCCTGTCAAGCAGAATTATAAGATAAAACCTAACGATGTGGTATCTATCGTACTTTCATTCCCGCCGCGCGAAGTAGTCATAACTCCGGAAAATATTCCTTTGGAAATAGTCTACGAAGACGATGATGTCATCATCATAAACAAACAAGCCGGTCTTGTCGTACATCCTGGTCACGGTAATTTCGATGGTACACTTCTGAATGCCTTGGCATATCATTTTAAGAATACAAATCAGAAGGTAGAAAACGGATTCGGTTATCTCGTACATCGTATCGATAAAGACACCACAGGTCTGATGATCGTGGCGAAGAATGAAACCGCGCAAACAGTATTAGCAAAACAGTTTTTTGAACATAGCATCACGCGTCGTTATCAGGCTCTCGTATGGGGCGATTTTGAAAATGATGAAGGTACGATAGAAGGTAATATCGGACGCAGCCTTAAAGACAGAATAGCGATGGCGGTGTTTCCAGACGGCTCGCAAGGAAAGACTGCCGTTACACATTATAAGGTCTTGGAACGATTTAATTATGTTACCTTAGCAGAATGTCGTTTGGAGACGGGACGCACACATCAGATACGCGTGCATTTCCAACATATCGGACATCCTCTCTTCAATGATTATCTATATGGTGGCGACACGATTATCAAAGGTACTACATTCTCGAAATATCGTCAGTTTATCGAGAACTGTTTCAGAGAAATACCACGTCATTGCCTGCATGCCAAGATTTTAGGTTTCGTGCATCCGACAACAGGAAAAGAAATGTATTTCGACTCGGAACTTCCCAAAGACATGGTAGCAGTCTTAGACAAATGGCGTAACTATATAAAAAGTAGAATTGACAATTGATAATTAACAATTGACAATTAACAATGATAGATTAATAACTGTAAATTGTAAACCATAAACTGAATATGATAGTAGTAACTGGAGCAGCGGGTTTCATCGGCAGCGTAGTCGCAGGTGAACTTAACAATAGAGGTCGTAACGATTTAGTGTTAGTCGATGATTTCTCTAAGAAACTGAAGGAGAGAAATTATATTGACTTAAGATATAATGTGCTGATTAATAGAAATGACTTCTTCGATTGGTTCGAGGAAAATCATTATTATGTAGATTTCGTGGTTCATCTCGGAGCTCGTACCGATACTACGGAATTCGACTGGAACGTGTTCCAGAAACTCAATGTCGACTATACTGAGACGATGTTTTCGTTATGCGCTGAATATCAGATTCCGTTGGTATATGCTTCATCGGCTGCGACATACGGCAACGGTGAGTTAGGCTATGAAGACAGCCACGAGGTGGTGGAGAGATTACAGCCTCTGAATCCTTACGGACGTTCTAAGAATGAAGTAGACAAATGGATTTTGAAACAAGAGAAACAGCCGCCTTTCTGGGCAGGTTTAAAGTTTTTCAACGTCTATGGCCCTAATGAATATCATAAAGGACGTATGGCTTCTGTCATATTCCATTCGTTCAACCAGATAAACGCTACAGGAAAGGTGAAGTTGTTCCGCTCGCATCGTCCTGATTTCGAAGACGGACAACAACTCCGCGACTTTATCTATGTTAAAGACATCGCTAACGTAATCTGTTTTATGATGGAAGGTCAACAGACAACAGTCAACGGACAACAGACATCGTCCACAGAAATTTTCAATTCTCAACCTTCAACTTTCAATTTAAAGAGCGGTATCTACAACCTCGGCACGGGAAAAGCACGCAGTTTCTATGACTTGGCAGCTGCTACTTTCAAAGCGATGGGAAAAGATGTTAATATCGAATTTATCGACATTCCAGAAGACATAAGAGATAAGTATCAATACTTTACCGAATCCAATATGACAAAGTTGAGAGATGCTGGCTACGATAAAGAATTCACTTCTTTAGAAGATGGCGTGGAAGATTATGTGAAGAATTATTTGAGTCACTTGTAAGTAGGAATAAACCTTAGTCTTTCGACTTTTGTCATTTAGTCTCTTTCTTCTCTAATTCTTTATCCAATTCGAGGAGGAATTTCTTGGTTTTTTCCAATGTCATCAACACCGTTGTCTTTCTTTCAAGTTGGTCGAAGTCTTTTTTAAGAGCGTCTTTTGCACCTTGAAGCGTGTATCCTTGAACTTTTACAAGCTGGTAAATCATGCGGAGATAGCGGAGGTCGCGCTGTGTAAACATACGGTTGCCTTTGGTGCTTTTGCGAGGTCTCAAGACCGAGAATTCGGTTTCCCAATAACGTATGAGAGAAGTGTTTACGTTAAACATCTCTGCCACTTCGCCGATGCGGTAATATAATTTTTCAGATTTTTCTTCGCTCATAATCAATCCATTGTTTGTGAAGGATATTGTGATAATTCAAGAATTTTTTCGTATTCTTCAGGTGTTAAGTCATTGTAAAAGAAATTGATAGGATTTACTGTCTTGTTGTTTTTTATCACTTCGTAATGAAGATGAGGAGCTGTTGATTTTCCTGTGTTTCCCATGGTTCCTATCTCCTGCCCTCTCTTTACTTTTTCGCCTTTCTTAACTTTGATGGCATTGAGGTGCGCGTAACGAGTTTTGTATCCATAGCCATGGTCAATGACAATATTGTTACCGTATCCGTTTTTGCTTTTCTGGATTTTCGACACCACTCCGTCGCCTGTAGCGTAGATTCCTATTCCGTTAGGACCGCTGAAGTCGATGCCACCATGAAACTTCGTCACTTTATAGAATGGGTCGGTACGTTGTCCGTAATGTGATGATATTCTGTATATGTCAGTGCTTTTTACTGGCATAATTGCAGGTATGCAAGCCAACATTTCTGACTTGTTTTTCGCCATTTCATAAATCTCGTCGAACGATTTTGACTGCACATAAAGCTGACTGGAAAGGACGTCAATTCTTTTTGCTGTATTGACAACCATCTCTGAGTTGACATAACCGTCCAAAGCGACGTAGCGGTTAGAACCGCCGTAACCAGCTTTTCTTACCGATGAAGGAATCGGGTCAGCTTCGAAAATCATACGATAAATGTTGTCGTCGCGGTCTTCCAACTCTGCCAATATCATGTCAAGATTGTCGATTTTGTCGTTGACAATGTCGTATTGTAATTTGAGATATTCTATTTCTCGAGCCTGCATCCTTTCAGTTGGGGAACCGAAGAAGTTCTGTATCAATATGACAATTAGAAATGCGCTTACGCTGGTGGATATAAGATATAAAACGACACTCCAAAATTTCTTCTTCCCTGAAGTTTTATATTCTTCGTATTCAAGAGTCTGTGGATTATAAATGTATTTCTTCTTTGCCATTATTTTATTTGTAAATAAATGAAAAATATTCCATTAATTCTGCAAAAATAATATTTTTTTAAACTAAATTTGCAAAAAAAAATTTAGAATAAATATTTAACAGATTATTATAATGAAAGCAAGTGAAATTCGCAGCAGTTTCTTGAAATTTTTTGAATCGAAGCAGCATCTCGTAGTGGCTTCAGCTCCTATCGTTGTAAAAAATGACCCGACTTTGATGTTCACCAACGCGGGCATGAATCAGTTTAAAGATATTTTCTTGGGCAACGCTCAACCTAAATCAGTGAGAGTGGCTGACATCCAAAAATGTCTCCGCGTTTCAGGAAAACACAACGACCTTGAAGAAGTAGGTCGCGATACTTACCATCACACTATGTTCGAGATGATGGGCAACTGGTCGTTCGGCGATTATTTCAAAAAGGAAGCTATCTCCTGGGCTTGGGAATTTCTTACTGAAGTATTGAAAATTGACAAGAATAAATTGTACGTCACTGTCTTCGGCGGCGACGCTAAAGATAACTTAGAACCTGATAACGAAGCCTTTGAATTCTGGAAAGAACATATCGACGAGTCGAGAATTATTTACGGTAGCAAGAAAGACAACTTCTGGGAAATGGGCGACCAAGGTCCTTGTGGTCCATGTTCTGAAATACATATCGACATCCGCGATGAAGAACAACGTAAGCTTGTCGATGGTAAAGAATTAGTAAACAAAGATAATCCAGAAGTGATCGAGATATGGAACCTCGTGTTTATGCAGTTTAACCGTATGGCAAATGGTAGCCTCGTGAATCTCGCAGCAAAACATATCGACACTGGAATGGGATTTGAACGTCTCGTCCGCGTCATTCAAAACAAGAAATCAAATTATGATACCGACGTTTTCACTCCTTTAATCAACAAAGTGGCTGAACTTTCTGGTAAAGAATACGGCAAAGAAGAAATGGTAGACATTGCAATGCGAGTCATCGCCGACCATTTACGCGCTGTAAGTTTCGCTGTTGCCGATGGTCAGCTTCCTTCAAACAACGGAGCGGGTTATGTGATACGCCGCGTCTTACGTCGCGCTGTACGTTACGGCTACACATTCTTAGGCTTCACAGAGCCTTTCGTTTACAGAATCTTACCTGTCTTGGTACAAGAGATGGGCGAACAATATCCAGAATTGAAATCGCAACAAGAATTGGTTTCTAAGGTCATCAAAGAAGAAGAAGCCTCATTCTTGAGAACTTTGTCGCAAGGCATCAGACGTTTCGAGTCTTATATTGAACAAAATCCTGAAGCTAAAGTCATCGACGGTGCTTTCGCATTTGAACTCTTCGACACTTACGGTTTCCCTGTCGATTTGACAAACCTCATGGCTGAAGAGAAGAATCTTACTGTCGATATGGAAGGTTTTAAAAATAATCTTGAAGAACAGAAAACCCGTTCCCGTAAGGCTGCTGAGAAATCGTCAGGCGACTGGGTAGTTGTTGTTGAAGATGACAAGGCAACAGAGTTCAAAGGTTATAACGAATTGACAACGACATCAAAGATTATGCGTTACAGAGAAGTCGTTGCTAAGAACAAGAAACATTATGAAATCGTTTTAGATGCAACTCCATTCTATGCAGAAATGGGTGGTCAGGTCGGCGACGTAGGTACTTTGACATCTGAAGAAGAAGTCGTCAACGTACTTAACACCGTAAAAGAAAACGATTTGATTATTCATATCACTGACAAGATTCCGACAGAACCAGAAGCAACTTTCACCGCAGTTGTTGATGTTAAGAGAAGAAGAAAAATCGAGGCAAACCACACCACGACTCACCTTATGCACGCAGCATTGCGTCAGGTTCTCGGCAGTCACGTCGAACAAAAAGG
>JAZNSO010000101.1:0-12184 GCA_045591245.1 Bacteroidales bacterium
AACATCTTAAGGAATATTCTCACGAAAAAGATTCGTTAGGATATAGGATTCTTGAAAATGAAGGAATTAAGATTTTGGCAATAGAACATCGTTCCAATAATTTAGAACACATAAGACAAATTGCCTCAAAATCAAATTCCGAAGATATAGCGTATTCTGCAAAAGATATTATGACAGTCATCAATATTCCGACATTGGGATATTATTATTTGGTTTCTCCCAATAAGGAAATCGTCTATGAAACCGGAGACTTGGGAGATTATTCTGAAATTATTAATAAATTGAAAGTTGAAAATTGAAAATTGAAAATTAGGCTTTGAGCTATGAGCGATGGGCAAAGGCTCAAAGCTCAAAGCAAAAAATGTTAAATTGGTATTTATGAGTAATTTATTATTTCAATTTGCACTATTTTTCATTGCAGTAATTCTAAGTATAGTGCTATCAATATTTGCGATTATTAGAATGATAAAATGTAAAGATAAGAATATATTCTTATGGATTGCAATATTTATTCTTTTACCATGCATTGGACCATTACTATGTTTATCATACTTGAATAACAGATCAAGAAGAAATAGACATTTTACCTCGAGCCATAATTGATTATGGCTCGAAACACTTTAAAAAATTCAAATTAAGCTATGGGCAAAGGCTCACGGCTCACGGCTCAAAGCTCAAAGCAAAAAATGTTAAATTGGTTTAATGCTTAAGGTTTAAGGTTAGGATTACGATAAACATTAAAACTTAAAACTCTCAACTTTAAAACTACTTTAAACTTTAAACCTTAAACTTTAAACTAAAATAAATGGACAAAGTCTGTTGACTGTTGACTGTTGTCCGTTGACCTAAAAAAAATAAATTTTAAACAAAAAATAAAAAATATGATTGCAATAAAAAATCTCGATTTCAGCTACAAAAACGCAGCTGTCTTCAAAAACATCAGCCTCGATTTCAAAGAGGGTAACGTTTATGGTCTTCTCGGCGAAAACGGTGTCGGAAAGACAACTCTCCTCAAACTTATTTGCGGTCTGCAACAGGCAAACGCCGGCTCTTGCACCGTCGATGAGTTCATACCTTCAGAAAGAAATCCTTACTTCCTGCAAAACATATTCTACCTTCCGGAAGAAGTCATAACCGACGACACTACACCGGAACTGTTTGTCAAGAAGTTAGGCGTGTTCTATCCTCGCTACGACCATCAATATTTCATAGATCTCATGCAGGAATTGGAAGTCGATGTCACAAGAAAATTCTCCGCCCTTTCTTACGGACAAAAGAAAAAGGCTTTGCTTGCATGTGCTCTCTCCTTACGCACAGATTATCTGCTCTTAGACGAGCCTACCAACGGATTGGATATTCCGTCGAAAGCTAAGTTTAGGAAAGTGATATTGGAACATAGTACCGACGCGGCAAATAAGGACGCGGCAAGTTCGGACGCGGCAAGCCACGTCCCTACAATTATAATCTCTACTCATCAGGTGAAAGACGTGGAGAATCTCATCGACCCTATCGTGATTCTCGACCACGACGAGGTTTTGCTTGACGCTACTTTCGAAGAGATTTCTTCAAAACTTTATTTCGACTACGGTACTGAAAAATCTGACGACGCTCTCTATTCGGAGATGATGCCAGGCGGTTACATCAACGTGCTTCCTAACAAATTCGAGATGGAAAGCAAAGTTAACGTGGAGGCACTCTTCAACGCAGTGAGAAATAATAAGAAGAAGATAAGAGAGATTTTTGAGAATTAACAATTTACAATTAACAGTTAACAATTAAGGGAATTTGGTTTAAGGTTTAATGCTTAAGGTTTAAGGTCGGATTTCGATAAACTTAAAACTTAAAACTATCAACTCTAAAACTACTTTAAACTTTAAACTATTAACTCTAAACTTTAAAATAAAACATTATGAACAAAACATTTGATATAAAAAGATTCGGCAATATCGTCAGGTACGATGCCATGAGTTATTTTAAGAACTTCGGCTGGACGCTGATAGTTCTTCTCGCTCTCCCTATAGGAATATGGTTCCTGTTTTACACCAACATGAGCACCTTCGACTCACCTTATATGCACGGAGGCCGTTATGCAATATTGAAATTCATTATGATATTGGCTGTCATACTCGCACCTTCACGTCTCTACAAAACATGTAACGACCCGAGAAGAGGAATACAGTTCGCTATGCTGCCAGCTTCTACTTTGGAGAAATTCCTCAGCATGATATTCTTCTGCTGTGTCGCTACACCTATCATATATATGACTGGCGCAGTAGCGATCGACACGATTCTTACCTTGATACCTGGAAACAATCCTTACGACGGATTCGTCTTCAATCAGATTTTCAAATCCGACATCGTCGCATTAGATCTCAACATGAACAGCGACGCCGCTGAATATTATGACGAGATAACGAAGCTGCCTTTGTATAAATTCTTCGCGTTCTTAGCATACGTCTCGATATTCATATTCACCAATATGCTTTTCAAGAAACGTAAGGTCAGCAAGACCATCGGAATACTCGTCGTTGTTGGAATAATAGCGATGGTGGCGGTGATACGTTTCTCCATGAACTATGAAGGATTCGACAGTTCATTTACCGAAGAGGAATTTCACGAATATAACATGGCTCTCATAAGATGGATCTACTACGGAGGTTATGTCGTTAACGTCATCATCTCTACCGTCTTACTGTATCTCACATATTATAAAATCAGAAAACAAAAATATTGATTATGGAATTCAAGTCACACCAGCCGATCTACTTGCAGATTTACTATCACATCTGCGAGATGATATTGAACGGCAAATATAAGTCAGGCGACAAGATAATGTCGGTGAGGGAGATGGCGATAGAAGTCGGTGTCAACCCCAATACGGTGATGCGATCTTACGAGCAGCTTCAGAACAGGAACATCATCATCAACAAGCGCGGCATCGGCTTCAACGTGAGCGAGAACGCGAAAGAAATTATCCTCGAAGAACAGAAAAAACAATTCATCGAAGAGGAACTCCCGGAGATAATCAAGAAACTGAAGATGTACGGAATTTCAATTGAAGAAATCGAAAGACAATTGAAAGTTGAAAATTGAAAATTTGTAGAGACGTGACACATTACACCTTTGAAAATAAACAATATGTAATTGGTGCGTCTCAACCGAATTGAAAATTGAAAATTAGGCTTTGAGCTATGAGCCATGAGCTACGGACAAAGGCTCAAGGCTCGTTGCTCAAAGCTCGATGCAAAAAATGTTAAATTGGTTTAAGGTTAGAGTTACGATAAACTTTAATACTTTAAACCTTCAACATTAAAACTACTCTAAACTATAAACAATAAACTCTAAACTTTATAAAAATGAAACGAATATCAATATTATTGTTTGCCGTCTTGTTTTCAATTACGGCGGCAAACGCTCAGGGTAAATCAATAAAAGATTTCATACATTATCATAAGAAATTTAAGAAACAGGCAGAGGCTTTTGCCGATAAGCATGAATGGGTTTCTTTCAAATACAAGAACATCCATTATTATGACGACAAAATTAGCTGGGAAGACGAGTTTGAGGTCATAATAAAATATGACGGCAAGAATTCGTTGGTGTTTTATAACATAAACGACATTGAATGGATCTATCTTCTTGATGGAGATTGTTATCAAAAGATAGAGAAACCAGAAGGCTCGCTGATAAGGTATGAAAACACTATCTTTGACCGCAGAAAACATTACGAGGCATTGGGAAAGTATGGTTTCATACCGAGATTTTTCATCTACATACCATATTATCTCTATCCTATAGATTTCGCTCATTCTATATCTATAATGCGTCTTTTCAGCGATGTGGAAGAGTTGGAGATAAAAGGTGAACTCTACAATGTCTATAAATTTGACAATCAAGAAGAAAGTCTTCGTCTCTACGTAAACGCCGCCACGAATGTCATGGATAGCGCATACCAAAAAGTACGTAATTCTCTGTCGAAAGATTACTACACATTCTATGATTTCAGTTATGAAAATCGTCAGAATTATATCGACTCGGTTTTCAATTACGACAATAAGGAATATGAGAAATATTCGAGATATGATGTGGCAAATCCGGAACCTTATTATTCCTTAGATACGATAGTCACCGACAAACTCCTTGATTTTCCTATCGTTGATTTGAAAAACGACACCACGACATTGAGGGAGCAAAACTCCTGGGTGCTTTTATATTTCTGGAGATGTGAAGATTCTCATATTGAACAATTAGAAAAGTACGTGCAGGAAAAAGATTCATTAGGCTACAGGATTCTTGAGAATGAAGATGTTAGGATTATGGCTATTGAACCGTCGTCAAACAATATGGAATATATCGAACGAGTTGCGGATAAATATGATTGCGAGGATATTATATATTCTGCTAAGGAAATCTATAACGCGATAGATGTCTTGTATCATAAATATTACCTCATCTCTCCTGATAAGAAAGTCGTTTATAAAAATTGGAATATTGAAGATTATGAGGAAATCATTGATAAATTGAAAGTTGAAAATTGAAAATTGAAAATTTGTAGAGACGTGACACATTACACCCTTGAAAATAAACAATATGTAATTGGTGCGTCTCAACCGAATTGAAAATTGAAAATTTGTAGAGACGTGACACATTACACCTTTGAAAATAAACAATCTGTAATTGGTGCGTCTCAACCGAATTGAAAATTGAAAATCATGCAGTGGACTTTAAGCAAAAATTAATTAACAATTAGAATTATGAAAACACTTTTTAAAAATTCAGCACGAATCATGATGATTTTATGTAGTGCATTTGTTTTGACAGAATGCTTCGCACAAGAAGCAAACGACAAGAAAAATTGGAGTGATGTCGTGACATCGCAGCCTGCGGGTTTTGTCATCGCTGAAGATGGAAATGTCACAATATCCGACGCAGAAAGTTTTGCGTGGATAATTTCCGTCGCGAATTGCCTTAATGGGGTGGAAAAGAATTTTCTCAAAGAAAAGACAATATTCATAACCAACGATTTGGACATGTCGGCATACAAATGGACGCCATTAAAACCTTTCAATGTAACCATCAAAGGTGACGATGTCAAGATTGACGGATTACCTGTTAAAGACCTATTCGACAGGAATCATACAGAGGAGTTTCGATTTAATATAGAAGGAATTGTATTTGATTTCAACAAATGGTCGATTCAATTTCCCAAAAAATAGTTGAAAATTATGGTAGAGACGTGACACATTACACCTTTGAAAATAAACAATCTGTAATTGGTGCGTCTCAACCGAATTGAAAAATGAAAATTAATGTAGAGACGCGTCGATTACACCGATGAAAATAAACACGATGTGTAATTGACACGTCTCAGATTAAATTAAAAATTGAAAATCATGCAGTGGGTAAAGGCTCAAAACTCAAAGTCAGGTCTCATATTAGAAGAAAAAACATTTGACACTGAAAAAACGGTCGAACTTTTGACTATATTTGCAGTAAAATTAGAGGTATGATTATTAATAGAGATTTTTATATCAGAAAACTTCTCTCCAAAAGGGAGAATGGCAAGGTTAAGATAATTACAGGAATCAGAAGATGCGGCAAATCATTCCTATTGTTTAACTTGTACAAAGATCTTTTATTGAAAGAAGGAGTCAAAGAAAACAATATCATCGAGATAGCATTAGACCGTAAAGAATATATCAAATATAGAAACCCCAATCTTCTATATGAATACATAATGTCTAAGATAAATCATAACGAACAATTTTATGTATTTATTGATGAGATACAGATGTCTTATAAAATTAAAAACCAAGATGTTAATGAGAAATATATTCCAGAAGAAGATAAGGAGCTTTTATATACCACATTTTACGATATTCTGAATGATTTGATGTCATTTGAAAATATTGATGTTTATGTAACCGGAAGTAATTCCAAAATGTTGTCAAAGGACATAGTTACAAATTTCAGAGATCGTGGTTCGGAAATAACTGTTTTTCCGCTTTCATTTACCGAATACTGTTCGGTATCAGATATGGAAAAAATGGATGCGTTAGAAGAATATATGATGTATGGAGGAATGCCTTTGTCGGTCATTGAGAAAGATGAACTTGAGAAAAAGAAGTATTTGCTATCACTTCATAACAATGTCTTTGTCAAGGATATTACAGAGAGGTATAATCTAAAAGATGATGTTTTATTATCCTCGTTGATTGATATTTTATACTCTTCGGTAGGTTCACTGACGAACACGCATAAATTGTCAAATACTGCTGAAAGTGTGATGAAAATTAAGTCATCTGACAATACGATAAAAAAATATCTTGATTATCTCGAAGACGCATTTTTGTTTAGAAGCGCAAAAAGATACGACATCAAAGGAAAAAGATATTTTGGAACCAACCTAAAGTATTATGCCACTGATATAGGATTACGTAATGCGAAATTAAACTTCAGACAATATGAACGTTCCCATCTCATGGAGAATATAATATATAATGAATTGATTATAAAAGGATATTCCGTCGATATTGGCATTGTTGAAGTCACAAGAAAAATAGAAGACAGGAATGTTCAATCTCAGCACGAAATAGATTTCATCGTCAATAATGGTTCTAATAAAATCTATATACAATCGTCTCTTAATGTTGATACAGAGGAGAAAAGACAGCAAGAGATATTTTCACTAAAACGCTCCGGCGATTTCTATAAGAAAATTGTGGTGCTTTACGGCAACCAAAAGCCGGTTTATGACGAACATGGAATACTATATATCGGAATAATACCGTTTATTTTCTCAATGGAGAACATTCTTAATTAAATTGATAATCATAGTAATGAGCTATGAGCAAAGGCCATAGACTCGAAGCTCAAGGCTCACAGCAAAAACGTTAAATAGGTTTAAGGTTTAAGGCTCAAGGTTTAAAGTTGGAATTCAATAAACTTTAAAACTTAAAACTCTCAACTTTAAAACTACTCTAAACTTTAAACAATAAACTCTAAACTAAAAAAATGGACAAAGTCTGTTGACTGTTAAAATGTCATATTTCGTATAAAAAAACGAGAAATAATCCGTTTTCTGTACAGAATATAACTATATTTGCATAATAATAATTTTTAAACAATGTCACCTTTTGATTCTATAGGAAATATCCCTTTTGACTTGAGTGTGCTGTCGTCATTATTTCCTCAAAACAGGTGTATTAGCGATAAGGCACGTAAACTTGAAAGTGACGGCAGAATCTTACGTCTTAAAAAAGGTCTTTATGTCGCAAGTCAGAACGAAACAGGAAAAACGCTTTCTCGTGAACTTATTGCAAATCATTTATATGGACCGTCATACGTAAGTCAAGAGACTGCGTTGCGGTATTATGGATTGATACCTGAAAGAGTTTATCTGATGAAATCGGTGACAACCAAACACTCACGTAATTTTGAAAACGTAACAGGAAACTATCATTATCAAAATTGCAGCAAGGAATATTTTCCCTTTGGAATCAAAATAGAGGAAAATAATGGAATCAACTTCTTGATAGCGACACCGGAGAAAGCGCTATGCGACATGATAAACTTCGGCAAGAACCTTAATTTCAGATCTTTAAAAGATGTTTCTATTTTCCTCGAGGATGACATCCGTTTCGAGATGGACTTCCTAACAAATATAAACATCCCAATAATAGAAAAAATAGCGGTGTTTAGCCGCAAGAAAAACAGTATTAATTTATTAACAAAATTTATGAAAAATGAACGGAATTTATGAAACGATGCTCAACCAGCATAACCTTGATAATGAATACGCAAGACAAAATGCTCATTATGAGGTTATGCAACAGGTTATTTTAGGAGGACTTTACAGAGGAGGCTTCTTTGAAAAAGCTGCTTTCTACGGAGGCACATGTCTTAGAATCTTCCATGGATTAAAACGTTATTCAGAAGATATGGACTTCTCATTATTGAAAAAAGAGTCTGATTTCAGCCTTGATAATTATTTTCAGTCAATAATTGAAGAAGCAAAATTGCTTGGAAGAGAAGTCATTATCACAAAGAAAAACAAGAAATCGTTTTCCAAGGTTGAGTCTGCTTTTCTGAAAGACAACACTGATGTTTATGATATTAGTTTTCAGACAGATAAATCCTTGAAAATTAAGATAGAAGTAGATACAAATCCACCTATGGAATTTGATACGGAACATAAATTATTAATGCTGCCTTTTTCTTTTATGACACGATGTTTTACATTGCCAGATTTATACGCCGGAAAGATGCACGCATTGGTATTTCGTCAATGGAAAAACAGAGTAAAAGGAAGAGATTGGTATGATTTTGAATGGTTTGTAAGAAATCGTATTCCGTTAGACTTCAATCATTTGAGAACAAGATCAAAAGAGATTAACGGATTAGATTTGACAAAAGATGATTTTATAAAAATGCTTAAGATGAAGTTGACTTCAACAGATATTAATGCTGTAAAAAATGACGTTCTTCCTTTCATTGTAAATCCAAAAGAAATTGAGATCTGGTCAAATGAATATTTCTTGCAAATTGCAGACATGATGATTATTGAATGAAACAAGGAAAAGGCTCACAGCAATAATGTTAAATTGGTTTAATGCTTAAGGTTTAAGGTTGGATTTCAATAAACTTTAAAACTTAAACTTTAAACTAAATAAATGGACAAAGTCCGTTGTCTGTTGACTGTTGTCCGTTGACTTTAAAAAAAAATTAACAACTCAAAAAATAAAACAAATGAAACGTTTATCTATGTTAATGTTCGCTGTCTTATTCTGTTTCCTGACAGTGAACGCTCAGGAGAATCTGAAAGTCGAGACGTTTTATCTCGACAATGGTTTAAAAGTGGTGTTATGCGAAGATCATTCCGCACCGACAATCCACGGAACCGTCTATGTTCATGCTGGAAGCAAGAACGACCCTTTGGACGCGACGGGTATGGCTCACTATTTCGAGCATATCATGTTTAAGGGAACCGACAAAATCGGAACCATCGACTGGGAAAAAGAGAAGGTCTATTTAGACAGCATCGACATCATGTATGATAAATTACATGAGACTGACGTGCCGGAAGAACGCCTTGCGATTCAACAAAAGATCAATGAATTGTCGATAGCTTCAACAGATTATGCCATTCCTAACGAGGTGGATCTGATTCTTACCAAGATGGGCGGCGAAGGTCTCAACGCCGGAACTTCATACGACATGACCGTCTATTTCAACAGTTTTCCTTCCAACCAAGTCGAGAAGTGGATGGATGTCTATGTGGAACGTTTCCGCAACCCTGTCTTCCGTCTCTTCCAAAGCGAACTCGAAACAGTTTATGAAGAAAAGAACATGTACGGCGATGAACCTACAGCAGCCTTCGCAGAATTGATGTTCAAAGAAAGCTTCGGCGAACATCCATACGGTCGTCCTGTCATCGGTCTCACCGAACATCTTAAAAACCCTCAGACATCGAAGATGCGCGAGTTCTTCAACACCTATTATGTCGCAAACAACATGACTCTCATCATGGTCGGAGACTTCGACATTGAAGAGATAAAACCTATGATTGAAGAGAAATTCTCTGTCTGGGAAAAAAGAGAATTGCCTGAATTCCCTGAATTCGAACTTCCAGCTTTCGACAAAGAAGTCGTCAAAGAAGTGAAACTCACTCCTATAAAAATGGGCGCAATAATATATAAAGGTATCGATAACTCTCACGAAGACAACCTCGCTCTTAATATCTTATCTTACTTATTGACAAACGGCGCTACAGGTCTCATCGACAAAGCTATGGTTAACAACGATATTATGTTGGGTATAATGATGCCTTTGTCATTGGAAGATTATGGCGCAAATATCTTCTTGTATGTTCCAAAAATCCTCGGACAGTCACACGAAGAAGCTGAAGCTATTATCTTTGACGCTGTCAATCAAATCAAAGCGGGTAACTTCAGCGATGATTTGCTCGAAGCAGCCAAGACTACTATTTTGCAAGACAGACTTCGCAGCTTGGAAGGTATCGACAACCTGTCGAGTATCTTCATGGATTTGGAAGGAAGAGGCATGACATTCGAAGATTATATCGAAGAAACAGAAAAGATTAAGAACATCACAAAAGATGATGTCATTGCTGTGACAAATAAATATTTCACAGAGAATCGTACAATCTTGAGGTCTAAGATGGGATTCCCAGAAAAAGACAAAGTCGAGAAACCAAACTGGAAAGCCGTCGAAGTGAAGAATACAGAACTTAAGTCTGAGTTTGCAAAACAGATTGAAGCTCAAGAAGTAGAAGAGGTGAAACCACAAATCGTTGAATTTGGAAAAGACGTCATCATTGAAAAAGCTAACGACGCTTTCACAATGTATTCATCAAAAAATCCTTATAACAATATTTTCAATCTTACGATAACCTACAACCACGGAGCTATCGACAATCCTGAACTTTCAAGAGCAAGCGACTTGTGGACTTTACTCGGAACAGAATCAAAGACTTTCGAAGAGATTGAACTCGAGCTTCAAAAGATAGGTGCTTCTACATATATGAACGTCAACAACGGCAGTAGCACTTTGACAATATCTGGTTTTGATGAAAATCTTGATGAAATCTTGGCAATATGCGAAGACAAGATTTATAACGCAAAATATGATGCAAGCAAACTCGCCATCATGATTGATAATGACAAGATGAACAAGAAAACCGTCAAAGACTCACCAGACACATGGAATAGCGCATTGTACAGTTACGTTCTTTACGGTGAAAAGTCAGGTTATCTCAATAAGATGGATATTGAAAAATGGGCAAAACGTGACGGTGATGTAATCCTTAATGAATTTAAAGAAATATTCAATTATGGAGGCGACATCTCATTCAATGGCAATGTCGATACTAAAGAGGTAATCGCTATGTTGAATTCTCATAACATCATCAAGAATGACGCTGTCAAAGCTGAACGTAAGGTTAATATTCCTCAAGAACAAAATGAAAATATCGTTTATTTCGCTCATAACAAGAAATTCAGACAAAGCAACATCTCGATATATGTACAAGGCGAGAAGCTTAACAAAGAAGAGAAAGCATTGTCGAGTGTCTTCAACAAATATTTCGGAACTGATATGTATTCTATAGTTTTCCAAGAAATCAGAGAGTTACGTTCATTAGGATACACCGCTTATTCTTATTATTCGTATGATAACAAAGACAGATATCCTGGTTATCAATATGCATATCTCGGAACACAGAGCGACAAAACTAATGAAGGTGTTGATGCATTCATAGAACTTATCGTCAACATGCCGGAGAAGATGGAGAAATTCGACACTTCAAAAGAAGCGCTCATCATGTCGAGAGCTGCCGACTATATTCCTCCACGCAGAATGCCATCGGCTGTGATGACATGGATTGAAGAAGGCTACGACCACGACCCAAGAATAGAGACTACCAATATCATCAAAGAGACATCATACGACGATATTGAGAAATTCTATCAGGGAAAAGTACAGAACAGACCTATCGTAATCATGATTGCCGGCAACAAGAAAAATGTCGATATGAAGGCGTTGGAAAAATACGGTGAGGTGAGAATGGTGAAATTTGATGAGATTTATAAGTAGGAGAGAGGTCTAAAAGCAAAAGGAGCAGTCAACGCTGCTCCTTTTCTTATAATCGGAAATGAATTCAATTTAAACAAGTCCTGCGAATCCCATGAATGCGAGGGCGAGTATGCCCGCTGTTATCAAAGCGATAGGCACGCCTTGCATTCCTTTTGGAACATCGGCGAGAGCGAGTTGCTCACGGATACCAGCGAAGACTACCAAAGCCAATGTGAAACCGAAGCCGTTAGACAATGCGTACATCGTACCTTCTAACAAACCGAAGTCTTTTTGTATTACTAAGATAGCTACACCAAGGACGGCGCAGTTGGTGGTGATGAGCGGCAAGAAAACGCCGAGAGCTGCGTATAATGAAGGGCTAACTTTTTTCAATATAATTTCTACCATCTGCACTAAAGCAGCGATAACCAAAATAAATGCTATTGTCTGCAAGAATCCTAAGTTAAAAGGATTTAACAGATAATGCTGGATGAGCCATGTGACGATTGTCGCCAAAGTTATGACGAAGATAACGGCGGCACTCATTCCCAACGATGTGGAGATTTTCTTCGAGACTCCGAGGAAAGGGCAT
>JAZNSO010000102.1:0-25523 GCA_045591245.1 Bacteroidales bacterium
TGGGAAGGTTCAGCAGTAAAATATATCGTTGAACGTAACGGTGTACAGGTAGCAGAAACAGAAGAGACAACATTCGTCGATTCTGAATTGGCAAGCGGAGCATACACATACGCAGTTACTGCAGTCTATGCTGATGGTCAAGCTATGCCAGCGATGGTGACAGTTGAAATTGGAGTCGGTATAGACGAAAACGAAGTGATGTTCGCAATCTATCCAAATCCAGCCAAAGACTTCATCAACATCAACACCAACGCTGTAAGATATGACTACCAATTAATCAACAGCTTGGGTCAGGTTGTTCTCAGCGGTACAGCAAACGGCGAATACCAACTCAATATCTCCGGTATTAATAAAGGTGTCTACTTCTTGAAAGTCGTCGCTGACGGTGAAGCAAGAATCAACAAATTGACTGTTCAATAATGGACATATAATGATAATGAAGGGTGGAGTATAAGCTTCATCCTTTTGTCTTTAAAATTGTAAATACCAATAATTAAATCTAAATGAAAAAATTATTCTTATTCGTAACAATGTTCTTGATCGCATCAACATTAGGTTATGCACAAGAATGGGTGGGCGTCGACAAGAGCACGCCAGTGAAAATCCAGGAGACCTTGGTTTCTTCTTCAGAAGATGAAATCATAGTCGATGTCAATGTCGGGGGATTCTTCCAGACATCAGTAGAAACACCGAACGGCAAGCAGGTCGTCATCAGTGCAGATAATATGGCAGCGATGCTTACCAAAGGCGCACCAGATCTCCCGATGTATCCAATCTCAATGATTATCGGCGACAGAGCTGAGATGAAAGTATCCGTCGTGAAATCCAATTATGTAGATTTCGAAAACGTTGAAGTCGCCCCATCAAAGGGTAACTTCAGTCGTCAGATCAACCCAGCTGACGTGGAATATGTTTATGGCGAGATGTATCAACAAGACGCTTTCTATCCAGCAACACAAGCATCATTGGAAGCACCTTATATCTTGAGAGACTTCCGCGCTCAAAACTTAATGGTATATCCTTACGCTTACAATCCTGCAACAAAGACATTACGTGTTTATACAGAACTCCGCCTCGCAGTCAAGAAAGTCAGCGACAATGGCGAAAACCAAAAAGTTACTCGCAGAAACAGCAAAGTTTCTCTCGACTCTGAGACAAAAGCTTCTTACGAACGTCGTTTCATCAACTTCGGAAATCAAAGCAAATACGATTTCTTAGTTGACGAAGGTGAGATGCTCATCATCTGCGTCGATGAATATATGGAAGCAGTACAACCACTCGTAAACTGGAAAAACATCTCCGGTCGTCCAACAACTATGGTTGGCGTTTCCGAAACAGGAACAGATACTGATATGAAAACTTACGTATCTAACTACTACACTCAAAATCCTAACCTCAGATATTTGTTGTTAGTTGGTGAATACAATAACCTGCCACCTCATGCTATGAACTATAACGTTAGTTCAGACAACTACTACGGAATGTTGGAAGGCACCGACTATTATGAAGAAGTATTAGTAGGTCGTCTTTCTGTCAACTCTCTCGCTGACGCTCAACATCAGGTTGGCAAGATCATCCATTATGAACGTGACATTGACGAAACAGCCACATGGTTGTCGAGAGCAGTCGGCATTGCAGCAAATGAAGGCTCAGGTCACTATGGCGAACCTGACTACGTACACATGGACTACATCCGCGACACTCTTATGAACTACACCATCACTGAAATGTCGCAACACTATGCATACGTCAACAATCCTACAGCTTCTAATATGATTGCCGACTTCAACATAGGTGCTAGCGTTACAAACTACTGTAACCACGGTTCTCCAGACAGCTGGGCTGTTGCAAACTTCAGCAATACTCACGTACATCAATTAACAAACGACAACAAACTTTCATTTATCTGGTCTGTAGCTTGTAATAATGGTCAGTTCGACTATCAAGAATGTTTTGGTGAAGCATGGATGCGTGCAAAGAACAATTCTACAGACGAACCTACAGGTGCAATCGGCGGCATGTTCTCATGGATTTCACAACCATGGCAACCACCTATGTACGGACAAGACGAGATGGTAGCTATTTTAACAGAATGGCGTCCTGGTTACAAACACACTCTCGGCGGCGCATCAATGAACGGTAATATGTTTGTTCTCGACATGTCTCCAGAAGATGCAGGTGAAACCCACAACTCATGGTTACTCTTCGGCGATCCTTCTATGATGGTAAGAACTGAAGCTCCAGAATCAATGGGCGTAACAACACAACCTTCAACTCTCGTTATCGGCATGTCATCATTGGTAGTTAACGCTGACGCAGACTTCGGTATCGCTACATTGTCGAAAGACGGTGAAGTGTTAGCATCCGCTTACGTGGAAAACGGCGTTGCAGAACTCGAGTTCCCTGCTATTTCTAACGTCGGCAACTTACAACTCGTTGTCATAGGTTATAATAAAGTTACTGAAGTCATAGACATCGAAGCAATCCCAGCTGACGGCGCATTCTTAATCTACGACTCACACGACTTTAATCAAGCTGACGGTCAGATGGACTATAACGACAACATCAGTCTCAGCTTAGACATCAAGAACGTCGGTAACGACCCTACATCAAATGTCACTGTAGAACTTTCAACAGAATCAGAATACATCACAATCACAGATGCTACAGCTTCAATCGCTTCTATAGCAGGCAATGCAACAGCAACACTTGCAAATGAATTCGCATTCAAAGTAGCACCAAACGTTCCAGATCAGGCAAAGATTGAATTCATAGTCACAAGTTCAGATGGAACAGACACATGGGTAACATCATTCAAGGTTACTGCAAACGCACCAGTACTTAACATTAATAATGTAGAAGTAGACGGCGACTTACAAGCTGGCGGCACAGCAACTATCAGCCTTACATTTATCAACGAAGGCAATAGTGCAGCTTACGACATCGTCACTGAATTGATGAGCAGCTCACCAGACATTACAGTCACAACAACAAAAATTGAGACAGAAGAAGTTGCAGCAGGCGAGACATATACAGTGTCATCAGAATTCGCAATAGCATCAACAGTAGAAAACGGCTCAGTATACGAAATCATCTATTCAACATTCGCTGGCTATGCAATATTCACATCAAAAGAAGTTATCACAATCGGTAACATTATTGAGAGTTTTGAAACAGGTGACTTCTCAGCATACAATTGGGAATTCGGCGGAAATGCTGACTGGACAATTGAATCAACAGGAGCTTACGACGGAACATACTGCGTAAAATCTGGCGAAATCACAAACAGTCAACAATCTGTACTTAAAGTGCAACTCGAGGTTCTCGCTGACGGCGAAATCAGTTTCTACACAAAGATATCTTCAGAAAGCTATTACGATAAATTATACTTCTTCATCGATAACGCTGAAAAAAATAATTGGTCAGGAGAAGAGAACTGGACAAAGTCATCATTCCCTATTACACAAGGTACACATACAATCGAATGGAGATATTCAAAAGACTATTCATACGATGAAGGTGAAGACTGCGCATGGGTTGACATGATTTCATTCCCTCCAGTAAGTATAGTTTCAGCTCTCAGCCCAGTTGAAAATCTTGCTGCTGAAGTAAGCGCTTCTACAGTTACATTGTCATGGGACGCATTGTCAGGTGCCGACGAATATATAGTACGCCGCGAAGGTGAAGAAGTTGCAACACAAACAGAAACAACATTCACCGAAACATTGGCAGAAGGAGGCGTTTACGTTTACAGTGTCATTGCAAGAAACGGCAACAAATATTCAACACCTGCATTCGTGGTAGCAAATATCAGCACAGTAGGACTTGTAGAAATAGAAAACAAGAGTGTCGATGTTTATCCAAACCCAACAACAGGAGTTTTGAACGTAGAACTTGACGTCAACTTCGACGCAACAGTCTACAACTATCAAGGTCAGGTTGTGATGAGAAATTATAATTGCAACAAACAAATAAATGTCGCTGAACTCTCTTCAGGAGTTTATTTCTTGGAAGTCAAGACAGATAACAGCGTATCGGTAACAAGGTTTATCGTTGAATAATATTGTTTGATAAAACAAACCCATCAAGTCCGGCAATGAAAATTGTCGGACTTTTTTTCTGAAAATAATTGAGATCAAATCGATTTTTACAAAATAATAATATTATCTTTGTGCATTCAAAAACAGTTTTATTTCTAACTCGTATAGAGGATTTATTTAAAGGAACATCTAAGGTATTTTTTGATGAAAAGATTATTTTTATTTTTAGCAATGTTCTTGTTAGCATCTACTTTTGGTTTTGCGCAAGAATGGGTCGGCGTTGACAAAAACACGCCTGTGAAAATTCAAGAGAGTTTGGTGTCATCTTCAGAAAACGAAATCGTCATCGACGTTAAGGTCTGCGGTTTTTATAAAGATTCGAGACAAACTCCAAACGGAGAACAATTTGTTATCAACGCTCCAGGCATGGCAGCGATGCTCGTTAAAGGAGCACCAGACCTGCCGATGTATCCAATCTCAATGATCATAGGCGACAATGCTGAGATGGAAGTCAGCGTAGTGAAATCAAACTATGTAGATTTTGAAAGTGTAGAAATCGCTCCTTCGAAAGGTAACTTCAGCCGTCAGATAAATCCAGATGATGTTGAATATGTCTATGGCGAGATGTACCAACAAGATGCATTCTGTCCTGCACAACAAGCAGTATTGGAAGCACCATATATCTTGAGAGACTTCCGCGGGCAAAACGTGATGGTATATCCATATGCATACAATCCGGTGACAAAGACATTACGCGTCTATACAGAGATGCGCCTCGCTGTTAAGAAAGTCGGCGACAAAGGCGAAAACGTGAAGGCAATCCGCAGAAACAATGTCATTACATTAGATTCAGAAACACAAGCTTCGTATGAACGTCGTTTCATTAACTTCAACCAACAAAGCAAATATGATTTCATTGAAGAGACAGGCGAGATGCTTGTTATTTATTCAGATGAATTAGTTTCAGCAGTTGAAGACTTGGTGGAATGGAAAAATATTTCAGGCCGTCCAACAACAATGGTTCCAGTTTCCCAGACAGGAACAGAAGGTGAAATGAAATCTTACATACAGAATTATTATAGCAGCAATTCGAATCTTACAAACATACTTCTGATAGGCGAATACGATGACTTGCCTCCTTATCCGACAACAGTAGACAACGGAGCTATCTCTGCCGAGACAGATAACTACTATGGTATGCTGGAAGGTAACGACTATTATGAAGAAGTGTTCGTAGGACGCCTCTCTGTTGCAGACCTTCAAGATGCTGCAAATCAGATCGACAAGATTATATATTATGAACGCGACATCGATGAAACAGCGACATGGCTCTCAAGAGGTATGGGAATAGGTTCGATACAAGGCAACGGTCACTTTGGTGAACGCGACTATGAACATATTGACCTCATCAGAGATACTCTCTTGAATTATACTTACACAGCTGTCTCTCAAAGATATGATGGTGTGGATTATAACTACGTCGATACAGACGATATAGAAGACGATTTGAATGATGGTATAGGTATAGCTAACTATTGTAACCACGGAACAAGTACAAGCTGGGTGGTGGCTGACTTCAACGTAGATAGAGTAAATGAATTGACTAACGATTATATGTTGCCTTTCATTTGGTCGTCAGCTTGTTATAACGGAAAATTCAGTGTTGAAGAATGTTTCGCTGAGTCATGGATGCGTGCAAGAAATAATAGCACCGACGCTCCAACAGGTGCCATTGGCGGTATGTTCTCTTGGATTTCACAACCTTGGATTCCTCCTATGTATGGACAAGATGAGATGGTAGCTATCTTGACTGAGTGGCGCGACGGTTACAAACACACTCTAGGAGGAGCCTCATTAAACGGTAATATGTACATCCTCGATATGTGTCCTACAGATGAAGGCGATACTCATAACACGTGGATGCTCTTCGGCGATCCTTCGATGATGCTTAGAACCAAAGCACCAGAAAGCATGAACGTGGTGTGTGGCGAGTCGATAATGATGGGAATGACAGAGATGACGGTTGAAGCAGACGCAGAATATGCTATCGCAACATTGTCGAAAGATGGCGAAGTGATAGCTTCTGCAAACATTGAAAACGGCCAGGCGATACTTAACTTCCCAGCTTTGTCGGAAAGCGGCAAACTTAAACTTGTCGTCATAGGTTATAACAAGGTAACTTACGTAAGAGATATTGAAGTCATCGCTACAGAAGGACCTCATGTCGTACATACTGGATTCGACATTAACCAAGAAGACGGTCAATTGGATTACGGCGAGATAATAGACCTTTCCTTGACGGTTAAGAACATAGGTATCGATGACGTTGATAATGTCAATGTGGAAGTTATCCCAAATTCTAGTTACGTGGCGATGATAGACAATAATGCTACAATAGCTTCAATGGCAATTCAAGAAACAGTGGCATTAGATAAGGCATTCCAATTTTATGTTACTAAGGAAGTTCCAGACCAAGAACTGTTGTCGTTCACTGTGAAATGCAGCTCGTCAACAACAACATCGACATGGACAAGCACTTTCGAATTGACAGCTAACGCTCCTGTGATAAAAGTCACAAAGGTGAGCATAGAGAGCGAATCTGATGCTTTGGATCCAGGTTCAAATGCGACATTACGTCTCGAAATTATCAACGATGGCAATAGCGATGTGAATGATGTCGTGACAGAATTATTCGCTTCATCATCGGAGATAGAATTTGAAAACGCCACTGTTGAAACAGAAGACATCGCGATAGGAGAGAAGGTCGTTGTCACATCAGACTTCAGCATTTCTTCATCAGCAGTGATAGGTTCTACATACGAGATTTCTTATTCTGTTTCTTCTGGATATTATATCTATCAAGACACATATTCTGTCAATATCGGTAATGCCTTCGACGGTTTTGAGTCGGGCGATTTTTCAACATTGGCATGGGAGTTTGCTGGCGATGCTGAATGGACGATTCATAATGACGCCGCTTTTGAAGGAGCATTATGCGCAAGGTCTGGTGACATCGATGATAATGAAAGCTCGAGTCTCATTCTTACATTAGACCTCCCTGCTGACGGTGAGTTGAGTTTCCATAAGAAATTACACTGCGACTATTACGACAAATTCTTCTTCTATATCGATGGAGTAGAAGTCGCAATGTGGCGAGGTAACAACGGAACTATAGTCGATTGGGAGCAATATACATGCAATATGACAAGAGGTACTCACACAATAGAATGGAAATATAAGAAAGACCCATCTGATAGTTTCGGTGCCGATTTCGTATATATAGACAATGTCATATTACCTTCTTTAAACATAATAACATCGTTGCCGGCAGTTGCTAATCTTACCGCTGAAACAGATGAGTCTGTGGTGACTTTGTCGTGGAGTGAAACTGCTGACGTTGAGGAGTATATCATAAAACGTAATGGCGAACAGATTGCAGTTCAGACGGGAACAACATTCACAGAAGAACTTCCTGACGGATTATATACTTATAATGTGGTGGCAAGAAACGGCTCGAATTATTCACTGCCAGCCTTTACAGCCGTTGAAGTCGGGAATTCCTTGGACGTTAATGAGGTTTATGATGATTCGGTGAAAGTATATCCAAATCCTGTGTCGGATGTTTTGTATGTAAATATTGAAGAGTCTTTCGATGCTGTTGTCTATAACTATCAGGGTTCTGTAGTTTTGAGAAGTTGTAACAATAACGGTCAGATTGATATGTCAGGATTGTCAACGGGCGTTTATTTCGTTCAGATAAAAACAGCAAAGATTGTTACGATAGAAAAGGTTGTTTTAAAATAGATTTATATTGATAGTTAGGGGGAATTGTTTTTTGATTCCCTATAATTTTTTGAACAATGTGGATTGATGTTTGAAAAAGAGTTAAATTTGCGCAGAATGTGTAATCATAAAATAAGGGAAACGTTATGAAAAAAGTGTTAAAATTGCTCCAAAGTACTCTTGCTATTGTTGTAGTTGTCGGTTTGGTCTATTCATGTAAGAAAGAGAAGGTGGAAAAGATTGAAATTGATAATCAGTTTGCTATCTCTGTATTTTCCGATACCATAAAAATCAGTGACTTTTTGAATAACCTCGATTCTTTAGTGTTAGAATACATTAAGGTTACAGAAGACGGCAGTATTTACGCATGTTATTCCGATACGGTTGAAAATGCCGTCGTGGCATCTGATGTTTTGTCAGGCCTTGACGACATTATATTTGAAACTAGCAATGAATTTGAAATGCCTACGATTCCGCCATCACCAGTGCCGATTCCTGTGGAATTGCCTTTGGATGATATTTTCTCCTTGCCTTTTGAGTATGATGGATATGGAATCAATTCGGTAATATTAAAATCTGGTGACATCAAACTGGATTTTTCAACAAATCTTAACATTGATGGTAAAATGACGCTGACGACAGACGAAATCAAGATGTCGGACGGAAGCGATTTCTCTGTGGAGATTAATCTAAATAATACAGGAACTCAGTCGATAAATATAGATTTGACAAATTGTAGTATTACACCTGTTGAGGATGAGATTCATCTTTCAGCAGTTATTTCGGCAACTCTGTCAGAAGGCTTGGGTGGAATGTATCATTTCAATTTGAATGGAGGTATCAAAGATGTTGAGTTTAAGTCAATTGATGGTTCGGTTCAGCCTAAGAGATACGATTTTATCGGCACAGAAGAGATTCATACAGGATTCCCTAATTTATATGGTGATTTGAAAATAGTGACTCCGGAATTCAGTGTGAAATATATTAACACTTTTGGTTTTGCGGCTCAAGGTTTTATAGATTCTCTGTATCTTACTGACGCTGATGGTAATTTGACTACGGTTATCAAAGATTGGGATTGCGTTGAATTGGAATTGTATTCTACTGATGATTATTATGGCGTGATTAACGATTTGGACGACCAATTAGTTGACGAATTCGATCTTCTAGACGATTATAAGGAAATATTCTTTATGGGCAATGTGCTTTTGGGAAGCGATAACATTACAAATGACATGATTTCGGAAGATTCTCATATCGACATTATCGCAGACCTTGAATTACCGTTAGAATTCAACATTGATAATCTGCTGTTTATGGATACTCTTGATTTTGACTTGAATCTGAGTTCGGGAATGAATTCTGAGGAAGATCAGAGCATTCATGTAGAAAATATCTTCGATGAGATAGAATTTAAGTTCGTTTTCGAGAATTCAATGCCTATTATGTTGAAACCTCAAGTTTATATGCTTGAAAATGACCAGGTAATAGACTCTTTATTTGATGGCAATGACTTTATTCATGCTTGTGAAAATGGCACTGCTGTAGAAGATGTCGTAGAAGTCTTGCTGACTGGCGAAAGTTTGCTTAATATCCAAAAAGCAAATAAAATCTCGCTAAAGATTGGATTGTCGTCACTTGGGAAAGATGTTTCAATAAAATCTAGCGATTTCTTTAAGATGAGATTGGGTCTGAGAACAAAGACAACGGAAATATATATGGATGATATAAACCTTTAAAACGATAGATTATGAAGAAGATATATAAATTTTTGACAATAGTTGTTTTGTTGTTTGCTTCACTAACAGCAAAAGCGCAGAATGATGGTATCGCATTGACACTCTTGCCACATTTGTCGTACAACAATTTCTACAATCCTGGTATTCGCATTGACCAGAAAGTCGTTTTTGGCGTCGGTATCTCCAATGTCGGTCTGTCGGTTTATAACTCAAGTGTGAGATATAATGATCTGTATAAGTTTGAGAATGGCGTGCCAACAGCATTGGATTTAAATAATTTTATCCAAAGTCTTGAAGAACATGACAATCACATAAACACAGATTTTTCCCTTGACTTGGTTCGTTTGGGAGCAAAGTTCGGAAGATTTTTTGTTGATGTTAATTGGCGTCTTAGAGCAAATACTGAATTCCATTATTCAAGAGACTTTTTAGGTTTCTTCATAAACGGCAACGGTAATTATTTAGGACCTGACAATCCTGCAAACTTCAGCATCGGTCTCGATAGCGAGATGTTTTCTGAATTCGCAGTAGGTTTGCAATATAATATCAATGATAAACTTACAGTTGGAATCAGACCTAAATTGTTATGCGGCATCGCCAATATAATGGTAAATGACGATGATACATATATCTATACTGACGAAAATAATTATGAAATGACAGCTGATTTGAATCTTAATATCAAGGCATCTTCGGCTTTAGATGCAAATATTAACAGAATAGCTGATGTCAGAGGAGTTTTCTCTAACGATTCGTTAGATTTTGATGATCTTCTTAATTTTAAGGAGAACTATGGATGGGGCATTGATTTCGGAGCCTCTTATGTTTTTAACGACCACTTTGGTGTGGCAGTTGGAGTTTATGACCTTGGTTTCATTCAGTGGAAAGATGTTAAAGAAAAACATATACGTAAAGATAATGTCGTTGTGAATGACGCTCTGATTGACGACGTTGACGACATCTTGAGCATGGATATTGACTTCACAGATATTTATCAAGACTTTATAGAAGATGTGTTAGATGATGATATACTATATAATGGCAATGATTACAGAACTTCTTTGAAGACAAGAGTAATGCTTCAAGGTTATTATGAACTTTGTCCAATTGCTAGATTTACTGCGATAGGTCAGATGTATTATGTTAATAATCAATATCGTCCGTCTTTGACACTTGCATACAGTGGCTCTTTTTTCAGATTTCTGAACTTCACGACAAGCTACACAATGTCAAAGTATTCAACTAAATCGGTGGGCGCTGGCATCAGCATGAATTTCGGACCTTTGAATGTTTATGCTGTGACAGACAATATTATGATTTTGACTAAAATAAATGCTTCAACAACAAGACTCGTAACGTCTTACGACGCTGTTAACGTACGCTTTGGATTGGTGTTTACAATGGGGAGAAACAAGTAGAATTTTTTTATAAATTATTGAGGAACGGCATTGAAAAAATGTCGTTCTTTTTTTATATTTGCAAAAAAATACTAAAACATGAAAAGACTATTTTTATCAATTATCTGTTTGTTCTTCTTGCAGACAATTTCATCTCAGGAATGGCATTCTATCAATTCTAAATCAAAAGATAGCTATTCTACAAAACTTATCAGATCCACTAACGAATCTATTGTTATTGATTTATCCCTAAACGGTTTTTACACAAATCAGACTTCATTACCAAATTCCGTAATCATCACTAATGAAGACATGGCTCCTCTCTCGGAAGCCGGACAACCCAACATCCCATCGCTTTCCATACCTATTATAATTAATGACATGGGAAAGATGGATGTCAGAGTCTCCAAGGTAGAATATCTCGAATATAACGATATTGAGATAGCTCCATCAAAAGGGGAATTTCCTCGCAGCATAAATCCTGACGATGTTCCTTATACTTACGGAGACGTCTACCAACAAAATGAATTCTTTCCTGCAACAAACGTAAAATTAGATTCACCATATATTTTACGTGACTTTCGCGCACAGAACATCATCGTCACGCCTTTCGCATATAATCCTGTCACAAAGACATTGAGGGTTATGCATAAAATGACAATAGAAGTTGTCTCGACAAAAGAAGAAGGCGAAAACGAATTAGCAAGACGTTCTAATACAATAAATATGGATTCCGAATTTGAGAAGATGTATTCGAACCGTTTCATCAACTATAAGGAATCAGGCGCGAAATACGACATTATAGAAGAAGAAGGCGACCTCCTCATTATCTGCCACGATGCTTTCATGAGTGCCATGCAGCCTTTCGTAGAATGGAAAAGAGCTACTGGACGTAATACCACAATAGTAGGTACAAGCGTAGCTGGAACTTCAGCCGATAACATCAAGAATTATATCACATCACAATATGAAGACAATCCAAATCTCGTCCATGTTTTATTAGTCGGAGATTATCAGCAATTGCCAGGAAAATACCTGACTATGGGCTCAGGTTATTTTGACGATTACTCAGGTTATTCCGACTGGTGGTTCGGACAATTAGAAGGTAACGACCGTTACAACGAACTCATCATCGGTCGTTTCTCTGCCGAGTCAACATCTGATGTAACAACACAAGTCAACAAGGTCATTCATTATGAGAAAGACATAGATACAAGTGCAAGTTGGCTTAAGGTTGGTCAAGGTGTGGCAAAAAAAGAAGGACAGACTGGACATAATGGTGAGGACGATTATCAGCACATGGATAAAATAAGAGATGACCTGTTAGGATACAATTATACAACAGTTCATCGCGACTACCAGAATGTTCCAAATGTCACGTCTTCTGCCGCTCAAATCAGTCAGCATATCAACGAAGGTGTAGGCATAATCAACTATTGTAACCATGGAAGTCCTACAGGTTGGGGTGTTTTCAGCTACAGCAACTCGCACGTCAACGCTTTGACAAACGACTACCAATTGCCTTATATCATCTCTGTAGCTTGCAACAATGGCGAATATACATACTATCAACCTTGTTTCGCAGAGACATGGATGCGTGCCACAAACGTAAATACCGGCAATCCGACAGGTGCTATCGGAGGTATGTTCTCTTATATCTCACAACCATGGACACCACCAATGTACGGTCAGGACGAGATGATAGATATTTTCGTGGAATCATATAATAACAACATCAAGCGTACTATGGGCGGCGTTTCCCTCAACGGTAACTTTAAGATTTTAGACTTGGGTCATAACAACACCTCATATTACGCTACATACAACACATGGACACTCTTCGGCGATCCTACACTGACCTTGAGAAACGACATTCCAGAAACAATGACAGTAACTCATAACTCTGAAATGTCGAAACAAGCAACAGGATTCGTTGTAGGTGCCAATAATGCAGAAGGCGCAAAAGCGACTCTCACAAGAAACGGAGAAATGATGGGAACAGCAACAATAGAAAACAGTTCCGCATTGATTACTTTCGAAGCTCCAATGACGTTAGGCGAAGCTACACTCACAGTGTTCGGCTACAACAAAGTGACTTATCAGACAACTGTCAATATCGTGGAGAACGCCGACGAACCTCTCATGGTTAACGTTACCGCAAATAACGATGTCGTCATGCCTGGTGGTTCTGTGTTAATGAACGTAATGGCTTTCGGCGGCACTTATAATTATACATATTCATGGTCACCAACAACAGGTGTTAACGGTGTCAATTCTCCAAATCCTATCGTCACACCATCTCAAACAACAACTTACACATGTACGGTCAATGATGGCGAAGAGACTGCAACTGCCTCAATGACAATTACGGTAGTATGCCCTCCATCAAATCTTGAAGCAGAAGTGAATGGAAGCAACGTTACCCTCACATGGAACGAAACGACACCTGACGCAGTTTATAACATATACCGCAACGACAGCAAAATAGCATCAAATATAAATGCTACTTCATATACTGATGAAGATCTCGCAGAAAACAGTTATATCTACAAAGTAACTTCTGTTTATGAGAACCTCGAATCGCCAAAGAGTGAAGGCGTAGAAGCTATAGTGTATGAGTTGTCAGTGTCAACATTCGCCAACCCTGGATTTATAGTGAAAGGCGAATCGACAGAGATATTCGCTTACGTTGATGGTGCAAGCGGTGACGTGTCTTACTCATGGACTCCAGCAGAGTCACTCGAAAATCCTAACGCTTCTTCAACAGTGGCAACTCCTTTGGAAACTACCGTATATACCGTCACAGTCACTTGCGGAAATCAATCGGCAACAGCAAGCCAGGAAGTCAGAGTGTTGGTTGAACCAGAAAACGTAACGGCGACAGTAGAAGGAAATATCGTTACTCTCGAATGGGACGAAGTTGAATTAGCAGATTATTACACAGTATCACGCGACGGCTATGTATATGAAACATACGTCCCTACAACGACATATATAGACGACGAAGCCGCATTCGGTTATCATTGCTATACGGTACAAACTGTTTACGACGGTTACGTCTCACCTCACACTGAAGAAGTATGTGTTGAGATAGAAGGCTGCGAATCTGCTAAGAATCTTGAAGCTGAATTTTACGAATATGCAGGCGAGTATGGAGCTGTGGTAAAATGGGACAGAATAGAATCGTCACTCAATCTTACAGAATATAGAGTCTATAGAAGTACCGACAACGAGACTTACAAACAAGTTCAAACCTTAGTCAACGTTCCAAGTTTGAATCATTATGAGTTCTCTGATATGATGTGCGAAGACGCAACATATTACTATAAAGTGACAGCTTATTACGCCGACATCGACTGTGAATCTGATTATGCTTTGGCAGAAGACTCTGACGACGACTTCGTAATGGTTGAAGTGGTTTCTGTAAATGAAAATATCTATAATCAAGTTAAGATATATCCGAATCCGGCGAAAGACAAAATTAAGGTTGAAGCCGAACATATCAAAACGTTGACAATCGTCAATATGACAGGACAAGTCGTAATGAGTCAAGATGCCGATTCAGATGAGATGACACTCGACTTGAGCGATTTTGAAACGGGAATGTATATGTTACAGATTGTGACAGAAACAGGAATTGTTACAAGACAAATCAACATTATTAAATAATTTTAAGGGGGACGCTATGAAGTCCCCTTTTTTTCTTTAAAATAAATTAATGATATGGAAATAAAATTTATAGGAGCAGCAAGAGAGGTGACGGGCAGCAAGCATCTTATCACGACACGTCACGGAAAGAAGATATTGTTAGACTGCGGAATGTTCCAAGGTAAAGGTCTTGAGACGGACGCGTTGAATAGAAACACTATGGTTGACCCGGCCGAGATCGACCATATCATTCTCACCCACGCTCACGTCGACCACTCCGGATTGATACCTTATTTCTATAAGAGAGGATTCCGCGGTTCTGTGATTTGTACGCAGGCGACACGCAACCTTTGTTCAATCATGTTGCCCGACAGCGGATTCATACAGGAAAACGATACTCATTGGTTTAACAAGAAAAGAGCTCGTCAAGGCTTGAAACCCGTCGATCCTATTTATACGGAGAAGGATGCTCACGCTTGTATGGAACTATTTATCAGCGTGCCGCTTAACCGTCAGTTCCATATCGACAATAATATAAAGGTGAAGTTCACCAATACAGGTCACTTGCTCGGAAGTGCCGCAGCTACGATAGAAATTGACGAGTTCGGTGAAGTGACAAGAATTGGTTATACAGGCGACATCGGTCGTAGCAACAACTACCTGCTACGCGCTCCCGACGCTTTCCCGCAATGCGATTATCTTATCGTGGAAAGTACTTACGGCGACAGACTCCATCAGAACAAACAACTCTCGGAAGACGAATTGTTAAGAATTATTAAGCATACTTGCGTGGAGAAAAAAGGAAAACTCATCATCCCTTCATTTGCTATCGGACGTACACAGGAGATAGTTTATATCTTGAACAATTTCTATAACGAAGGAAAACTTCCATTGATTCCTATTTATGTCGACAGTCCTTTAGCTGTCAACGCCACGAATATCTTCCGTCTTCATCTCGACCTATTTAATAAAGACGTGGCTGAAGTGCTTGAACATGACGACGACCCATTCGGATTCGGAACGTTGAAATATATCACTAACGTCAATCATTCCAAAGCCTTGAACGCAAGAAAAGAACCTTGTATCATCATATCCGCTTCTGGCATGATGGAAGCTGGTAGGGTAAAACATCATATCGCAAATAATATCGACAACCCTAAGAACTCGATTTTAGCGATTGGTTATTGTGCACCTACTACACTCGGAGCCCGTATTTTAAGTGGCGAAAAGGAGATCTCCATCCATGGAATGCCTCATCAGGTTAATGCGGAGATATTCAGTATCGATGCCTTCAGTGGTCACGCCGACTATCAGGAGATGGAACAATATCTGCGCTGTCAGAATCCCGAAAAAGTCAAGAAAGTGTTTATCGTTCACGGCGACTACGAGGCACAAGTTCCGTATAGCAAGGTTTTGGAGAAAGCCGGATTCAAAGATATTGTGATACCGAAACCAGGTGAAGTGTTTAAAATAAAACATTGATTTTTACCTTTTCATACATGATTTTTTTCAAGGTGATTTCTGTAAATAAAATTGGAAGTCACCTTTAACATTTATTTGTCAACAAAGACATCGTGTGAATGTTATATAGACAAATAAATACAATCAAATGAAAAATATTATCTTGTTTTTAGCATTCGTTATGATATTGTGTTGTAATGATGCATCCGCTCAGAAAAAGATTTCATATCAAAATGATACAGAGTCTGTTAATAGGAAAAGTTACAAATATGCAAGCTTGGATTCATCTGATGAAGCTGATAAAGTTCCGCTTGGTAGCGGTCTGTTGATATTAGGAGGATTGGCATTCGGATATGCTTTTGTTAAAAAAACAACGGGCAATGTCTGATGACTGTTGCCCGTTGTCAGTTTGTTATATGAATCGTATTCTTATTTCCTCACCACTTTCTCTATCGTATGATTATTGTGAGTGTCAAATATCTTCACGAAATAAATTCCTTTTGTCAGATTACTCATGTCGATGATATTGTTTGAATAATATCCGACTATACGTCCTGTCAGATCTGTAATCTCTGCGTGCGAGAAATCATGCATCTCAATGTTTAATATTCTATCTGTAGGATTTGGATAAACATTTAAATTAATGTCAGCTTCTTTAATATCTAAAACACCTCTGTCTTCAAACATAACTTTCTGACTTTCTGAAGAACCTGTTTCATAAACATTGTAGGTACATATTTTATATTCGTATGAACCGACAGGTGTTATATCTGAAAATTCAAAATTATTATTATCTTTCGGAATGCTCATAGTTAGAGTGAAGTCTTCTTCAGAAGTTTCTTTACGATATATGTTATAAAAAGTCTTTATGTTTTCTCCTTCCATTTCATCTTCCATATCCCAATGCAGATTGTATGTGATTCCCCATACGTCAGTATCTTCCGTATTTTCAAGATCTATTTCTTCTGTACATTCATCTTTCGTAAAATAAGTGTTTTTAGGACTATATGACGGACGTACATCACAATTATATACCATTGAAGTACATTCATCCCATGAGAAAAATACATTCTGAATACCATATATATTTGTACCATGAGGCGCGTCTTCATCAATAAAAGTGACATCGCTGTCTTCAGGAACAAACTGACTTATAAGTTCTCCGTTACGATATACTCTGCAGCTATCGGCATAGAGTACAACTCCACCTGTGTCTTGATAACCTAATGTTTCAACAGCGATACCTTGTTGAGTTTGTGTGTTCTCGTCCAACATCGGCTGCCATCCTGTAATTGGGGAATATATTCTTGCTTCTCCTGTTGTAGTCTCTCCTAATATCGTTTGCGGCACCACATGAACTTGGGCAGCATCTGAATTTAATGTTCCTGTAAACGAAGCCACAAACCAGAATGTTTTTTCTTCATAATTTTCTGATAATTCAAGAATGTCAACATCAACGTAGAAGATAGGACGGCTGACATCGGAGAAGTCATTTTCAGCTACACGATATATATTTGCATTGCCGCCTCTAAGGAAACGATTCTCATCATCGCCGCCTGCAATTACATTGCCGCCGTTGAGAGGGTCTCCGTCATAAATTGTTATATAAGCTCCGTTGATGGTCGAGAATGGAGTCGCTCCTTCATAAAGATAGAACCTAAGATAAAAAGCTTCGTAACAAGTAAACTTATCCATGACTTTGTAACCATTATCCTTATCAGCTGCGAAACCTAACGTTCCTAAGCCGCTATGCAATGAACATATATTCCAACCGTTATTGTATCCGGCGTTCTCGTGTGTGACAAGATCGCAATCTGGATCTCCCCAGTACGGACCGACATCTTCGTTTACCCACGAAAGTCGGACTTTATTATCTTCAGTAAAGTTGCCTTTAACGTTTTTGACACCCATGCAATAATCGCCTTGAGCCTCGACAAATGTAATCCCGACAAATGTCAACAGAAGTAGAAATGTAATCTTTTTCATGACAAAAGTTTTAAATTATTCTTCTGCAATAATAATAACAATAATAATAATATCCAAATAATTTTATGGAAAGAGTGTGCATTTTTTGTCAAGGGGATATATAGAAGTCCCCTTAATCTTTAATCTTCCTTTTAATGTATCCCACACCTGCGTAAGCAAGGGGAGTTCCGAAGACGACTTCTATTCCTAATTTCATGAAATATTGTGTCGCTATCATCATGATGATGTCGCGTGTAGTCATCGTTCCAATGAAAGCTATCAACACAAAAGGGACGGTATCTAAGAGATGGGCAGCGATGGAACTTCCTATAGTCCTGAGCCATAAGAATCTTCCTTCTGTTCTTTTCTTGATCTTATCCATAAGCCAAGAGTTAGACAATTCTCCGAGAAGGAATCCTGTCAACGACGCTATGACGATTCTTGGTACGTAAGTGAAGACATTGTCGTAAGCTATCGCAGTACCTTCCAAATAATCCGGTGAAGGAAGCCAAACCGCCACCTGCGTGAAAATCATCATAATGATATTACAGAGGAATGTCATCCATATCACTTTCTTAGCTTTATGATAGCCCCAAATCTCCGTTAGGATGTCGCCGAGCATATAGGCGAAAGGGAAGGTGATGGTACCTGCATCGAAATAGATGATGTCAAAAAAACTGATTACTTTCACCGCCATGATGTTCGACACTAAGTAAAGAGTGACGAATAGTGCGGTCACGACCATAAACGGCATCTCGCCATTTGTTCGGTTTTTTAAAGGGTTTTCCGAGACCTTGTTCATAATGATAAATTTTGCGCGAAGATACTAACTTTTTTCGATTGCAATCACTAAAAGTTAATAAAAATGATGCGTCAAAATACATAATCACGAAGTATTGCTCAAGGTCTGTTGTCGGTTGACAAAAAAAAAGAGAGTCTCCATTACAGAAACTCTCTTCCTTTAGTGATTCGTCTTTAGTCTTTTATCATAATGTTGATGAAATCAAGAATGTTCCCAATAAAGCGATGATTGCATAAAGTTCTGGGAAAACGGCAAGGATGATTGTTTTACCAAATACGTTATGACCATTGCCGATTGCTGTGATACCATTAGCGCAGAGTTGACCTTGGCGTAAAGCAGAGATTAAACCAACAACGCCGAGGAATAAACCGCAGCAGAATATCGCCATGGCTTGTGCCATTGTAATGCTTGATGTTAATACACCTCTCATGTTAATCAAGAAATATCCAGCAAAGCCATATAGACCTTGGGTACTTGCCATAGCACTTAAAATTAAATAGTTGCCGAATGCTTCTTCATTCTTTTTCATTGCTCCAATCGTGGCGTTACCTCCGTAAGTAACACCAATTGCACTGCCGATACCGCATAATCCTATCATAAGAGCGATACCAACGTAAGCTAATACTAATGCTGTTGTCATAATGTTAATTTTTTATTTGTTATTTATTTTGTTAATTTTCTTTTTTATTTTAGTCACACGTCCGTGTGCCTTTACATGATATTTTATTAAGATAGTAAATTGTACATTGTTAATTTTCAACTTTCAATTATCAATTTTTCCTAAATGGTTCATATTCTTTTGCACCGCCAACAAATCCTGAGTTCTTATAAAACTCTACGAAAGTAAGACGCATAGGGTGAACAAAAGCACCCAATGCCGACAATGCTATGTTTAGAGTATGACCAAATAATAATATTAATAATGTAACGATAGTGCCGACTATAGGAATATCTGGACTCATCTGTACTGCCATGTCGTTAAAGACCATTCCTAAAATAGAGCCTGACAATCCTAATGCGAACAATCTGATGTAAGAAAGAACATCGCCGAGAAGCCCCGTCGCCATATTGTATGTATCCCATAATCCTGATCCTATGTTCTTGAATGGGGCAGCGATAGAATTTATCGGTCCGTTTAACAGGAAGATGAATATCGCACCTATTATCATACAGGCGTAGAATGGTATTCCGATGCCATCTATGAGAAATGTCACTATTCCTCCGAGAAGCAAAATCACCCAGCCTACGGTAGATAATGCGGCACCAAAACCGTGCATCTTCGTAAGATTGATAATCTTAAGACACATTCCAAACAATATCTGGAACACACCTATAATTAATGACACGTAAAAAGCTGAATATAAACCATCAGATTTGAACATTATAGCCTTTAACCTATTTACGATAGGGATGTCGACATCTAACAATGGAACTCCAAAGAACGTTCCGCTTATCGTTCCCATGACAACGGTTCCTAACCCTAAGAAGAATCCTAACCATAAGACGTTCTGCATAGGTTGTAATTTCTTGCTAATTATCAAACCTAAGGTTACAAGGCATATCAACGCTCCGTAGCCACAGTCGCCCATACAGAATCCGAAGAAGAGGACGAAGAATGGCGCGAAGAATGGTGTCATGTCTAACTCCCAGTATGTTGGAATAGAATACATATTGCCAATCATCTCGAATAATTTTGCGAAACGTCTGTTCTTGAGTTTGATAGGAGGGTTGTCGACACCTTTAACTGGTTCTGATGCTTCGAAGTAAATGTCTTCTTTGCTGAGCCATTCGATGGTGTTGTCTTTGATTTCAGTAGGAATCCAGCCTTCCAACGACATGAGTTTGTCGTCTATCAATGTGTTGGCAGCCTCGCTTACTTTATAGAAGTCGGCATCTTCGTTGACAGTCTTCTTATATTCTTGAAGATGAGCGATGGCATCTTCGGCAACGTTCGCCAGATAATTGTTTGTTTCGGATGATTTTTTATTTAACTCATCAATTTTTGCTTCTATTTCCGACTTCGTCATAGATGGAAAATGAAAACTCTCTGCATCTATATTGACTTCTTTATCTTTAGAAGTGAATGTTGTGAAGTAAGAAAATCCAGACACTTCATTAACTAAGAAAGCGTTGAACTCTTCTTCCCAAGCGTTGTCATATTTCTTGCTTGGCACTGTAAAGAAACGTACGTCCCAGTTGTTAGCTTTTATCTGATTCAGCCTTTCCTCAGGAAATTGACCCCATTGAGCATAGACGTTATCGTCTTTCTGCAATGCTGAGATTTCCTGTTGCATGCTGTCAATCTCGACAAACTTCTTGTCGATGAATGTTATCAATTCCTCGTCGCGAAGTTCTGTCGTCAAAGTCTGTTGACCGTTGACTTTTGACCGTTGACTTAACACAGTCAATTGTTTAATCGTGTTGTTGATATGTTTCACTTCCGCCATCTTGGCTTTCATGTTCTCGTCTTGCAGTGTCTGTTTTTTAGCATGAACGTGAACTACGCCATGGTCGCGGAGGTCGTTGAGGAACTTGTTGTAGTCGCGATGATAAATCAGCATCGTCAATTTTGTCATAGGTGTAATCATGATTCAACCTCCTTTTCTTGACGCATTTTTACTATTTTCTGAGCGGCTTTGGAAAGATTTTCTTCATCTTCCATAACTCTTTTAATCTTACGTATAGCATCTTCGAAGCCTGGAATCTGCACTTTTTCATAAAGATTCACTTTCTGAGTAGTCTTCTTTCTTGCTTTGCTGAGCAGTTCCATCTTACGAATCCAGAATTCTCGTTCCAATGTGATGTCAATCAAAGACTTCATATATTCTATTCCGTCTAAGGTCCATGATGGCATATTGAAAATACTGAATTCCTTTACCTTATATGTCGCGCCTTCATAAACCGGAGTGTTGACGCCAGCGATTTTCTTGACGCTGAATTTCACGTCTTCCACGCTGATGAGGTCGGGTTTGAACTCGCCCCAAAGACGAAGAATATCGCCGGATTGTTGCAAGATATTCTCGAGTTTTGCGTCGAATTCCTCTACCATTTCTTTGGAACGCTTCACCTCGAGACGCAATGCCGACTCCTTACTCTTGATGGTAGGAAGCGTGCGCACGCGTATCTTCAACTGCTTCTCCATCTGCTGCAGCGACGTTTTGTTATATTGAAATTTTATTGCCATAATTATGAGATTTTAATTTCGTGGCAATCAATCTTCTTTACCAGTCCAATATTTATCCATGAATTCTTTCTTGATAGATACCTCCGATTTCGTGAAGTATTTACCGAAGAGATTCCATGCAGTGTCGAGCATCTGTTCAATCTTGAGATCGACATCGATGGCGAGCAAATCGTTTGAATATTCTTTTGCGAATTCGAGAACGCGATTGTCGTAGTCTGTCAAGTCGAAGCCGTTTTCGAGTTTCGTTCTAGCATTGGCGGCATCGGCGTAGAGACGGATACAAGCGTTCATCACCTGTGGATGGTCGGCGCGTGTCTTCTTTCCGATAACCAATTGTTTCAAACGTGACAAGCTTCTGAACGGGTCGACGATGACTTTGCCGATGTCGCTGTCTTTGCGCAAGAAGAGCTGACCTTCAGTAATATAACCTGTGTTATCTGGAATGGCGTGTGTGATGTCGCCGCCCGACAATGTTGTAACAGCGATGATTGTAATTGATCCTCCGCTCGGGAATTGAACGGCTTTTTCGTAAATCTTTGCCAAGTCGGAATATAATGAACCAGGCATTGAGTCTTTCGACGGAATCTGATCCATACGGTTGGAAACGATACTCAAAGCGTCGGCGTATAACGTCATGTCGGTCAAAAGCACCAATACTTTTTCATTCTTATCTACTGCGAAATATTCCGCTGCTGTCAATGCCATATCAGGGACGAGAAGACGTTCGACAGGAGGAGCTTCGGTAGTGTTTACGAATGACACGATATGATCTAAGATACCTGCGTTTTCAAATAGATTCTTGAAATATAAATAGTCGTCGTTGGTGAGACCCATTCCGCCTAGAATGATGCGGTCGGTCTGGGCTTTCATTGCTACGTTAGCCATCACTTGATTATAAGGCTGGTCGGGATCGGCGAAGAAAGGGATCTTCTGTCCTGACACCAAAGTGTTGTTCAAGTCGATGCCGGCGATGCCTGTCGCGATGAGTTCCGAGGGCTGCTTACGTTGAACCGGATTTACTGAAGGTCCGCCAATTTCGCGTTCCTCGCCATCTACTTCAGGACCGCCGTCTATAGGCTGACCGAATGCGTTGAAGAAACGTCCGCACAGCTCGTCACTGACCTTTAGGGTAGGAGCCTTGCCTAAGAAAATGACTTCCGCATTGGTAGGAATTCCTTCAGTTCCAGAGAAGACCTGAAGTGTTATCTCATCGCCCCAGATCTTAACTACCTGAGCCAGACGTCCGTGTATATATGCAAGCTCATCGAATCCTACACCGCTAGCCTTCAAACTGCATGTGGCTTTCGTGACCTGACTTATCTTTGTATATACTTTTTGAAATGCACTCATATATATGTCGTTTTATTGTCTGTTATTTGATTAATCTTTCTTCTAGAACCATATTGGCTTCTTCTTCAGCTTTCTTGAATTCTTCCGACTTGAAGATGGTGTAGTTCATTTGACGGAAGGCGTTGATGAGTCTCTTGAAATAGATGGCGACTTCTTCAAAGTTCTCGAATCTGAACTCAGAACGTGTCACTCCGATAACCTTCTTCAGCATGAATTCCTGACGTTCTAATGATGTTGTGGCATCAATCTTATCGAAAGCGTCTTGTTGAAGAATAACAAAATCAACAAATTCCGACTTCCATAATGTCACGTGATAGTCGATAGGCACGCTGTCGTCACCTAAGATGTTGATTTGTTCTTCGGTTTCTTTTCCTCTGACCAATATATTACGTGCTTCGTTGACGAGTTCAACCCAGTTCTCGTCAAGTTTTTCTTTTGCGAAAGATATGAATTCTGGGTATTCAAGATATTTTGAGTATGAATCCAGAGTGTCGATGGCAGGATAGCGTTTAGAGTCGGCGCGGTTTTGAGAAAGAGCGTAGAAACAGCGGGCTGCTTTCTTTGTCGATTCGGTGACAGGTTCCTTCAAGTTACCGCCTGCTGGTGAAACAGTTCCGATGAAAGTGACAGAACCAGTCTCTCCATTGTTGAGATAAACGATTCCGGCACGTGCGTAGAATCCCGCTATGATTGCCGACAAGTCCATTGGGAAAGCGTCTTGTCCCGGTAGTTCTTCCAGACGGTTCGACATCTCGCGAAGCGCCTGCGCCCAACGTGAGGTGGAATCAGCTAACAAGAATACTTTCAATCCCATTGCACGATAGTATTCGCCGATCGTCATGGCTGTATAAACTGAAGCCTCACGAGCTGCAACCGGCATGTTGGAAGTGTTGGCGATAATCGTAGTTCTTTCGTATAACGATCTTCCGGTGCGAGGGTCTTCTAAGTGAGGGAATTCTGAGAAGATTTCCACAACTTCGTTGGCACGTTCGCCGCAGGCTGCCATGATGATAATGTCGGCATTGGCGTGTTTTGCCAAAGAGTGTTGGATAACAGTCTTGCCTGTTCCGAAAGGTCCTGGGATGAAACCTGTTCCTCCTTCAAGAATAGGATTCATGGTGTCGATGACTCGGATGCCGGTCTCGAGCAAACGGAATGGACGCGGTTTGTTTTTATATGCTTTGACTGCAAGTTTCACAGGCCACTTCTGTACCATGCTGACGTTATGAATCTCGCCTTCTTCGTCTTTTAATGTCGCAACGACATCATTTATAGTGTATTCTCCTTCTTTGACCAATGATTCTACTGTATATTCCCCTTCAAATTTGAAAGGCACCATAATCTTATGGTCGAGCCAGTTTTCTTTAACATTTCCTAACCAATCGCCGGCAACGACTTTATCGCCGACTTTTGCCAACGGAGTGAACGACCATTTCTTCTCGCTTTCAAGTGCCGGTGTATAAAGTCCTCTCTTCAAGAAAACGCCATCCATCTTGTCTAAGTCGTTCTGAAGTCCGTCGAAGTTCTTCGACAGCAAACCTGGACCGAGATCCACTTCGAGCATGTGTCCTTCGAACTCAACTTTCGAACCTGGTTTCAGACCGCGAGTGCTTTCAAAAACCTGAACGTAAGCGATGTCGCCGATAATCTTGATAACCTCAGCCATCAGTTTTTCCTCACCTAAAAAGATGAAGCATATCTCGTTCTGGAAGACGTTCCCTTCGATGCGAACCAAGACTAAGTTGGAGATGATACTTACTACTTTTCCTGTTGTCTTATTCATGTTATATGGTGTTTTATTTTTTCCCTAATTATATGTCAAATTCTTTAGCAAACTGAAACTCATTCTTGAAACGCTCTAACAATTCACGGAAAATCGTCTTGCCTTGCTCTGTCGTCATCTTACTCCAACGTTCTAATATCATCAGTTTAAGCATGAAAGCAATCACATTGTCGAAAGTGAAATATTTATGTCCTGTCATCTCATCAAGAAACTCCCAATAAAGCATGTCGATCTTATATTCACGTTCGGCTGTGTTATTGTCTTTCTCAAAGAGATTTAAAACTTGATCAACATAAGGATAATCATCTGATAACTCGAAGTCTTTTGCTCGTGATGTCTTCAGCTGTTTTGAAAAATAGGAGTTGCCAATG